>JAEXAH010000024.1 GCA_023458315.1 Pseudomonadota bacterium
CCCCGGCCTTGGCCGCCGTGTCGCGGATGGCGGCGCGCAGGGCGGCCACCGCCCGGCCCTGCGCCTCGGCGGCGCCGTCCCAATCCCCGCGCGCCAGGGAATCGGCGGCGCTTTCCATGGCCTGGGCGGCGTCGCCCAACGCGGCGGGCGGTTCGCCCATCGCCTCGGCCAGATCGCGGGCGGTTTCCGCCAGGGCGCGGTGCAGATCCTTTTGCGCCCGCGCCGCGCCGCCATCGGCCGCCACCCGGTCACGGGCGCGGGCGGCGCTGTCATCCTGCAACGCCTGTTGCCGCGCCGCCAGGTCGCGCAATTGCCGCAAACCCTCGGCGGCACCCGAGCCCTGGCCGCCGCCGCCCAGATTGCCCAGCAATTTCCCCATCTGCTCCAGCGCCTGACGCAGCGCGTCGCGGCTGCCGCCCTCGGCCAGATCGCGCAAATGCTCGACCATGTCCATGACCTCGTCGGCGCCCAGCATCACGCCATCGCCGGTGGGCGTCGGCTCGGCCGCCGTTCCGGCGGCCTGAAGCAGACGGGCCACCGCCTGCTGGAACTGGTCGAGCAGGGCGCGCATTTCGTCCGCCGACGCACCACGGTCCAGCGCCGATTCCAGGGCGGCGCGGGCTTCGTCCAGCGCCCGTTCCGCCGCCGACAGGTCGCCGTCCTCGATACGCAGGGCGCCATGCCACAACAGGTCGCGCACCTCGCTCAGCAGGAAGCCGTCGCGGGACAACAGATCGTGACGGGCGGCGCGCAGCATCAGGAAGGCGCGCAGATCGTCGTTGAACAATTCCGGCTGCGGCCCCAGATGATCCAGGAAGGCCGCCACCGCGTGGGCCTCCTCGCGCGGGGCCCCGGTCAGGGCGCGGCGCTGTGCCACCACCGCCGCCGCCACCGGGTTGAGGAAGCGTCGTTCCGGCAGGGTGGTCGCCACCGGCTCGCCCGCCATGATCTGCCCGGCGCCATCGGCGGCCATGGGGGTCAACGTCACCGGCAAGCCCGCCCAGGCATGGGCCGACAGGTCGATCCAGCCGCCGGGCCGCGCCTCCCGCGTGCCGGGGGCCAGCCCCAGCGGCAGGTCCAGCGGTTCCTCGCCGGGGCGGCTGACCGCCACCCAGACCCGTGCCAGGCCGTAATCGTCCGATGCGGTCAGCGCCAGATGCAGCCGTCCCCGCTCGCCCGGCTCGGGCGGCTGGGCGAAGGCGACGACGGGCGGCGCGTCGGGCGTCACCGTCACCGGCCATTCCGCCACCGTGAACAGCCCCTGCCGCACCGCCAGCCAGCCGGAAACCTCCAGCCGCGCCTCGGCCCGGCGGCCACCGTCGGGCTGGCGCTGGAAATCCACCGCGTCATGGTCGCCCAGCCGCAGACGGCCCTGCCCCCAGCCGCCGCTCAGCAACGCCAGCACGGCGGTGCCCTGGGGCACCGCCACCGCGCCGTCGCGGCCCGGCCGCAACACCAGCGGCGACAGGCCGCTATGGGCGGGCGGGGTCAGCCAGACCTCGATTGTGTCGGGGGCCATTCCGGCCGCCGCCGACAGGTCCAACGCCCGGCCCAGACGGCGCGGCACGTCGCCCCAGGCGCCGGTGACGGCCACCACCAGCAGCAACAGCACCGCCGCCCGCAGCCCCCACGGGTCGCGCGCCGCCATGTCCGATCGGGGAAAGTCCAGCCGCAACGGCCCCAGCCGCGCCAGGGTGCGGCGCAGATGGGCCTGCCACAACGAGGCGGCGGCGGGATCGTCGCCCACCGGTTGGTCGCCCAGCACCGCCAGCGGGCGGTGATCCAGGCCGGAATCCCGTTCCAGGCGGCGGGCGGCGTCCTCGCGGTCGGGCAGGCGCAGCCGCTGGACGGCCCGCACCAGCAGGCCCGTCACCGCCAGCACGGTAAGGACCAGGATGGTCAGGTGCAGCCAACCCGGCACCACCGGCACCGGATCGAACAGGGCATAGGCCAGAAAAAGCCCCAGGACGCAGGCGGGCGGCACCAGCAACGGCCACAGCCGTTCCACCAGCACCACCGCCCAGGCCAGACGCAGGCGGCGGGCCAGCCCGGGAAGCGGGACGGGGTCTGGCGCCGCCGCGTTCATCGTGCCCTTAGTCCAGCCAGTCCGGCAGGCTTTCCAGCGACCGCATTTCCTCGTAGCTGGGGCGGGCGCGGATGACGGCGAAGCGGTCGCCGTTCACCAGCACCTCGGGCACCAGCGGACGGGTGTTGTAGGTGCCGGACATGGCGGCGCCATAGGCCCCGGCGGTGCGGAACACCAGCAGGTCGCCCGACTTGAGCGGCGGCAGCGGCCGCTGCTTGGCGAAGGTGTCGCCGGTTTCGCACACCGGGCCGACCACGTCCACCGGGTTGCGCGGCGCATCGGGGGCGGGCTGGGTGACGGTGTCGATGCCGTGATACGCCTCGTACATGGCCGGGCGCACCAGATCGTTCATGGCGGCGTCGACGATGGCGAAGGTGCGGGTCGAGCCCTCCTTCACGTAAATCACCCGACTGACCAGGATGCCGGCATTGCCCACCAGCGCACGGCCGGGCTCCAGCACGATGCGGCAGCCCAGATCGCCCAGTTCGGCCTTGATGGTGCGGGCATAGGCGGCGGGAGCGGGCGGCGTCTCGTTCTCGTAAGGCACGCCCAGGCCGCCGCCCAGGTCCAGGCGGCGGATGTCGAAACCGTCGGCGCGCAGCATGGCCACCAGATCGCGCACCCGACGGAAGGCGGCGGCGAAGGGATCAAGCTCGGTCAATTGCGACCCGATATGGCAGGCGATGGCCACCGGATCGACGCCCGGCAGGTCGCGGGCCTTCTTATAGACCTCGTGCGCACGGGTCCATTCGATGCCGAACTTGTTTTCCTTCTTGCCGGTGGTGATCTTGGCGTGGGTGCCGGCGTCCACGTCGGGATTGACGCGCAGCGCAATGGGCATCCTGACGCCGCGCGCCGCCGCGACCTGGCTCAAAAGCTCCAGTTCGGGCTCGCTTTCCACGTTGATCTGCATGATGCCCTTGGCGACGGCGAATTCCAGCTCGCGCTGGGTCTTGCCGACGCCAGAGAACACGATGCGGTCGGCGGGCACCCCCGCCTCCAGCGCCTGACGCAATTCGCCCTCGCTGACCACGTCGGCGCCCGCGCCCAACTTCGCCAGGGTGCGGACCACGGCGACGTTGGGGTTGGATTTCAGCGCGAAGCACACGGTGGCGTCCAGCCCCGCATCCTTCAGCCCCTCGGCGAACACCGTGTAATGGCGGGTCAGGGTGGCGGTGGAATAGCAATAGAACGGCGTGCCGACACGGGCGGCGATCTCGGCCACCGGCACGGCCTCGGCGTGCAGGGTTCCGTTCACGTAGTCGAAATGGTTCATCGGTACTGGCTCTCCGTCCCGCCCTGGTCCTGTTGCTGGTTGGGCGGGAAAACGATGTCGGGATACTGGCGGGGATAGGTGGCGCCCTCGGGCGGGATCGGCTTGCCCTTGCGGCCGCAGGCCGACAGGCTGGCCGCCATGGCGGCGATCACGATCAGGGTGGTCAGCCTGCGCATGCCGTCTCTCCTTGCCTTACAGCCACTTGGAACGCGCGGCGGCCACCGCCGCGCGCACGTTGTCCGGCGCGGTGCCGCCAAAGCTGGTACGGCTGGCGACCGAGCTTGCCACCGACAGCACGGCGCGGGCCGCCTCGGTGATGCCGGGCTCGACGCTCTGCATCTCGGCCAGCGACAGATCGGGCAGGTCGCAGCCCTTGTCCTCGGCCAGCTTGACCAGCGACCCGGCCACATGGTGGGCGCGGCGGAACGGCATCTTCAGTTCGCGCACGCACCAATCGGCGATGTCGGTGGCGGTGGTGAAGCCCGCGCCCGCCGCCTTGGCCAGCACGTCGGTGTTGACCACCATGTCGCCCAGCATGCCGGTCATGGCGGCAATGGCCAGTTCCATGGTGTCGGCGCATTCGAACACCGGTTCCTTGTCGTCCTGCATGTCCTTGGAATAGGCCAGCGGCAGGCCCTTCATCACCACCAGCAGGGCGTTGAGGTCGCCGATGACCCGGCCGGTCTTGGCGCGGATCAGTTCGGCGGCGTCGGGGTTGCGCTTTTGCGGCATGATGGACGAGCCGGTGGTGAAGGCGTCCGACAATTTGACGAAGCGGAACTGGGCGCTGGTCCAGATCACCAGTTCCTCGGCCAGACGCGACAGATGCACGGCGCAGATGGCACAGGCCGACATGAATTCCAGGGCGAAATCGCGGTCCGAGACGCCGTCCAGGGAATTGGCCATGGGCCGGTCGAAGCCCAGTTGCTGGGCGGTGAAATGGCGGTCGATGGGGAACGAGGTTCCGGCCAGCGCCGCCGAGCCCAGCGGGCTTTCGTTCAGGCGGGCGCGGGCATCGGCCAGACGGCCGCGATCACGGCCGACCATCTCCACATAGGCCATCAGGTGGTGGCCCATGGTCACGGGCTGCGCCGCCTGAAGGTGGGTGAAGCCGGGCATGACGGTGGCGGCGTGTTCCTCGGCGCGGGCCAGCAGCACTTCTTGCAGCCCCTTCAGCGCCGCTTCCATGCCGTCGATGGCGTCGCGCACCCACAGGCGGAAGTCGGTCGCCACCTGATCGTTGCGCGACCGCGCGGTGTGCAGGCGCCCGGCGGCCTCGCCGATGATCTTGGCCAGCCGGTCCTCGACATTCATGTGAATGTCTTCCAGCGCCATGCTGAACGGAAAGTCGCCGCGTTCGATCTCTTGCAGCACCTGGTCCAGACCGGCCAGAATGGCGTCGCCGTCGGCCGGGGTGATGATGCCTTGCTTGACCAGCATCTTGCAGTGGGCCTTGCTGCCGCGGATGTCCTGGGCATACAGGCGCTGGTCGAAGTC
This sequence comes from Pseudomonadota bacterium, assembly GCA_023458315.1. GTDB lineage: Bacteria > Pseudomonadota > Alphaproteobacteria > Rhodospirillales > Magnetospirillaceae > Magnetospirillum. The sequence goes on from JAEXAH010000024.1 coordinate 4,860, forward strand.
GATGGAGGCGTTGATGCGCTGCATGATGGCGGCGGGCCCGCCGGCGAAGCGGCCGCCCCACATGGACGAGGCGGGGGCGGTCGGGGCGGCGGCGGCGGGCTTGGAATTCTCGCTCATGGTATCCGTGAACTGAAAGGAATGGACGTGTCGACGAAACGGGTTCGGATGACCCTGGCCGGGCTGGCGCTGGCGGCGGCCTTCGGCGGCGGCGTGCTGGTGGCCTGGCTGGGTTCCGACGGGCGCCTAGGCTACACCGAACCGCGCGGCAACCCAAGCGCCACGCCAAGCGAAAACGCCGGGGAATTCCCCCTGGCCCCGGCGGGGGCGCGGCGCCCGGTGCCCGGCTTCGTCTTCGCCGATGCCGACGGCACGCCGCTGCGTCTGGCGGATTTGCAGGGCAAGGTGCTGCTGGTCAATCTGTGGGCGACCTGGTGCCCGCCCTGCATCGCCGAGATGCCCGATTTGGACGAGCTTCAGACGCGGCTGGGCGGCAAGGATTTCCAGGTGGTGGCGGTGTCGCTGGATCGCGGCGGACTGGCGGTGGTGCGCGACTGGTTCGACCGCAATCACATCCGGGCGCTGGCGGCCTATGCCGCCGACCCGGCGCAATTCCCCAACGGCCTGCTGCCCACCAGCCTGCTGGTGGACCGCCAGGGCGGGGTGGCATGGCACGGCACCGGCATCCGCGACTGGCGCGGCGCCGACGCCGATGGCGCCCTGCGCGCCCTGCTGGCGGAACCGCCCGCCGGTTAAGCGGGCACCGGTTCCGGCTGGCGCGCGGGGGCCGGGGCGTCGCCCAGCACATGGGCGGCCAGACCGGCGGCGATCTCGCGTTCACCCATGATCACCAGATCGGCGCCGCACTTGCCCAAATGCTCGACCTGGGCGTCGGAATGGGCGCGGGCGACGATGCCCAGGCCGGGATGGGCGGCGCGGGCCTGTTCCACCACCTGCCCCGCCTCGAAGGCATTGGGGATGGCCACCACCAGATGGCGGGCGGCGGCCAGATTGGCGGCGCGCAACACGTCGGCGCGGGCGGCGTTGCCGATGATGGTTTCGCCCAGGGCCTGGGCGGGCGCCGCCGCCTTCTCGGATTCCTCGATCACCAGCACCGCCAGCCCGGAATCGCGCAGCCGCTCCGCCACCAGGGCGCCGACCCGGCCGTGGCCGACCACCACCGCATGATCGGACAAGGTGGTGGTCGCGGGCGCCACCGGCATGGGCTGTTCGGCCTCGCCCTCGGGGTCGATCCGGCGGCGCAGGCGCTCGGCCAGGGCGAACATCACCGGATTGAGCACGATGCTGATCAGCGCCCCGGCCAGCAGCAAGGCGCGGCCCCGTTCCGGCATCAGCCCCAGCTTGATGCCCAATTCGGCCAGGATGAAGGAAAACTCGCCGATCTGCGCCAGACTGGCGGAAATGGTCAGCGCCGTGCCCACCGGATGGCGGAACAGCCGCACGATGGCGAAGGCGGCCAGCGACTTGCCCACCAGGATGATCACCAGAACGGCGGCCACGGCCAGCGGTTCCTGGATCAGGATCGACGGGTCGAACAGCATGCCGACCGACACGAAGAACAGCACGGCGAAGGCGTCGCGCAGCGGCAGCGAATCCTGGGCGGCCTGATGGCTGAGTTCGGATTCGCTCAGCACCATGCCCGCGAAAAAGGCGCCCAGCGCCAGCGACACCCCGAACAATTGCGCCGCGCCGAAAGCGACGCCCAGGGCGATGGCCAGCACCGCCAGCCGGAACAATTCGCGCGAGCCGGTGTGGGCCACCGCGTGCAGAATCCACGGAATCACCCGCCGCCCCACCACCAGCATGAAGGCGATGAACAGCGCCACCTTGGCCAAGGTCAGGGCCAGCACGCCGCCCAGCCCCAGCCCCAACCGCGACGCCAGCCAGTCGCCCTGGCTGGGCGTGCCGTTGATCAGCCCGGCCACGGCAGGCAGCAGCACCAGCGCCAGCACGGTCGCCAGATCCTCGACGATCAGCCAGCCGACGGCGATGCGGCCGCGTTCACTGTCGATCAGGCGGCGTTCCTGAAGGGCGCGCAGCAGCACCACCGTGCTGGCCACCGACAACGCCAGGCCGAACACCACGCCGCCCGCCACCGGCCAGTCCAGCACCAGCGCCAGCCCCAGCCCCAGCAGCGTCGCCGCGGTGATCTGGGCGACGGCGCCGGGAATGGCGATGGCGCTGACCCGCAGCAGATCCTTGAGCGAGAAATGCAGGCCGACACCGAACATCAGCAGGATGACGCCGATTTCCGCCAGTTCCGGCGCCAGCGTCTGATCGGCCACATAGCCTGGGGTGAAGGGACCGACCAGAATGCCCGCGAACAGATAGCCCACCAGCGGCGGCACCCGCAGCCGGTGGGCGAGCGCGCCGAAAATGAAGGCCAGGCCGATGCCTGCGACGATGGTGGTGATCAGGGGCGAGGCGTGCGGCATCGGCTCTTTTGGCTGGGATGAAGGGAGTGTTCCTCTGGATGTGAGAACGATTTATTGCTTCCGCAAGATCGTATGATCCCCTATTCCCGGCGACAACGCCGACATGTGAAGGAACGGGCGGGCGAAAGGAACAGGACAGTTCGGCCGCCCATGGGCGATCCAGCTTGCGCTGGCGTTGAAGTGGGGAACGACCCTGCTATTATCCGAAGAATGCGCTGCTTCATTCCCCTCGTTGCGCTTGTTCTTGCGCTTCCAACCGGCGACGCCCAAGCGGGTGTCGGCACGGGGTTTGCCTTGCCGGAAACCCGCGTGTGCGGGGAAGACAACCCCATGCCGTTTCCCCGGCCGAAATACTTCGCCGAGTGGAACTGGAACGCCTTGGCGGCGCGGCGCAACGGCCGGACGGATGAGGAACTGGGCTGGTATCGCGTCGGCATGGAGGCCAACGACCCCACTTCGTTCGAATGGGCGGGCCTGGTGTACGAGGAAGGGCGCTGTACCCTGCCGCGCGACCCGGCGAAGGCGGCCGAACACTATCGGCGTGCCGGAGAACTGGGCAAGTGGACCAGCCTGATCCGGCTGGGATTGCTGACCCTGACCGGCGACGGCGTCCCCGCCAACGTGGAACAGGCCGACGCCCTGTTCCGGCGCGGATTGATCCGCGTCCTGAATGACGACGACATGGCCTATCCCCGCGAGATGATCGAACGCCACATCCTGCGCGGCCGCCCCATGCCGGTGGAGTTGGAGAGGCGATTGGCGTGGTGGGAAGAGACGATCAAGCTCCCCCCTTCCTCGGCCCCCCAGATCGCCGCCGATTTCCTCGATCGAAACTCGTCGGCTTACGACCCGGTGGCGGGGTGCAAGGTTATCGAACGTGGTGGGTACAAGGATGACGGTGCCGCCTTCGCCCTGTACCGGTTGCTGACCACGGGAGCGGAAGGATTGAAGGCCAAGCCCAGACTGGCAGACTATTGGCTGATGAACGCCGCCATCAACGATTATGGCCCGGCCCATGCTGAACTTGGCCGTCGCCTGTGGACCGGTGACCGGGCGCAAAAATTGCGGCGCGCGGCCTATCGCCATCTGCGTGTGGCCGAGCAGTCCGGTGAGGAGGTTTCGGACCTGTTGCGGCAGGTAGAGAGCGACCTCCCCGCCGAAGTGATCGAGGATTTGCGGACGCACTGGCCGTGGGCTCCGTCCGGAGTGGGTTTGACTTACGAATACCCCTCGTTGGAGCAGCCCGCCTGCGAAAGGGCGCCCTGAGCCTCCCGCCTGGCCGCATCGGCCGCTTCCAATTCCTTAAGCATCAACTTTTGGGTATCCACCGCTTCTGCCAGGTCGCGCTCGATCTGGCCGACATCATCATCGTGGCTGAGAATCTCACCCAGATCGAAGCCCTTTCGGTGTTGACGGGCCTCTCCAGTTCAACGCGGGCGCCCCGTCAATCACGTTTTGTTCTCTTGTGATGCGCCATCTTGAGGAAGTTGGTGCCCCAGGCCGGACTCGAACCAGCAAGCCTTGCGGTGGTCGATTTTGAGTAAAGAGCGCCTATGTAATAGGCTGAAATAACACGATAATTTTGCGTTCGTGAGGTCATGTGCGACAAATTGTGCTGTATGCCGCGAGGGGCGGGAACGTGTTGAACGGGCTTACGTCCTGTAAGCTCGCGCTTGACCGAGAACGAGATTTGTTCTACTAAAGTTCCATCAACGCCATTCTTGCGCCCGGAGCCTGAAAACGGCTGCGGGCGTTGCCTTTCAAAGGCGGCCCCAACGCAAGCCCGTGCCTTGAGGTGCGGTGCTGCGGATCATCGGCCACGGGCGTAATAACACCACTGGCTCCAACCTTCGCCCCAGTAATCATCGGCAACGGTCTTCCTGGTCAGGCTTGGATGGCAATCCTTGTTGGTCTTCCAGAATTCGGCCAGTTCCGCATCGGTGAAGTTCCAGACGGCCTTATCGTGAGCGACATCGCCGTCGATGATGCAATAGTTCACCCCCATGGTGCTCATATCGGTGTGGCCACGGGGGCGGAACGACTTGCCTAGGGGGCGCAACGCCCAAAAGGAAACATTCATTTTTCCCGGTTTGAATTTTGGCAGTCGGACCAGCAGGACGACGTAATAGGGCGTCTCCTCGATCACCCGATAGCCCGTCTGGAACGTCTTACTGCGCTGGTAACTGATGCGTCCGCCCTCATGGAAGGTCATGTTGCCAATATCCTGGAGCGCCCCGTCGTTGCATTGGGGCATCCAGATGTCCTGAAAGGCCTTCATTCCGGCCCGACCGGGGATTTCCGGCCATTCCGCGTCACCCGGCAGGGTTTCCAGATAGGCCCAGGCCGGTTGAACGGCGGTGAGTGCAAATGCCACCAGAAATACCGCGAACAACCGCATCTTCATCCTCCACACCCTTAGGAGATTTCCATGGATGATACCTTGAAACAACGCATCCGCGCCCATTTGAAAGAAAATGAGGGCGTGAAAGAGCAGCCCTACCGGGATACCAACGAGCATCTGATCGTTGGCGTCGGCCTTAACGTCAGCCGGAAAGATGATTTTGTTGCCCTGAAATTCCAAATCAAAGATGCCAAGACCGGCGCGATGCGTGATGCCACGGAACAGGAAAAAGGTGCCGAATTTGACCGTTTGAGCAAAATATCCAGGAAAGACATGAAGAAGGGCGAAAGTGGATTCACCCTGCCGAAAATCGAGATCGACGCCAAACTCGACGAGAAGATCGCCGAGCACGAGGCTGGCGTAAAGCGTGAGATCGGTGAGGCCGATTGGAACAAACTGACCGATGGTCAGAAGACCGCCGTGCTCGACGTCCGTTACGCCAATAAGGAGGGACTCAACAAGTTCCCCAAGCTGAAAGAGGCGATCAAGAACGGCGATGCCCGCGAAATGGCCAACCAGTCGGATTTCCATGGTGGAGAGATCAAGGGGACCGAGTACCAGCATCGCAATTTCGACCGCCTGCGTCGCAACAAGGCGGCGATGCAGGATCTGGACCCTGAAAGCGACGAAGCCTATCGCCAAGTGGCCGATTCCTATCCCGACCACCCTCAACTGCCACCACAATACAAGGAACACCGTGACTTGTCGGTGCTGCGCCCGGAACCGCGTCCGCAGGATGTGGCGGATCAGGGTGGGGCGGCGCCACAGCCGGAACCTCAGCCCCAACCGCAACCCCAGTCCGCCCCGGAGCCGGAACAAAAGCAGTCCGAGGCGCCCGCGGATTCCCGTGTTGCCGCCATGACAGCCATGGCCGCCGCACCCGTTGCCAATCCCGGACGCTCGGCGTTGCTGAAGTCGGTGGAGAAGCTGACCGAGGGCGAGATGAAGGACATGATCGCCTCGGCCCAGAGCGATTATCGCGGCTGGCGTTCGGGTGATCCGTTGAAGATTCACACCTATCAGCGGGTGGAAGACTGGCATCTGGCCAATTACGGCGACGGCCCCCAGGCCAATGACGGCGGCAAGCCCATCGAGCCGCCGCCCATCCGCGCCATTCCGCGCCAGCCCAGCCCGCATACCACGCCCCAGGGCGAGGATTTGTGGCAGGCCACCGCCCGTCTTGGTGGCAAGCTGGCCGCCGTTGCCGGAACGGACGGCTATGCCCAGGCGGTGCAGGGATTGCAGCGGGGTCTCAACATGCTGAACGACGCCAACCCGCTGCCCGCGCGTTCCGCCGCCTATGGTCCCTATGCCAAGCTGGGTCCGGTGGACGAGGACGGCCAATATGGCCCGCAGACCGATTTCGCCCTCAAGCACGCCACCGCCCGGCTGGGTCCGGCCAAGGTCGAGGACGGTCTTGCCCTGGGCCGTTTCAACACCTTCGCCCGCGCCGCGCAAGCCAGCGGCAACGTCGATGGGCTGGAGGACAAGACCCACGCCATCTTCGGGCCGTTGCTGCGCCAGGACGACCAAGCCCCCAAGGTGGAAGGCGGAGCGTTGCAGACGGCGCTCAACGGCTTCGGTCAAAACCTCAAGGTGGACAATTGGATCGGCCCCAAGACCACCCAAGCTTTCGCCGACGTGCTGAAGGACCAGGACAGCGACACGCTGACGCGCTCGGTGGGCCGGGAACTGGGGATGTTGTGAGGATCGTCGGCGGATGGGGAGAAATCTTCCCCATCCCGATGGTGCCCCAGGCCGGACTCGAACCAGCAAGCCTTGCGGCGGTCGATTTTGAGTCGACTGCGTCTACCAATTCCGCCACTGGGGCACCGTGGGATTGGTCGGGGGATCATAGCCAAGGAAACGGCCGGGTCAATGGGAAAACCCGGCCTATTTGCCCGCCATCAGCCTAAAAGGGCGTATTTCAGGATGAAGGCGGCGGCCAGCAGGGCGACGGTCAGGCTGATGTCGCGCACCCGCCCGGCCAGCAGCTTGATGCCGACGAAGCAGATGAAGCCGAAGCTGATGCCGTGGGCGATGGAAAAGGTCAGCGGCATGGCCAGGGCGGTGACGACCGCCGGGACCGCCTCGGTCATGTCGTCCCAATGGATGTCGGCCAGGCCGCGGGCCATCAGGCAGGCGACGAACAGCAGCGCCGGGGCGGTGGCATAGACCGGGATGGCGCTTGCCAACGGCGCGAAAGCCAGGGCCAGCAGGAACAGCACCGCCACCACCACCGCCGTCAGGCCGGTGCGGCCGCCCGCCTTGATGCCCGCCGCGCTTTCGATGTAGCTGACGGTGGTCGAGGTTCCCAGGACACCCGAGGCCATGGCCGCCGCCGAATCGGCCACCAACGCCCGGCCGATGCGCGGCAGGCGGCCGTCCTTGTCCAGCAGCCCGGCGCGGTGGGCAACGCCGATCAGGGCGCCCGCATTGTCGAACAGATCGACGAACAGAAAGGCGAAAACGATGGACACCAGCCCCAGATGCAGGGCGCCCGCCACGTCCATCTGCATGAAGGTCGGGGCCAGAGACGGCGGCGCCGAGACGATGCCGGTGAACGGCGTCACCCCCAGGGCCATGCCGGTGGCGGTGGTGCCCAGGATGGCGATCAGGATGGCGCCCGGGACCTTGCGCGCGTCCAGCGCCACCATGGCGATGAAGCCGCCGGTGGCCAGCAGCGCCGGAAGTTGCGTGACGTCGCCCAGCGTCACCAGGGTCGCCTTGTGCGCGGTGATCAGCCCGGCGTTCTTCAGGGCGATGATGCCCAGGAACAGACCGATCCCGGCCGCGATCGCCAGTTTCAGCGAATGCGGGATGGCGTTGATGATCGCCTCGCGCACGCGCGTCACCGCCAGAACCAGGAACAGCACGCCCGAGATGAAGACCGCGCCCAGTGCCACCTGCCAGCTCAGGCCCATGCCCAACACCACCGAATAGGTGAAATAGGCGTTCAACCCCATGCCCGGCGCCAAGGCGATGGGATAATTGGCCCACACCCCCATGATCGTCGAGCCCAGGGCGGCGACGACGCAGGTGGCGACGAACACCGCGCCCTTGTCCATCCCCGCATCGGCCAGAATGGCCGGGTTGACGAAGATGATGTAGGCCATGGTCAGGAAGGTGGTGACACCCGCCAGGATTTCGGTGCCGATGGTGGTGTTGTGGGCTTTCAGGCCGAACAGGCGTTCAAGCATGCTGCCTCAGGGCTCGATGCCGATATTGTCGATCAGGCGGGTGGTGCCCAGCCGGGCGGCGGCCAGAACGCGGGCCGGGCGGGCCAGCGTCTCCACCGGGCTCATGTCCTCGGCGTCGCGCACCTCGATGTAATCGACGCTGGCGAACCCGGCGGCGATGACGTCGGCGGCGGCGCGGTGGCACAGCTCGGCCGGGGACTTGCCCGCGCGCACGCCCTCGGCCACCGCTTGCAGGGCACGATGCAAGGCGGGGGCGATGTCGCGGTCCTGCGGCGTCAGATAGGCGTTGCGCGACGACAGCGCCAGCCCGTCGGCCTCGCGCACCGTCGGCACGCCCTGAATCTGGACCGGCAGGTCCAGGTCGCGGGCCATGCGGCGGATCACCGCCAGTTGCTGCCAGTCCTTCTCGCCGAACAGCGCGATGTCGGGCTGGCATTGCAGCAACAGCTTGCTGACCACGGTGGCGACGCCGTCGAAATGGCCGGGGCGGCAAACGCCCTCCAGCGGCGCCGACACGCCCTTGACGCTGACCGTGGTGGCGAAGCCGTCGGGGTACATTTCCTCGACCTTGGGCGCGAACAGCAGGTGGCAGCCGACGCCGTCCAGGGACTCGGCATCCTTGGCCTCCTGGCGCGGATAACGGGACAGATCCTCGTTGGGGCCGAACTGGGTGGGGTTGACGAACACCGACGCCACCACCCGGTCGGCCTGTTCCAGCGCGGTCCGCACCAGGGTCAGGTGGCCGTCATGCAGGGCGCCCATGGTCGGCACCATGGCGACGCTCAGGCCCTGGTCGCGCCAATACTTGACTCGTGCGCGCAGTTCAGCGACCTGGCGGACGATATCGAGGGTAGCGGTTCCGGTCATGGCAAGGTCCTTACTTTTGCTTGGGCACGCCGAAGCAATGCGCGGGGCCGGGGAAGGCACGGGCCTTGACCTCGGCGGCGTAATCGGCGACGGCCTGGGAAATCAGCGGCGACAGGTCGGCATAGCGCTTGACGAATTTCGGGGTGAAATCGTTGAACAGCCCCAGCAGATCCTCGGACACCAGCACCTGGCCGTCGCAGGCGGCCGAGGCGCCGATGCCGATGGTCGGGATCTCGATCTCGGCGGTCAGGGCGCGGGCCACCGGCTCGACCGTGCCTTCCACCACCACGGCGAAGGCGCCGGCATCGGCCACGGCGCGGGCGTCGATGCGGATGGCGGCGGCTTCCTCGTCGTTGCGGCCATGGGCGCGGAAGCCGCCCGCCGTGTTCACCGCCTGCGGCATCAGGCCGATATGGGCCATCACCGGCACGCCGCGCGTGGTCAGGAAATGGATGGTGTCGGCCATCTCGCGGCCGCCTTCCAGCTTGACGGCGGCGCAGCCGGTTTCGGCCATGATGCGGGCGGCGTTGCGGAACGCCTGTTCCCGGCTTTCCTGGTAGCTGGCGAAGGGCATGTCCACCACCACCATGGAATGGGCCGAGCCGCGCATCACCGCCTTGCCATGATTGATCATCATGTCGACGCTGACGCCCAGGGTGGAATCCATGCCGTACAGCACCATGCCGAGCGAATCGCCCACCAGCAGGATGTCGCAATGGGGGTCCAGCAGCCGCGCCATGGGCGTGGAATAGGCGGTCAGCACCACCACCGGGTCGCCGCCCTTGCGGGCGCGGATGTCACGGGTGGTCAGGCGCTTGGTGCGGATTTCGGTGCTCAAGGGCGGCTCCCTGGCGGGTTGGGACGCGGGCCGGTGCGGGTCCGGTCCCGGTGTTCCATTCCTGCGATATGAAGTCAAAGGATAAATACGGTCGAGGTTCAGCCCCCGGCGGCGCCCTCGGCCAATTCGCGCAGCCCGGCCTCGTCGGTCAGCACCACATGGCCGGAATCGGGCAGGCCGATGATGCCTTCGCGTTTCAACTGGGTGAAGGTGCGGCTGACCGTCTCGATGGTCAGGCCCAGGTAATCGGCGATGTCGGCGCGGCTCATGGGCAGCGCCACCGGGCTGGACGGCAGTCCCTGCTGGGTGGCGCGGCGCGACAGCTTCAGCAGGAAGGTGGCGACCTTCTCGCGCGCGGTCTTGCGGCCCAGCAGCAGCATCTGTTCCTGCGCCGCCACCAGATCCTTGACGGTCATGGTGAACATCTTGCGTTCCAGCCGTGGGAACTCGTCCATCATGGTGTCGAGCTTGCGATGGGTGAAGCGGCACAATTGGGTGGGGATCAGCGTTTCGGCGGTATAGCAATAGCCGCCATCCAGCCCCAGGCCGAACATGTCGCCCGAGAACAGGAAGCCGATGATCTGGCGGCGGCCGTCGCTCATCAGCTTGTACAGCTTCACCGCGCCGGTGCTGATGGAATAGACGTGGTCGGCGGCGTCACCCTCGCGGAACACGCTGAAGGCGGCGGGCAATTGGGCGTGGCAGCGCACGGTGGCCAGCCGCCGGATCTCGTCATGGGACAGATCGGCGCAGAACGCCAGTTCGCGCACCACGTCGCAATTGCGGCAGGGCGGCGCCGAAAGATCGGGCGCTTCGGCGCGGTCCGTCTTGTGATCGTCGAAATCCAGGGGCGGCATGACGTTCACCGACCCCCCCTTCAAGCCTGGCCCGGGGGGCGGTCGCGGGGGGGCGCCTCGTCATCCTCGAACAGGATGCGATGGGCCGCGCCGTCCAGATCGTCGAACTGGCCGGACTTCAAGGCCCAAAGGAATGCCACCAATCCGATGCCGCCCAGAATCAGGGCGACGGGGATCAGCATCAGAAGGTTGGTCAACCTGTTCTCCCGCGTGACAGCCGCAGGGCGTTGCCAATTACTACCAGCGACGAGGTGGACATGGCAATCGCCGCGATCAGCGGTGTGACATAACCGGCCACCGCCAGGGGCACGGTAAACACATTATAGCCCAGCGCCAGTCCGAAATTCTGCGTAACCAGACGGCGCGAGCCGACGGCGACGCGCAGGGTTTCCGCCACCGGGCTCAGGCGATGGCCCTGGAACACCACGTCGGCGGCGGTCTGACTGACGTCCACGGCGGTGGAGGGCGAGGCCGAGACATGGGCGGCGGCCAGGGCCGGGGCGTCGTTCAGGCCGTCGCCGACCATCAGCACCCGGCGGCCCTGGGCCTTCAGGACTTCCAGGCGCGCCACCTTGTCGGCCGGGCTTTGGGCGGCGTGCCAGATGTCGATGCCCACCTGTTCGGCCAACAGGCGCACGGTGGCCTGGCGGTCGCCGGACAGCAATTCCACCGCCAGCCCCCGCCGCTTCAGCTCGGCCACCACGCGGGCGGCGTCGGGGCGCGGCGAATCGGCGAAGGCGAAGCGCACCGGCGCTTCGCCCGGCACGTCCAGCCACAATTCCGGCCCCTGGGCGGCGCCGTCGTCGGCGATGCCGATCCAGGCGCGGCTGCCCAGACGGGTGCCGTCGGCGGCGATCATGCCGCGCCCGGGCTCCTCGCGCACACCC
>JAEXAH010000025.1 GCA_023458315.1 Pseudomonadota bacterium
TCACCAACGTAACCATTAATCCATGGCTTCCCGGAGGCAGCAGCACCATCAACCCGATATTATAAAACAAAATAAGCCCGCTGATTTCGCTGATTGATTTACGAGTGAACATCCGATAAAATGTTAATTTAAAATTTGCAAAAATTACGATCTCATCCGAAGAAGTAATCGCTCATTTTAAATCTGAAATTCATTAGCGAAATCAGCGGGTCCCATCCGGAATCAAAAATATCGTCTCAAAATCTCCCGGTCTGTAACAACCACTTTCCGTTGTTTGAATTCCACTGCCCCATCTTTTGCCAATTCTGTCAATACCCGGACCAAAGAAGGACGAGCCACGCCTAAACGGTCCGCTAATTGTTGCTGATTCCGGATCTCTCCGTTTTCATATAGCCAAACCGATAAACGCCCTTTTAAATCTTGCAACGCAAAAGCATTGACTTTACGACTCAAGAAAATACTCCGATCGGAAATCAGTCGCAGAAAATTCATCATCACGACCGGTTCCTGATGCATAAACCTGGCCATTTCCTCCCGGTTGACGACCCGGATCCTGCATTCCGCCAAGGTCACGATACTCACAGGAAAACGGTTATCCGTTGCAAATACAAATGCAGGCGCCAATACATCCGGAGCATCCAGTTCCTCCACGATAATCTGCTTTCCGTCACTTCCTGTCATATACGAGCGTACCCGACCGCTACACAGCAAATAAAGCCCCGTACAACGGGAATCCTGCATAGCAACGAATTCTCCTGCCGAATAATGTTTCACACCCAATGAAACCGAACCCGAAAAACGACGCAGATTCTCTTCCGGTAAACCCCGGAAAACAGATTTTTCCAACAAATCTTCTATATTCTCCATACCGATTTATATAAAACAACGGTTCGACATGACAAAATTAAACACATTGTCTCTTCCGACGTGTAATCAAAAATACAAAGTAATCCGGAAATTCTATATTTCCCCGGCTATAAATACATTCCCACCACCTTAACTGACAAATTTCATTCTAAAACAAAGGATTGTAACATATGTGACAGTCGCGGAGTAAAAAAAACAGAATATTTGCCACCAGAAATAACCTTAAATTTCAGAAAATATGAAAGAAAACATGTTTTGCTTCCAGTGTCAGGAAACCGCCAAAGGTACAGGATGTACCGTTAAAGGCGTATGCGGGAAAATGAGTAGTACGTCGGCCATGATGGATATGTTGTTATTCTCCGTCCGTGGAATTGCTATCGTAGCCAATACGCTAAGAAACGGCCACCGCAAGATAGACGAAAAAATCAACCGGTTTATTGTCGACGCACTATTTACCACAATTACCAATGCCAATTTCGACGATCAGCGTATTATCCGGCTCATACGCAAAGGCATGGAACTCCGGAACGAACTGATAAACCAAGCCCGTCAAGCCGGCATCCCCCTACCCGAAACAGACGAATTACAATGGCAGGGCACAGAAGAGGAATATACCGCCAAAGCCTCACAAGTCGGCGTACTCCGGGAAACGGACGAAAACCTGCGTTCTCTGAAAGAACTCACCCTATACGGCTTAAAAGGCATGGCTGCCTATACGGAGCACGCCATGCACCTCGGCTTCAATGACGAATCTATACACACATTCATGCAACAGGCCTTATCCGATATGACGACCCAAAAACTCACCGTTCCGGAGCTCACCCAACTGGTACTCGAAACAGGAAAATACGGCGTAAGCGCTATGGCCCTGCTCGACAAAGCCAATACCCAAAGCTACGGTAATCCGGAAATAACGAAAGTCGATATCGGCGTTCGTTCCAACCCGGGCATCCTGATCAGCGGTCATGACCTGAAAGACCTGGAAGAATTGCTCGAACAAACGGAAGGTACAGGCGTAGACGTTTATACCCACAGCGAGATGCTCCCGGCCCACTATTATCCGGCATTCAAAAAATACAGCCACTTCGCCGGTAATTACGGGAATTCATGGTGGCGTCAACGGGAAGAATTCGAGACATTCAACGGTCCGATTTACTTCACGACAAATTGCATCGTTCCCCCGCTGCCTTCAGCTTCCTATATCAACCGGATGTATACCGGAAATTCTACCGGATATCCCGGATGCAAACACATTCAGGAAAATACGGATGGCTACAAAGACTTTTCGGAGATTATCGCGCAAGCTAAAAAATGCCCGCCGCCTACGGAAATAGAAACAGGCCATATTACCGGCGGTTTTGCCCACAATCAGGTTGTACAACTAGCACCTCAGATTATCGAAGCCGTACGCAGCGGAGCCATCCGCAAATTCATCGTTATGGCCGGTTGCGACGGACGAATGAAAAACCGCGAATATTACACGGAATTTGCCGAAGCGCTCCCCCCAAATACAGTTATCCTTACCGCCGGTTGTGCCAAATACCGTTACAACAAACTGGGATTAGGCGATATCAACGGCATTCCGCGTGTCCTGGACGCCGGACAATGCAACGACAGTTACTCCCTGGCTCTTATTGCCCTAAAATTAAAAGAGATATTCGGCCTGGCAAATGTCAACGACTTGCCCATCGCCTTCAACATCGCCTGGTATGAGCAAAAAGCTGTCATCGTTCTTTTAGCTTTACTCAGCCTCGGTTTTAAAAACATACACATCGGTCCGACTCTTCCGGCTTTCGTATCTCCGGCTATACTGAACGTACTCGCCGAACAGTTCAATCTCGGAGGTATTACCGATGTAAAACAAGACCTCCAACGACTCCACATTGCCTGATACATCCGACCGCAGACTGTGCTTTAACCGGCACAGTCGTGTCTTTTAGCGATCGAGCATTTGCTGAAACTCTTTCAGAAAGCAACC
>JAEXAH010000026.1 GCA_023458315.1 Pseudomonadota bacterium
GGATCGAGGGACTGACCTACGCCGTCGTCGCCCGCCGCCTGGATATTTCGGAATCCTCGGTGCAGAAGCATCTGGCCAAGGCGGTGCAGCACGTCATGCGCCGGATGCGGGCGCCATGAAAAAAGATTTACGGACTTCGCCGCCGCCACACGTCTTAGAGGTGTCCCCCACTGCCGACGAAGCGGACGCGACCGTGCTGCCCCCCATGCCGAACCAGGACGACATCGACGCCGAGGCCGCCCATTGGGCGGTACGCCTGGGGGACGGACCGCTGAACGCCACCGCCCGCCGCGCCCTGGCCGACTGGCTGGCCGCGTCCGCCGCCCATGGCGCGGCGCTGCATCAGGCCCGCGCCGCCTGGGCGCTGATGGCAGAGGTGGACGCCGCCGGATTGGTGGCCGTCCCGCAACCATCCCGTCCGGGGCGAAACCCGCTGCCGCGTCTGACCACTCTGGCCGCCCTGGCCGCCAGCATTCTGTTGGTGGTGGCCGCCGGTTTGGGCCTGCGTTGCGGCGATCCGCTGGTCGCCCTGCGCGCCGACCACCACACCGCCATCGGCGAAAGCCGCGCGGTGACGTTGCCCGATGGCAGCGTGGTGCGGCTGGCCCCGGCCAGCGCCATCGTCGTGCAGTATGGCCCCGAGCAGCGGCGGGTGGAATTGCTGACCGGACAAGCCGATTTCACCGCCGCGCCGCGCAATGCCGCCGAGCCCCGCCCCTTCGTGGTGGCGGCGGGCGACGGCAGAATCCGCGCGCTCGGCACCCGCTTCATGGTCGGCCACCTGCCCGACGCCGTCGAGGTCGCCGTGGCCGAGCATGTGGTCGAGGTCGAACAGGATGTCGCCACCACCCCCCGCCGCCTGAAGCCCGGCCAGGGCCTGCGCTATGGCGCCGCCGGTCTGGGACCGGTGGAGGAGATTCCCTATGCCCAGGCCGCCGCGTGGCAGGACGGCACCCTGGTATTCGACCGCGCCCCGCTGGCGGAAATCGCCGCCACCCTGAATCGCTATCGCCCCGGCCGCATCGTCATCGGCGACCCGTCCCTGGCGGCCCGCACGGCCAGCGGTGTGTTCGACGCCGCCAACCCCGACGCCGCGCTGAACGCGGTGGTCGCCGCCCTGGGCATCCGCAGCGCCACGCTGCCGCCTTTCGTCACCCTGCTGTACTGAAATCAAAAAAATTTACCGAATCCCGCCCCTCCATTCGTCTCACTCCTATGCATGTGCAAATCATTTGCATTATCACATCCGCCTTAGGAAAGGATCAGGAGCATGGGGGTTGAATTGGTCGACCGGAACACGCGGGTCTTGCGCAGGGGTTTGAGGTCGGGCGCCAGTCTGGCGGCGTTGCTGACCGCCGCCATGGTGCTGGGGCAGCCGGGAGCAGCCCATGCCGCCGAACCGGCCACCGCCGCCGCCGAGCGGCAAATCGCTTTCGACATCGCCGCCCAGGACCTGAACGCCGCCCTGCTGAGCTTTGCCCGCGCCGCCAATCTGCAACTGGCCTATGACGCCGATTGGGTCAAGGGCAAGCGCAGCACCGCCGTCAGCGGCACCCTGACCGCCCCCCAGGGCCTTGGCCGTCTGCTGTCGGGCACCGGCCTGACCTTCCACTTCACCGGCGCGGGCAGCGTGGCGCTGGACCGGCTGCCCGAGGCGGCGGACGCCCTGACCCTTGACCCGGTGGCGGTCGAGGGCCGTACCCCCGCCCCCGCCCAGGCGCAACTGGGCGACCCGCCACCCGCCTATGCCGGCGGCCAGGTGGCGCGCGGCGGCCGGGTCGGCATGCTGGGCAACCGCGATTTCATGGACACGCCGTTCAGCACCACCGCCTACACCGCCGACACCATCAAGAACAGCCAGTCCCGCACCTTGGCCCAGGTTCTGCAAGCCGATCCCTCGGTCCGCTTCACCACCTCGGGCGGGCACATCAACGAAGCCTTCACCATCCGCGGCTTCAACCTGGGCAGCGCCGAACTGGCCCTGAACGGCATGTACGGCATGGCCCCCGAAGGCCATGTCCCCACCGAGTTCCTGGAGCGGGTCGAGGTGCTGCGCGGTCCCAACGCCCTGCTGAACGGCATGAGCCCGGGCGGCACCGTGGCGGGCGCCATCAACCTGGTGCCCAAGCGCGCCACCGACACGCCGGTCACGGAAATCACCGGCGACTTCACCTCGGGCGCGCAACTGGGCACCCATATCGATGTGGGCCGCCGCTTCGGCACCGACGGCCGTGTCGGCGTGCGGGTCAACGGCGTGCTGCGCGACGGCGAAACCGGTGTCGACGAGCAGGAGAAGAAGCGCGCCTTCGGCACCATCGCCGCCGATTATCGCGGCGAGGATCTGCGCCTGAACCTGGACGCCTATTCCCTGCGCGAGGATTACAGCGGCGGCTCGTCCTTCATGGCGCAGATGACCGGCGCCGCCGTGCCCGACGCCCCGGATTCCACCACCAATCTGTTCAAGGGCACCTATTCGTCGCAGGAAGCCAACGCCGCCATGCTGCGGGCCGAATACGACATCACCCGCGACCTGACCGCCTTTGCCGGAATCGGCACCGCCGCCTCGCGCTCGGCGGGCTACACCAACTCGACCCATGCCAGCCGCGTTCTGGCTAACGGCAACTTCACCGGCCAGACCACCAACCGCCGCGGCTACACGGACACCATGACCACCGAGGGCGGTCTGCGCGGCCGCTTCAAGACCGGCGATGTCGGCCACGAGGTGGTGGCCAGCGCCTCGTATCTGGAACAGGACACCGGCAACGCCTTTTTCCGCAGCCGGACCTATGCCTCGAACATCTACAACCCGACCACGGCGATCCTGGCCCAGGTGCCGGGCGAGAATTCGCCGCTCAGCTTCCTGTCGCTGACCAGCTATGCCCTGGCCGACACCGTTTCGGCGTTCGACGACCGCCTGCAAGTGACCTTGGGCGCCCGCCGCCAGAGCGTGCACAGCAAGTCCTTCAGCAACGCCAAGGAAAGCGCCAATTACGAGGAAAGCGCCATTACCCCGGCGATCGGCGTGGTGGTCAAGCCGGCCGAGAACGTGTCGGTCTACGCCAATTACATCGAAGGACTGACCAAGGGCAGCACCGTCACCGACACCAATGCCGCCAATTACGGCCAGACCTTCGAGCCCTTCGTCAGCACCCAGCGCGAGGTGGGCGTGAAGTGGGACGCGGGCAAGTTCGCCAACACCCTGTCGCTGTTCCAGATCAGCCAGATGAACCTGTCCAGCAACACCACCACCAGGGTGTACATGGAAGCCGAACAGCGCAATCGCGGCGTCGAGTGGAGCACCTTCGGCGAACTGACCGACGGCGTGCGCATCCTGGGCGGCGTCACCTATACCGAGGCCGAGTACCAAAGCAGCGCCAACAACGCCGTAATCGGCAAGAACGCCTTTGGCGTGCCCCAGTGGCAGGGCAATGTCGGCGCCGAATGGGACCCGGCGCCGCTGCCCGGAATCACCCTGGAAGGTCGCGCCGTCTATACCGGCCAGCAATACGTCAACTCCACCAACACCCTGGCCATTCCGGAATGGTGGCGTTTCGACCTGGGCGCCCGCTACACCGTGCCGGTCAACGACACCACGCTGACCCTGCGCGGCTATGTGGTCAACCTGCTGGACCACGATTACTGGGCGGGCAGCTTCTCGGACGGCATGGTGACGTTGTCCGAGCCGCGCACCTTCATGTTCTCGGCAACGGTGGGACTGTGATGGAGGCGGCGCTGCATCTGACGGCAATCATCGCCGCCATCGCCGGGTCGGCGGCCCTGTATCTGGGCTCGCCGCGCCAGCACTGGCTGTCCCGTCCCTGGCCGGCGCGTCCGGCCAGGGTGGGCGGCGCCCTGGCCCTGGCCGGGGCGTGGGCGGCATGGTCCGCCATGCTGCATCCGGCCACCGCCTTCTTCGCCGTGCTGACCGCCGCCATGGCGGTTCTGCCCGTGCTGCCCGCCGTGGCGGCGCTGCGGGGGCGGCCATGACCACAGCCGCGCAGACGCAATGCTGGTGCTGCCGCGCCCTGGCCGGAACGGTGGCGGGGTTCACCCTGGCCCTGGCCGTGGCGGGCATCTTCGCCTGGGTCGGGCCGATCGGGGTCGGCAAGTTCCAGTTGGTCATGTGGATGGTGCCGCCCATCTGGCTGGCGGTGCTGTCGGCGGTGTTCCTGTTCCGCGACGGGGTGCGCGCCTGGGCATGGCTGGGCGGGGCCAACCTGCTGGCCTATGCCGCCCTGTTCCTGTGCCGCTATCTGGAGCGCTAAGCATGCGCAGCGACATCATCCGCACCTACAAGGTGGTGCACACCTGGACCGGCATCCTGACCGGGCTGTTCCTGTTCGTCGCGTTCTATGCCGGTGCGCTGACGGTGTTCGAGACGCCGCTGCAACGCTGGTCGTCGCCGCCGCCCAAGGTCGAGGCGACACCGCTGGAGCGCGCCGACGAACTGATCACCCTGACCAACGCCGTCCGGCCCGAGACGCGGCGGGAATTCACCCTGCACCTGGACGACGGCCCGGAAGTGCTGGCCCGTCTGACCTGGAAGAAATCGCGCGACGACCGCGAACCGATGTCGGCGGCCCTGGACGAAGACGGCGGCCTGCGCGTCACCCGGCTGTTCCCGCCCGGTCTGGCGCAATTCGTCGACGACCTGCACCGCACCGGCGGCTTGCCGTTCGAGGTCGAACTGGGCGCCGCCTTCATGGGCATCGTCAGCGGCCTTTACGTCCTGGCCCTGGTGTCCGGCCTGATCATCCTGCTGCCATCGCTGGTCAAGGATCTGTTCGCCCTGCGCCTGGGCGCCAACCTCAAGCGCCTGTGGCTGGACGCCCACAATCTGGTGGGGCTGTTCAGCCTGCCCTTCCATCTGGTGATCGGCCTCAGCGCCGTGGTGTTCGGCCTGCATGACGAGATCTACGACGCCCTGGACCGCGTGGTCTATGAAGGCACCCTGCCCAAGATCATGCGGGCCAGCAGCCCCATGCCAGCCAGCCGCGACCGCGGCCCGGCCGAGATGCTGCCGCCCGCCGAGATCCTGGCCGGGCTGCATGCCGTGGCCCCCGGCTTCAAGCCCCATGCCATGGATTACGTCAACGCCGGAACCGCCGCCGCCGCCGTGCGGGTGTGGGGCAAGGACGAACGCTATCTGATGCGCGGCAAGGGCTTCGCCGTGGTCAGCCCCATTACCGGCGCGGTGCTGAACACCGATTACATGCCGGGGCACCAGGGCGCCTATGGCGCCGTGGTCGCCACCTTCTTCGCCCTGCATTTCGGCAGTTTCGGCGGCGAACCGGTGAAATGGGGCTATCTGGCGCTGGGCCTGTCGGGGGCCTTCCTGTTCTATTCCGGCAATCTGTTGTGGGTGGAAAGCCGCCGCCGCACCGAACGCCGGGCGGGCGGGCCGGTGGCGCAAAACCGCAACACCCGCTGGATGGCCGCCCTGACCGTCGGGGCCTGCCTGGGCAGCGTCGCCGGATTGTCGGCGGCCATGGTGGCATCCAAATGGCTGAATGGCCGCGTCGCCGACCTGGATCTGTGGCTGCGTCTGGTTCACTACGCCGTGCTGCTGCTGTCGCTGGCCTGGGCCTTCGCCCTGGGCGCCGGGCGGGCGGCGCCGCATCTGCTGGGGCTGGCGGCGCTGTGCACCCTGGCGGTTCCCGCCACCTCGGCCGCTGCCCTGGCCCTGCCCGGCCTGGGGCTGTGGGCGTGGCCCGGCGCCTGGGGGGTGGATGCCGTCGCCCTGGCCGCCGCCCTGGTCCTGGCCCGGCTGGCGGTGGCATCGCACCGCCGTGCCCGCACCGGCCCGCGCGACAGTGTGTGGGCGGCGCGCCCCATGACCGATGCCGTTCCCGTTTCCTCTGTTTGATGTGAAAGGACTTTCGCCATGCAGCCCTCTGCGGAGCTTCCGCTTCCCCACGACCTGTCGCCGTGGGGCATGTTCCTGTCGGCCGATCTGGTGGTCCAGGCGGTGATGGTCGGCCTTGCCCTGGCGTCGGTGGCGACGTGGACGGTGTGGCTGGTCAAGACCGTCGAGTTGCATCAGGCCCGCAAGCGCCTGGGCGCCCTGGCGGCGGGCCTGGACCAATCACGGTCGCTGGTGGACGCAATGCGGGCGGTGGACGGCATCCAAGGCCCCGAGGCGGCACTGGTGCGCGCCGCCCTGGCCGAGATCAAGCTGTCGGCGGGCGGCGCCACCGACGGCCTGCTGGCCCGTATCGAATCGCGGCTGGAGCGGCTGCTGGCGGCCGAGGGGCTGCAATTGGCGCTGGGCACCGGCATCCTGGCGTCCATCGGCTCGGTCGGGCCGTTCGTCGGGCTGTTCGGCACGGTGTGGGGCATCATGAATTCGTTCATCGGCATCTCGCGGTCGCAGACCACCAATCTGGCGGTGGTGGCGCCGGGCATCGCCGAGGCGCTGCTGGCCACCGCCCTGGGCCTGGTCGCCGCCATCCCGGCGGTGCTGGTCTACAACGCCCTGGCCCGCGCCGTGGCCGGGCACAAGGCGCGCATGGTGGATGCCAGCGCCCACATCCTGCGCATCGTCAGCCGCGACGTGGACCGCCGCCTGCTGCCGCTGCACGAGGCCGCCGAGTAATGGCCGGGCATCTGCACGACGGCGACGATCTGGGCGAGATGCACGAGATCAACGTCACGCCGTTCATCGACGTGATGCTGGTGCTGCTGATCATCTTCATGGTGGCGGCGCCGCTGGCCACCGTGGACGTCAAGGTGGACCTGCCCAGTTCCACCGCCGAACCGGCGCCCAAGCCGGACACGCCGCTGTACCTGACGGTGAAGGCCGACAAGAGTCTGGCGGTGGGCAACGACATCGTGGCGGCCGAGGGACTGGCCGCCGCCCTGGACGCCGCCGCCAAGGGCGACAAGGACACCCGCATCTTCCTGCGCGCCGACAAAAGCGTCGATTACGGCGCGCTGATGGGGGTGATGGACGCCCTGCGCGGCGCCGGATACCTGAAGATCGCCCTGGTCGGCCTGGAAGGCGCGCCATGATGCTGGCCGTCACCCGGGGACGCGGCCTGTGGGCGTCGTCGTCGCTGACCATGCTGGCGCTGCATGCCGGGGCCTTGGCGGCGGCGGTGCTG
>JAEXAH010000027.1 GCA_023458315.1 Pseudomonadota bacterium
GCGGGGAAGTGCTCGTCATGGCCGGGCTTGACCCGGCCATCCACGTTTGTCCGCAGGCATCTCAGCGGAAAGACGGGAACAGGCGGCGCCGCGTGGATGCCCGGATCAAGTCCGGGCATGACGGAAACGGTTGCTGGGCCAACAGACCCGCAAATCCGCGAAGACCCCTTTTTTCCATCAATACAGCCGCCGCCGGAACAGCCAGGCCGAGCCCGCCAGGGTGACGACGGCCAGTGCCGCCATGGGCCACACCGATTGCCAGACCAAAGCGGCGGGCATGTCCTTGAGGAACACCCCCCACAGCACCACCAGGATATGGCGCACCGGGTTGACCAGGGTCAGGGTCTGCATCCAGTCGGGCATGTTCTGCACCGGGGTGGCGAAGCCCGACAGGATCATGGTCGGCACCATGAAGAAGAACGCCCCCATGATGGCCTGTTGCTGGGTGGACGCCAGCGCCGAGATGAACAGGCCGACGCCGATGGTGCACAGCAGGAACACCGCCAGCGCGGCATAAAGCAGCAGCACCGAGCCGGTCAGCGGCACCTTGAACCAGATTTGGCTGGCCAGGATGATGATACTGCCCTCGGCCATGCCGATCAGCAGGCCGGGCGCCGTCTTGCCCACCAGGATTTCCCACGGCCGCAGCGGCGTCACCAGCAATTGCTCGAAAGTGCCCAATTCGCGTTCGCGCGCCACGCTCAGGCCCGTGACCACCAGCGCCACCACCTGGGTCAGCACGCCGACCAGACCGGGCACCACCACCCACAGGCTTTCCAGATTGGGGTTGAACCACACCCGCGTCACCAGGGTGCTGCCCGCTGCCCGCCCGGCCCGGGCCGCCAGTTGGGCATTGTGTTCCATGACCATGGTGGTCAGGTATCCGGCGGCGATCTGGGCGGAATTGGACCGCCGTCCGTCCAGCACCAATTGCACGCTGGCGCCCTGCCCGGTCTCGATCCGGCGCGAGAAATCCTGCGGAATGCGCAACGCCGCCATGGCGTCGCGGCGGTCGATGGCGGCGGCCATGTCGGCCTCGTTGTCCACCACCCGCAATGTGGCGAAGGTGGGCGAGCCCTGAAGCCGCGCCACCAATTCCCGCGACGCCAGTCCCTGGTCCTGGTTGAACAGCGCCACCGTCACGTCGGTGACGTCATAGGTGGCGGCATAGGAGAACACCGCCAACTGGATCAACGGCGGCACGATCAGCACGAAGCGGCTTTTCCTGTCGCGCCACACCGACAGCATTTCCTTGACGATCAACGCCCAGATCCGGCTCCACATGGCGCTACTCCAGGCTTTTGCGGGTGCGTTTCAGGGTGATCAGCGCCAGGATCAGCGCGATCAGGGCCAACGCCCCGGCATTGGGCAGGATGACGCTCCACACGTCGCCCGCCATGAAGATGGTTTGCAGGCAGGTGACGAAATAGCGGGCGGCGACGATGTGCGACAACGCCTCGATCCAGGCGGGCATGGACCCCGGCTCGAACACGAAGCCCGACAGCATGAAGGCGGGCAGGAAGGCGGCGACGATGGCGATCTGCCCGGCGACGAACTGGTTTTTCGCCACCGTCGAGATCAGCAGCCCCAAATTGAGCGCGCCGATCAGGAACAGCGCCGACACCGCCGCCAGCACCCAGAACGAGCCGCGCATGGGCACATGGAACAGCCCCAGCGCGATGGCCACCGACAGCGCCATGCCGCCCATGCCCAGCACGAAATAGGGAATGACCTTGCCCGCCAGCAATTCCAGCCGCCCCACCGGCGTGGCGATCATGGCTTCCATGGTGCCGCGTTCCCATTCCCGCGCCACCACCAGGGCGGTCAGGATGGTGCCGACCAGGGTCATGTTGATGGCGATCAGGCCGGGCACCAGGAAGTTGCGCGATTCCAGCGCCTCGTTGAACCACACGCGGGTTTCCACGGCGACCGGCAGCGACAGGTCGGCGCCACGGTCGCGGGCCTCGTGCCCCAGCCACTTGGCCCACACCCCCTCGGCGTAACCCTTGACCAGCCGGGCGGTGTTGGCATCGGTGCCATCCAGCAGCACCTGGATGGGGGCTTCGTCGCCGCGCGCCACACGGGCGTCGAAATCGGCGGCCACCAGCACCACGCCACGATAACGCCCCGACACCAGCCCATCCTCGGCCGGGCGGCGGTCGCGCAGTTCCTCGACCTGGAAATAGGGCGAATTGGCGAAGGCCGACACCAGACTGGCGGTGCGCGGCGTCGGGTCGGACACCACCAGCGCCACGGTGACGTGGCGGGCATCCAGCGACACGCCATAGCCGAACAGCAGCAACAGCACCACCGGCAGCACCAGCCCGATCACCATGCTGGAGGGGTCGCGGACGATTTGCAGCACTTCCTTGCGCATCAGCGCCCACAGGCGGCGAAAGCGGATCATGGCCGTCCCTCCCGGTCACTGGCCTCGACCAGGGCGATGAAGGCATCCTCCAGCGTCGGGTCGGGCCGATCGTCCGTGCGCGCCGAATCCTTGATGGCATCGGGACTGCCCAGGGCGATCAGGCGGCCGCGATAGACGATGCCGATGCGGTCGCAATATTCCGCTTCGTCCAGGAAATGGGTCGTCACCAGCACCGCCACACCGTCGCCCGCCAGGGTGTTGATATGGCCCCAGAACTCGCGCCGCACCAGCGGATCGACGCCCGAGGTCGGCTCGTCCAGGAACAGGATGTCGGGGCCGTGCAGCACCGCCGCCGCCAGCGCCAGACGCTGCTTGAAGCCCAGCGGCAATTGCCCGGCATTGGTGTCGGCCAGCGGCTCCAGCCCGAACACACCCAGCATGGCGCCGCACACCCGCCGCCGCGCCGCCCCCTTCAGGCCATAGGCCCCGGCGAAGAAATCCAGGTTCTGCCGCACCGACAGATCGGGATAAAGCGAGAATTTCTGCGACATGTAGCCCAGGCGCTGCTTGGCCTCGGGCGCGGCGCGGCCCAGATCGATGCCCGACACCAGGGCGGTGCCTCCGCTCGGTTCCATCAGGCCGCACAGCATGCGGAAGGTAGTGGATTTGCCCGCGCCGTTGGGGCCAAGCAGGCCGAAGATTTCCCCCGGCGCCACGGTGAAGCCCACATGGTCCACGGCGGTGAAATCGCCGAACCGGCGCACCAGATCGCGGGCCTCGACCACCGCGCCGCCGCGTGGCCGGGGGTGGCGCACCAGATCGGGCAGCACCGGCGGCGGTCCGCCGTGATGGTCCAGCAGGGCGATGAAGGCGTCCTCGAAGCGCGGCGCCACCGGCTCGACCACCGCCTCGGGTGCCCCCAGGTCAGCGGGATCGGGGGGCGGCGCGCCCTCGGCCATGACCATGCGCACGCTGGCACCCTGGATCAGCGCGTCCGCCACCCCGGGCAAGGCGCGGGCGGCGGCTTGCACCGCCCGGCGGTCCAGGCTGGCGCCGCGCACGGCAAAGGAACGCCCGCCCATGCGTGCCGTCAATTCCAACGGCGGGCCGTCATAGACCAGTTTGCCGTGATCCAGCAGCAGCACCGAATGGCAACGCTCGGCCTCGTCCAGATAGGCGGTGGACCACACCACGCCGACGCCCTGGTCGGCCAGTTCATGCACCATGCGCCACAATTCGCGCCGCGACACCGGATCGACGCCGACGCTGGGTTCGTCCAGCAACAGCAAACGCGGCGTCGCCACCAGGGCGCAGGCCAACCCCAGCTTCTGCTTCATGCCGCCCGACAGCTTGCCCGCCAGCCGCGCCTCGAATCCGGCCAGCCCGGAAAACGACAGCAGCCGGGCGAAGGTTTCCGCCTGTTCCGCCGCCGCCAGCCCGCGCAGATCGGCGTACAGCGACAGGTTTTCGGCGACGCTGAGGTCTTCATACAGGCCGAAACGCTGCGGCATGTAGCCCAGGGCGTCCACCGCCGACAGCGCGCCGCCATCGGGCGCCAGCAACCCGGCCATCAGCCGCAGCAACGTGGTCTTGCCCGCACCGTCGGCGCCCACCAGACCCGTCACCCGCCCGGCCGGAATGGACGCGGTGACGCCGTCCACGGCGCTGGTGGCGCCGAAGCTCTTGCGCACATCGTCCAGGCGGACCAGCGCGTCCATGACCTTCCCCTATGGCAGCAGCTTCACCGTCACCGGCATGCCCTGGCGCAGACCGTCATCGGGGTCGGCGACGACGATGCGCAGGCGATAGACCAGCGAGGTACGCAATTCCGGCGTCTCCACCATCTTCGGGGTGAATTCCGCCACCGGCGACACGAACCCCACCTGACCGCGATAGGTGCGGCCGCCATCGGTCAGCACCTCGGCCCTGGTGCCCGGCACCACCCGGCCCAGCGCCGGTTCCGCCACCCAGGCGCGCACCTGCATGGGCTCGGCCAGCGCCAGGGTCAGCACGGTGGCCCCCGGCAGCAGCATGGAACCGGGCTCACGCACCCGGATCATCACCTGACCGGCGGCGGGCGCCGTCAGTTCGGCATCGGCAAGGCGGCGGCGCATGAGGTCCAGGGTTGCCTGCTCGCCCGCCAATTGCGCCTTGCCCGCCGCGATGTCCTCGGACCGGAAGCCTTTCTCTTGCAGGGCCAGCGCCTCGCGCGCCCGGTTCAACTGCGCCTCGGCCTGGCGCAGGGTCGCCCGCGCGTTGTCCAGCGACTGGCGCGACACCACCGAATCCACCGTGGTTCCGGCCAGACGGTCATAGGTGGCCTTGGCGTTGACCGCCGCCGCCTCGGTGCGTGCCACCTCGGCACGGGCCTGGGCGATTTCCTGCGGCCGGTTGCCTGCCTCCAGCTTGGCCAGATTGGCCGCCGCCCCGGCCACCCGCGCCTCGGCGATGCGGACCGCGTCCTCCAGATAGGATTTGTCCATCACCGCCACCACCTGACCGGCGGCGACGCGGTCGCCTTCCTCGACCAGCAGCTTGTCCAGCCGTCCTTCGACCCGGAAGGCCAGATCGACCTGCCGGATATCGACGCTGCCGTTCAGCACCAGCATTCCGGTATCGGCCGGTTTGCGCAGGGCAAACCACAGCCCGGCGGCGGCCAGGGCCAGAACAACGGCGATCAGGGCGGGAATTTTGCGGCGCATGGCGGCCTCGCACGGTCAAAAGAACGTCCGGCCCTCAGGATATCGCTTGATAAGCCAAGCGTCGCCCCGCGAATCACGCATGGCAGAATCTAGCCAATACCGCGCACATGGGCTAAACCTGCGGCCAAGCGAAAACCGTTCCAGGATGGATTCCATGCCTTCGTTCGACATCGTTTCCAAGACCGACATGGCCGAGGTGGACAACGCCATCGCCGGCATCCAGCGCGAGATCGGCACCCGCTTCGACTTCAAGGGCTCGAAATGCTCCATCGAGCGCAAGGAGCAGGTCATCACCATCCTGGCCGACAACGACACCCGGCTGGAGCTGATGCACGACTTCCTGCGCACCTATTTCACCCGCCGCAAGGTCGACCCCAAGTGCCTGGACTTCACCGCCGCGCCGCAAAAGGCGTCGGGCGACACCCTGCGCCACGAGGTCAAGGTCAAGCAGGGCATCGACCAGACCGTCGCCAAGACTCTGATCAAGGAACTGAAGGACAGCAAGATCAAGGTCCAGGCGTCCATCCAGGGCGACGAAGTGCGCGTCAACGGCAAGAAGCGCGACGATCTGCAAGAGGCCATCGCGCTGTGCCGCAAGCTGGAAGTGGAACTGCCGCTGCAATTCGTGAACTTCCGCGACTGAACACCCCGGCCATCGGGCGTCGAACATGACGCACGAATGATAAAGGTTAGACCGTGGTGCACATTTAGGGCATCACGGTCTAACGCAACGGCGGCAGTTCGTCCCCGGCACGGCCGTGGGCGTGCTGCCGCTTGCGTTCCAGCACGCACAGGGCATAGCGGGCGGCGCGGATGTCGTCGGGCTTGGCGCGGGGATCGCGCAAGATCCGCCGGGCCAGCCTTTCCCGTTCGCCGTCGGACAATGGGGCGCCAAGGGTGCCGGTCTGGTCGGTCATCGCCACTCCGCGTTTTGAACGACATACTTCAGCAATATGCCTGACTCATGGAGGGGGAGCCATCGGGCAAACGCCTGATTTTCCGCCATGGCGGCGCCGCGACGCCGACTTATCCCACCGGAGGTATACGTTTGCCTTGCTGCGCCGGAGCGGGCGATGCGTTTACACAGCGTTAACGTTTACGCAAATTCCGGTTCACCGCACCATGACCAAGGCCCAGCAACGTTCCGCGTGGAAGACCCTGACCGACCTGTTGCACGACGCCCGCCACGGCCGCCCCGTGGATGGCCGCGTGGGGGTGCAGATGGCCGAAGCCCTGGCCCCGCACTGGCCCAGCTTCGATCTGACCCTGCGCCGCATCAGCCAGCGCATGCGCGATCTGGGCGCCGCCTGATCCGCCGACCGGGCATCATCCTTTTTTAAAGGGAATCACGTTGGCCGCCGCGCGTTGCGGCGCCGACGGCTCCAGGCCGACGGCCTGCGCCTTCAGGCGCCGGGCCTCGGCCAAGGCGGTCAGCAATTCGGCCTGATCGGTTCCGCCCTCGGCCACCGCCCGTTCCAGCCGCGCCACCAGCGAGCCCATCCCGGCGGCCAGCGTCGCCCCGGCGCCCCCCGCCGTGCCGCCCAGTCGTCCGGCCTCGGCGGCGATGCGGCCGCGTTCGCGTTCGGCCGCCTTCAGGCCGCTGATGTCCAGCGCCACGCCGTCCCACAGCCAGCCGCCCTCGGTCGGCGACGGCGACACCACCACGCGCAGCCAGCGCGGGCCGGATGCCCCTGGCCCGGCATTGGCCCCCGGTCGCGGCCCCGTGTCCGAACGCAACTGGAACTCGAAGCTCAGCGATGACGGTTCCGAGCGCCGCAACAGCCGCAACAGGCCGCCGCGATCCTCGGGCCGCACCAGACGGCGCAGCAGGCGGCGCACCGGCATGTCCACCACGTCGGCCGGGGCCAGTCCGACGATGTCGCGCAGCTTGCGGCTGGCGCACACCACCACCAGCCGCCCGCCATCGGACTGAAAGACGCGGAAGACGATGCCCGGCGTGCTGTCGGCCACCACGCGCAGGCGTTCGGCGTTGGCGGTCAGCCGCCGGGCGTCCAGCAGGTCGCCATGCACCAGACGTTCCTTGAGCCGCTGCACGAAGCGGGCGACGCCGCCCAGTTCGTCGCGGGCCGACAGGCCGGGGATCGTCACCGCCCGTTCGCCGTCGGCCAGCCGCCGCACCGCCTCGGCCAGTCGGGCCAGGGGCGGCAGGATGCTCCAGCCCAGGCCCAGCACCATGGCCAGCGACATCAGCATCAGCACCACCATGCCGCCGCCCAGGGCCAGGAAGCGGTGGTTGGTGGCGTCGTCCAGCTTGGCGGCCTCTTCATGCAGGCGGGCCGTGACCTGATCCTCGACCTGATGCAGCGAATCGATGCGGCGCGAGGTCAGCTCGAACCATTCCTGGGCGCCCAGATGGGTCAGTTCGCCGTTTTCCAGCGCCATGCGCATCCAGGTCATGGGGCCTTCGGTAGCCCGTTCGACCGCGTCGTACAAGGCCGCCAGATCGGCCGGGGCCAACACGGCGAAGCCCGCGCCCAGCGCCCGCTGCTCGGCCGCCAGGTCGCGCACCGAGGTGATGGGCCGCCCCGGCGCCGCCGAGGACAGGATGGCGACGCCCGCCGCCCGTTCGTGCCCGGCCCGTTCCTTGAGCTGTTGCAGGAATATCTGGGAAAAGGTCAGCTTGGCGAAATCCGACGGCAGGAAGGTGCGGATCACCTCGGGCACCACCGCCGACAGGTCCTCGATGGCGGTGGTGTAGAAATCCATGTTCTCGACGGCGTCGAAACTGTCGGTGTCCACGTCGCCGCGCACCTCGGGGATCAGGTCCAGGGCGCGCATGGCCTCTTCCAGCCGCTGGGCGGCGGCGTCGTCGCCGGGCAGGTCGTGCTGCACCTGGGCCGCCACCGCGCGGAAATCGGCCAGCGCCGTGTCGGTGTCCAGATATTGCTGCTGCAACTGGTCGCGGCCCAGGCGGCGGTCATAGAAGACCAGGGTGGCCAGACCGCGTTCGCGCTGCAATTCGTGGATCAGGTCGGCGACGTTGCCGTTCAGGTGGTTCATGCGGCTCATCAGCCGCATGGACGACGCGTTGCGTTCCAGTTCCCACGCCGACACCGCCACCAGCCCGGCCAGCGCCAGCAGCGGCACCAGCGCCAGCAGCGCGATGCGCCAGCGCAGCTTGAGCATGTCGAAGCCCGGGCGGAACCGCCCGCCGCGCCCGCCCGGCGCCGCGCCCAGCAACGCCCTGGACGGCGCGTCCTGGCACAGGATGTGGTCCACCAGCCAGGCGTTGGCGCAATGCAGCAACTGGCCCAGCACCTCGACGTCGTCCGCCTCCAGCGGGTGGGCGGCGAAGACGAATTGGGTGGTGTGCCATTCGCGGGCCCGCGCCGCCGCCAGTTCGGCGTCGCGGTCGCCCAGGATACGCTGCTCGACCGCGAAATGGTTGGCGAAGGCGGTCAGGAAGCGCCGCAACTGGCGCAAGGCCGCGCGCACGTCGCCGGAATCGAAGGCGGAATTGGCTTCGGCCAGCACTTCGACCAGCTCGCGGTGGGCGCCGTCGATGGCCGCCACCCCGATCGCCAGATCCTCGCTCCACCCTATGCCCGCCATGCGCCCTCTCCCTGGGACCGACCGTGCAGTATAGGGGCGAAAGACACGCGCCGGTAAGCAAGATTGCGAAAGGCCGCCATGCCGCCCGCCACCGCCCGACTTGATCCAAGTCATGTTTTTTTGCCGATTCGCGGCCCATGATCTGACTGCGACGCGCAGGGGGTTCAGACAATGGCAGAGCAGTTCGACGAGGCCGCGCTGGGCGATCTATCGCCCCTATCCCGCAGGTTCCTGGAGGCCGCGCAGTCGCTGCACGCGGTGTCGGGGCTGCCGGCGGCGGTGTGGCTGCGCCGGGGAAGCTGGCTGTACCAAAGCGCGGCACCGGTTTCCGCCATCTTCATGGTTCTTGACGGTTCGGTGGTGCGGCGCAAGGCCAGCCTGGGCGGCGAATCCCTGGCGGTGGATCTGGTGTGCCGGGGCGGCGTGCTGGGGTTCCGCGCCTGGCTGGGCTATGGCAGCCACCGGTCCTGCGCGCAATGCGCCTCGGATTCGCTGATCTGCCGCATCCCCGCCGCCGACATCGAGGCGATCCTGGCCGCCGACCGCGAGTTGGAGCACTTGCTGCTGTCCGCCGCCGCCCACGATCTGAACGCCGCCCAGCAGCGCATGCTGCACGTGGCGACGCTGTCGGTGCGCGACCGCCTGCTGATCGTGCTGGCGCAACTGGCCCGCGACTTCACCACCATGAACGACGAACAGACCCTGGTGCTGGCGCCGCCCACCAGCCGCACCGACATGGC
The DNA here is from genome assembly GCA_023458315.1 of Pseudomonadota bacterium. Taxonomy (GTDB): domain Bacteria; phylum Pseudomonadota; class Alphaproteobacteria; order Rhodospirillales; family Magnetospirillaceae; genus Magnetospirillum. Next base: position 9,384 of record JAEXAH010000027.1, read on the forward strand.
CGCCCTGGCGGGCATGACGCCGGAATCGCTGTCGCGCTGCATCCGCGCGCTCGAGGCCGAGGGACTGGCCCATTTCTCACGCCATCACGTGGTGATCCCGTCCCAGGCCAATTTCCGCGCGGCGCTGGAAGACATCGGCATCGCCGCCGACGGCCATGCCGATCTGGCCCTGGCGGGCTGAGGCCATGCCCGACACCCCCGCCTGTCCGGCGCCCCCTTCGGCAAGCTGCGTCCAGTGCAGTTTCGCCCCCGCCCATGTCTGGACCGACATGCCGCCGGAATTCATGGCGACCCTGGCCGAGCGCAAGACCGTGCGCAAGCTGAAGCGCGGCACCTATCTGTTCCATCAGGGCGATGGCTGCGACGCGGTCTATCGGCTGCTGTCGGGGGTGCTGCTGCTGCGCAAGGGCGACCATGACGGCAACACCCTGGTAGTGCGCATGGTGCGGCCGGGCTCGACCCTGGGCTATCGCGCCCTGATCCGCGCCGAGCCGCATTCGGTGTCGGCCCATTGCGCCACCGACGTGGTGGTCTGCCACATCCCGGCCCGCGCCGCCCGCTGGGCGTTCGAGCAGAACCGGGCGCTGGAGCGCGACTTCGCCGCCGGCATGGTGCGCGAGATCGACCGCATGGAGGATCAGGCGCTGAACATGCTGACGCTGTGCGTGCGCGACCGGGTGCTGGTGCTGCTGCACCAGATGGCCGAGCATTTCGGCACGGTCGAGGGCGAGGCGCTGCGCATCGCCACCCCCATTTCCAAATCGGACATGGCGGCCATGCTGGGCATCGCCCGCGAATCCATGTCGCGCTGCATCCGGCTGATCGAGGAGCAGGGCCTGCTGGAATTCCATTCCGACGGCGTGTTCGCGCCGTCGCACGACCGCTTCCGCGAAACGGTGGCCGCCATCCTGGGCGAGGTTCAGCCGTTGCTGCCGAACAGTTCCGCCGCGCGATAGGCCAGACCGCTGGCCACCGACACGAATTCGCCGCCCGCCGCCACCTTGTCGGCGCCGAAACGGGTGTCGAAGATGGCGCGCACCGCCGGAACCAGCGACGAACCGCCGGTCATGAACACCCGGTCCACCTTGGCCGCCGCAACGCCGGAATCGGCCAGCAGGGTGTCGACGCACGCCTCGATGGCCTCCAGTTCCGGGCTGATCCAGCTATCGAACTCGGCGCGGGTGATGCGGCGCTCGATGCGGATGGGGTCGTGGTCGAAGACGAAGGTGGTTTCCCCGGCCGCCGACAGCGCCACCTTGGCCTGCTCCACCGCCCGGTACAGGTGATAGCCCAGATTGTATTCGATCAGCGCCAGCAGATCGTCCAGCCGCTCGGGATGGCTGGCGTGCTTCTGGATGTCGCGCAGCATGTTCAGCGTCGAATGGGTGCCGAGAAAGCCGATATGGTGCCAGCGCGCGAACTTGCCATAGACCCAGTCGGGCACCGGCAGATCCTTGCCGCCGCTGTGATAGGTGGTGTTCTTGCCGAAGAATTCGGCGATGCCGCGCTCGACCATGCGGCGGTCGAAGGTGTCGCCCGCGATGCCCACGCCGCCGGTGCCGATGATGGCGTCGCGCGGGTTGGCCATGCCCTTGCGCCCCGGCCCCAGCCGCACCAGACAGAAATCGCTGGTGCCGCCGCCGAAATCGGCCACCAGCACGGTTTCGTCGTGATCCAACTGGCGTTCGTAATAATAGGCGGCGGCGATGGGCTCGAACTCGAACGCCACTTCCGACACCCCGGCCTGGGCGAAGGCTTGGGTCAGGCGCTCGACCGCGTAATCGTCGGCGTCCTTGCCGTCCTCGGCCACGAACCGCACCGGGCGGCCCGCCACCACGCGCGGCGCGGGCGCCCCGCCCGCCGCCTCGGCCGAGGCCCGCAGCCGCGCCACCACCATGGCGATCAGCGCTTCCAGCGTATAGGGGCGGTTGAAGATGGTGGCGCTGGTGAACAGGCGGCTGGTCAGGTGGCTCTTGAACGATTGCAACAGCCGGGTTTCGCCGTCGCCGTTCAGATAGGCGGCGATGCCCTCTTGCCCGATCAGCGGCAGCGGCTTGCCGTCGGCGCCGCGATGGCCCTTGTCGAACGCCACCATGGAGCGCAGCGTGTCCGAGGTCGCGCCCCGCCCCGCCAGTCCGGCATTGTCATGGGCGACGATGCGCGCCGCGCCGTGCGCGTCCACCACGCCGACCGCGCTGTTGGACGTGCCGAAATCCATGCCGACGAACATCGCGCTTTCCTTCCCTGACCGCCCCGCCGCTCGCGGGACCGCGGGTGATGCCCGAAACCGCCGGGCGGGGTCAAGGAAAGTTTCCGGCAATGCGAAAAAAAGGGCGCGGAGGAAACCCTCCGCGCCCCTGTTCCCGGCATGCCGCCAATCAGTTCCTGCTGGGATAAAGTCCCTCGGTGGCGATGCACGGCATCACCGCCATCTGCGGTCCGTAAATCGGGACCGGCAACGGGTTGAGCGAACCGTAGGCGGTATTGGTGACGCTGGCACCGCCCGACAGTGCCGGCAACGCCGACACGGTGACATCCACCCCGCCGACAGCGACCGGCGCGGTCCCCGCCGTCGCCGCCCACAGCTTCTTGGCCGCAGAGGGCGACCCCGAGGCGGCGCCCAGATAAGGCGTCGCGGTCGCGGGAACGGCCGAGGTACCGGGCGCCGTGTTCACCGGCTGGGTGACGCCAACGGAAACCGCGGTCGGCGTCCCGGTGAAGGTCGCCGTATGGCTATGACCCGGCATGGTGCTGGAGTTCAGCGTGACCGCTTCCAGGCCGACGACCTGCCCCAAAACCCGGGGGGTCAAGCCCGGCCCGGACCCGTCGCCGATCGCGGCGCGACCGCGCAGGTCGGGAACCGCGAAATTCGTTCGTCCATCACCGCCATACGTGGAGGAATACAGCGAGAACAGCGCTTCGTTCCCCGAGACCGGCAGGATCGCACCATTGGCGATGACGAACCCTTGCGGGCAGTAATTCCCGGCGAAATAGCAGACCGACCCCAGATAGGGAGCGCTGGAGCACGCCTGGGCGGAATTGTCCACCGCCTGGGCGAAATAAAGAATGGACGCGGTCGCGGCGACCCCGCCAAGGAAGAACATCTTGCATTTGGACATGCGAAATCTCCTGTGGATCGGAATCAGGGCCGGACCGGATAAACGCCGTTCGTCACGATGCAGACGGTCAGGCCCACCGTCGGCTGGGTGGCCTGGAACGCCGCGCCGGTGCCGGTCGGCTGGTTGGCCACGCTGCCGCTGGTGAAACCACCCGAGACGGCGGCATTGGTACCCGCCACCGTGACCGGATTGCTCAGCGCCGACGTCCACGGGGTGATGCCGACACCCCCGGACAGATAACCGGTGGTGCCGGAGATCTTCGACGAAGTTCCGGTGCCATTATTGGCCTGCATGGTCATCTTGACCGAATTGGGCGGCATGGTGACGTTGAAGGTGGCTTGATGGGTGTGGGACGGCATTTGCGACATAGCCAGCGTCCGGGTATAGGTCCCGCGCGACTGTCCCGGCGGAATCTGGGCATAGGCGGAATTATAGCCGGTGGTGTTGCTGTAATTGATGCCGACGGCCGTCCGCCCCTGCATGTTCGGCAACACGATCAGACCGGACTGCGACCCCCAGAGCGTCCCCACGATCGAGTACAATGCTTGATTGTAGTTTTGGGGCATGGTGCTGCCATCCACCGCCATCGTGCCGTCCGGGCAATAGCTCGAAGCCATGACGCAGATGGAGCCGGTATAGGCTTCGTAGTCACAGGCCAGGGCCGGCGACACCGACACCCCGAACAGACCGAACCCCAGGACGACGGCGCCGCGAACGGTCGCCAACTTGGAAAGAGATGCGTTCATCGATGCTCTCCGATCACCAGGGACGAGGCGGGAAATAGCCGACGGTGGCGATGCAGTGCTTCAGCACCACCGACGGCGCCACGGCGGTCGGCCCCACCGGGCTGCCGGTATAGCTATTCTGCACCGAACCGACCGGCGCGCCGGTCACGTCCCCCGAAATGCCGCTCATGTTCAGGGGGGTCGACGACGACCCAGCCCACATGTTCGACAGGGCACTGTTCCCGGCGAAGACGTTGTTGGTGGTCGTCGGCGTGGCACTGGCGCCGGTCGGGGCCGACCCTTCCACCTTCCAGGTCGCACTGGCTTGCAGGCCGCCATTGGCGCCGGGCATGAAGGTGGCGGTGTGGGTGTGCGCGGGCAGGTTGTTGGCGGTCAGCGGCAGGATTTCCGTCCCGACTTTCTGCCCCCAGGCCATGTTGGGCAGTCCGGGATCCCCCAAAGCGCCCGTGGCGCTGATGGTGCGCCCGCGCAGATCGGGAACATTGAACACCGTCCGATTGTCTCCGCCGAAGGTACTCCCCAGCAGTGCGAACAAAGCCGTGTTCCCGCTGACCTGAAGCTGGCGACCATCAGCCATGACATAGCCGCTCGGGCAGAACGTGATGCCGGTGATGCAGACCGCGCCGACAAACGGCTCGCTCGAACACGCCGCGGCCGGGTCGGCGCCGACGGTCATCATGCCGACCGCCGCGATGGTCGCCGCCGCGAACGGCAACGCCACCTTTCGCGAGTGAATTTCCATGGATACCCCCTCCGGTTGCTGATGTGCCCGTGCACCACGAACGGGCGACGGACGATTTGCGGTTATCAGTCTGGCCAAGACTCCCCTTTAGGGAAAATTCGCCATGATTGATGCCACTCTTTATAATGCCGTTATTCATATGGACACAATGTTTAGTTTATTTCGCTGACGCCAAAACCCTGAAACGAGATGAAACACAATGTGTCACTCCGTTTCGGATGCGCTATTCCGTTGAAACGATACAATTCAAGCGTTAGTGTTTTGATGTTTGGGATTACCGAAGGGCACCGGACGCCAGGACGAAGCGACCTGCGCGGCGGTGTCCGTGGGCTGATGGGCACAGGAAGACGAGGGCGCCATGACTTACAATTCCCGCTGGGCGATGGCCCTGGAACCCCGCCTGATGTTCGACGGCGCCGCCGTGGCCACCGCCGACGCCGCCACCGACGACGGCAACCATCAGACCGCCGACAAGACCGCCGCACCGGCCCCGGTCGCCGCACCGGCCGAGCAAGCGGCCGCGCCCGAACGCAAGGAAGTGGCGTTCATCGACGCCACCCTGTCCGACGCCCGGAAACTGGCGTCGTCCCTGGCGCCCAATGTCGAGGTGGTGTTCATCGAACGCGGCCAGGACGCCCTGGCGGTGATGGCCGCCTGGGCCGACAGCCACGACGGCTATGACGCCATCCACCTCTTCAGCCACGGCAACGAGGGGCGGATCGTCCTGGGCGGCACCACCATCAGCGATTCCAGCCTGAACGACGCCGCCACCCAATCCCGCCTGGCCGCCCTGGGCCAATCGCTGACCGCCGACGGCGACCTGCTGCTGTATGGTTGCGACGTGGGCCATGGCGAAGCCGGGCAACGTTTCGTCGCCCGCCTGGCCGACATCACCGGCGCCGACGTCGCCGCCTCGGACGACGATACCGGTGCCGCCCGCCGTGGCGGCGACTGGATTCTGGAAGTGTCGGCGGGCGATGTGGAAACCGCCGCCCTGGCCGTCGAAGCCTATGACGGGTTGATGCCGTCCATCGCCGGGCTGACCCTGAAATATTTCGACCCGATCAACGACCCCAATTGCGACAGCCCTTGGGCTACCACCACCATCGGCGCCGGCAATGAATTCGATTATTCCGGCGACAATTCGGAAATCGTCGATTTCGACCCCACGACCAACCGCCTGACCTTTACCTGGAGCGCGGCCGCGGGCTTCACGGTTGACGCCGTCGCGTTCAAGATCGTCGACGCGACCTTCGGCTCGTTCTCGCTCAACAACACCGACACGACCGCCGCCTACAAGACCAACCTGACCACCTCTTTTTCGGGCGACACCCTGCGCATCAACTGCGTGGACCGGAACATCAGCCCCGTCGCCGGTGCCGTATTGTATTTCGATTTCACCCTGGGGGCCGCGGTGGCCGCGCCCAGCGCGCCCGACATGACCGCAGACACCGACAGCGGCGCCTCCAGCACCGACAACACCACCAACGACACCACCCCGACCTTCACCGGCACCGCCCCGGCCAACGCCACGGTCAAGCTGTACGACACCGACGGCACCACCGAGATCGGCTCGGGCACCGCCGACGGCTCGGGCGATTGGACCATCACCACCTCGGCCCTGTCGGCGGGTGCCCACACCATCACCGCCAAGGCGACGGTCGGCAGCGACACCAGCGTCGCCTCCACCGGCCTCGCCATCACCATCGACACCACGGCGCCGAACGCCCCCAGCGCGCCAAGCCTGGACACCGACACCGGCATCTCCAGCACCGACAAAATCACCAACACCACCACCTTCAGCGGCACCGCCGAGGCCAACGCCACGGTCAAGCTGTACGACAGCGATGGCACCACCCTGATCGGCTCCGGCACCGCCGACGGCTCGGTCAATTGGACCATCACCACCTCTGCCCTGTCGGCGGGCGCCCACACCATCACCGCCAAGGCCACCGACTTGGCGGGCAACACCAGCGTCGCATCCTCGGGCCTCGCCGTCACCATCGACGCCACGGCGCCGGGCGCCCCCAGCGCACCCGACATGACCGCAGGCACCGACAGCGGCAGTTCCAGCACCGACAACATCACCAACGACACCACCCCGACCTTCAGCGGCACCGCCGAGGCCAACGCCACGGTCAAGCTGTACGACACCGACGGCACCACCGAAATCGGGTCCGGCACCGCCGACGGCTCGGGCAATTGGACCATCACCACCTCGGCCCTGGCGGCGGGCGCCCATACCATCACCGCCAAGGCCACCGACACGGCGGGCAACACCAGCGTCGCGTCCTCGGGCCTCGCCATCACCATCGACGCCAGCGTCGCCGCCCCCAGCGCGCCGGACATGACCGCAGGCACCGACAGCGGCACCTCCAGCACCGACAACATCACCAACGACACCACCCCGACCTTCAGCGGCACCGCCGAGGCCAACGCCACGGTCAAGCTGTACGACACCGACGGCGTCACCGAGATCGGGTCCGGCACCGCCGACGGGTCGGGCAATTGGACCATCACCACCTCGGCCCTGGCGGCGGGCGCCCACACCATCACCGCCAAGGCCACCGACGTGGCAGGCAACACCAGCGTCGCGTCCTCGGGCCTTGCCGTCACCATCGCCACCAGCGCCGCCGCCCCCAGCACGCCGGACATGAGTGCAGGCACCGACAGCGGCACCTCCAGCACGGACAACATCACCAACGACACCACCCCGACCTTCAGCGGCACCGCCCCGGCCAACGCCACGGTCAAGCTGTACGACACCGACGGCGTCACCGAGATCGGGTCCGGCACCGCCGACGGGTCGGGCAATTGGACCAT
>JAEXAH010000028.1 GCA_023458315.1 Pseudomonadota bacterium
ACCTTGAGCCGGTGATAGAGATCAGACCTGAACATGCCCCGTTCCGTCTCTTTTTCCAGGTCCTTGTTGGACGCGGCCACCACGCGCACATCGACCTTTTTGGGAGCCGTGGCCCCAACCCGTATGATTTCCCTGTCCTGAAGCATGCGCAGCAGGCGAAACTGCATGGGCAACGGGAGCTCGCCTATTTCATCGAGAAAAAGCGTTCCGCCCGAGGCGGCCTCCACAAGCCCGGCCTTGCCGCTGCGGCCAGCCTCCGCAAGACTGCCCGGCATGCAGCCAAACAATTCGCTCTCAATGACATTTTCAGGAATGTTGCCGCAGTCCACCTTGATAAACGGCGCGTCCACCCTTCGGCTCAGGCGGTGGATGTGCCGCGCGGCCACATCCTTACCCACGCCTGTTTCGCCCAGCAGCAGCACGGTGGCGTCCGTAACCGCTATGGCCGCGACCTCGGCATAAAGCCGCAACATAACCGGGCTTTTGACCACGCGGGGGCACTGGTTGCCCGGCAGCCCCTCGTGGCTCATGTACTGAAACGTCTCAAGCAGCTCTTTTTGCGCGGCTATTTCCTCGCGCAGTTCCGCCAGGGCGGAAACATCACGGATAACCGTAACCACATACGCCACGCTGCCCGAGGCGTTTTTAACAGGGTGCCCGTCCAGCAGCAGCGTACGCCCGTTAAAGAGCCGCTGCACGCTTGATACCGGTCGCCCCGAGGCAACAATCTGCGGGTTGAGCACCACATCGAAAATCCCGCTCTGCAACATTTCCTGAATGCGCCTGCCGAGCATCATCTCCCTGGGGATTCCCGTAAGTTCCGAATGGCGCTGGTTGACCAGCACCACCAGCCCGTTGCTGTCCGTCACGCAGATGGCGTCGCTAAAGGTATCGCACAGTTGTTCAAGATATTCCGCAAGCATATGTGGATCGTGCATGCGCATTCTCCCGGATTACGCCGCGTCGCCGCCCCCTGAAGCCAGGGGCCATGGCCGGCGCGGCACCTGCCGTGAGCGGATGACCGACGCCCGGCAGCCCCTTACCTGCAACGGGGCTGCAAAAAACAACGGCGACAGCTCACCACCACTTGATGCTTTCCGTTACATAGTCGCGTATGGCGACAAATTTGGGGTCATCGTACTGTCGCGGGCGCGGCAGATCCACAATAACCTCTTCCTTGATGGTCGAAGGCTTGGGAGAAAGAATCAGAATGCGTTCAGCCAGATAGACGGCTTCTTCGATATTATGCGTAATAAAGGCCACGGTGCTGCCCAGTTCCTTCCATATGCGCATAAGCTCGTCTTCCAGATAGTAGCGCAGTTTAACGTCGAGCTGGCCGTAGGGTTCATCCATGAGCAGCAGGTCGGGATTGATGGCGAAGTTTCTGGCGATGACCACGCGCTGTTCCATGCTGGCCGAAAGCTGCTGCGGAAAATAGGTGCGGTATTTCGTCAGGCCCACCACGTCGAGCATGCGCTCCACCCGCCGTTCTATCTCGTCCTCCGCCAGGCATTTGATGCGCAGGCCAAAGCGGATGTTGTCCTCGACGGTCAGCCACGGGATGGCCGAGACCTCCTGGAACACAAAGGCGATATTGTGGATTTTGGGGTCGGCTGGTTTGCCGTCCACCTCAATGGAGCCGTTGGTGATGGGGATAAAACGCGAAAGGCAGTTCAGAAAGGTGGTTTTGCCGCACCCGGTAGGCCCGACGATGCACAGCATTTCGCCCTTGTAGATATCGAAGTTGATATCATCGAGCACCAGAAGCTCGCCGTAGCGCTTGGTAAGGTTGGACACCGAAACCTTTACGTCCCGGTTTTCTGCGTAGGCGGATTTGTTTCCAAATTGCATAGTGTTCTCCTACAGCACCAGGTCGGTGTCTTCAGAAATCTGTTTGCGCAGGGTCAGAAAAGAAGGATGCGTGTACTCGCGGGGCGAGGGAATCTCGATGGAATACTCCGTTTTGACCTTGCCGGGCAGCGCCGACATGATCACCACCCGGTCGCCAAGGTAGATGGCTTCCTCAATGTTGTTGGTGACAAAGCAGACCGTGCGTTTTTCCTTTTCCCATATGGCCCGCAGTTCCTGCTCCATGGCATAGCGGGTTTGCGCGTCAAGCGCGCCGAAGGGTTCGTCCATAAGCAGGATGTCGGGATCATTGGCATACGCCCTGGCTATGCCCACGCGCTGCTTCATGCCGCCGGAAAGCTGCGCGGGATAGGCCTTTTCAAAACCGGCCAGCCCTACAAGCTCTATATAGCGGTGCGCCGTTGCAAGCCTTTCCCCCAGCGGCACCCCGCGAACAGCCAGGCCAAAAGCCACGTTGTGCTCCACGGTTTTCCACGGAAACAGGGCGTAGCGCTGAAACACCATGCCCCTGTCCGTACCTGGGCCGTCTATCGCCTTGTCGTTGATGCGTATCTCGCCCGCCGTCGGTTCCAGCAGGCCGCCCATGCAGTTGAGCAGCACCGTTTTTCCGCTCTGCCCCGGCCCCAGAATGACAAGAAACTCGTTTTCATAAACCTTGAGGGAAACCCTGTTCAGCACATGCAAAAGCTGCTTCTGACCGGGCACGAAAAACGTTTTTGATACATCATGGCACTCAATTTTGACCTTCCTTGCCTCATTCATACCATTTCCCTCCTCCAGGGGCAGAGCAGGCGTTCGACCCAGCGCAACAGGGCCGCCAGTAAGGAGCCGACAACACCGATCAGAATCATGCCCACAAGAATCATGGAAGACTTGTTGAGGTCCATGCCCTGAATGATGATAAAACCCACACCTTCGCGCGCGCCCACCATTTCGGCGGCCAGCACGCACATCCAGGCCATGGAAAGGGAGTTCTGCACCCCCGCGAAAATGGAAGGCATGCAGGCCGGAACCGCTACGTTGAAAAACTGCTGCGAACGGCTGGCGCCAAAGGATCTGGCGGCATCTATAAGCAGGGGGTCCACGTACCGCATGCCCGTGTAGGAGTTCAGCACCATGATGACGAACGCCCCGACAAAGCAGATAAATATCTTGGAACCTTCCGCCACGCCGAGCCACAGAATGGCGATGGGTATCCATGCGATGGGCGGTATGGGCCGCAAGACCTCAAATATGGGCGAAACAATTTTTTCGCACACCCGGCTCCACCCCATCAGCAAACCGAGCGGCAGCCCCAGCAGCACGGCCAGACAAAAGGCTATGAGCACGCGCTGCAGGCTGAAGCCCACATGCCCTATCAGGCTTGTGCCGCCCACAGGCACATGACACAGCCTGACAAACTCATGCCAGACCATCAGGGGCGAGGGCAGAAACTCCGGGTTGACCTTGATGGACACCAACCCCCACAGCACAATGAACGCGCCGATGGATGCCACCGGGGCAAGCCAGGCGGCGTTGGCTTTGACAAAACTGCTCATGAAAGCCTCCTTGACGAGGCGAAGCGCGCTTCGATACGGGTCAGAATCCAGGACATCAACGCGCCCAGAAACCCGATGGTGAGCATGCCGACAATGATGACGTCGGGCCGCGCAAGGCGCCTGCCCTGCTGGATCATGAATCCAAGCCCCACGGAAGCGGCCAGCAGTTCCGCCGCAACCAGCGTTGTCCAGGCCGCGTTGAGGGAAAGCTTCATGCCGGTAAAAATCATGGGGATG
>JAEXAH010000029.1 GCA_023458315.1 Pseudomonadota bacterium
CCCATAGTCCTGGCCGCCTACTGCCCACCATCCGTTCGCGCTGTCGCCGTCTGGCGCTGAAGCCGTTGGACGAAGCCAGCGTCGCCCGCCTGCTGGCCAGCCATCGTCCCGATCTGGGCGCCGAGGACGTCACCGCCCTGGCCCGGCTGGGCGAGGGCAGCATCGGCAAGGCGCTGGGGCTGGCGGCCGAGGGCGGCCTGGACCTGTACCGCGACCTGATCGGCCTGTTGTCGGCGCTGCCGCGTCTGGATGTGCCCGCGCTGCATGCTTTCGCCGACCGCGTCGCCCGTGCCGATGCGGATGCCGCGTGGCGCACCGTCACCGAATTGCTGGGCTGGTGGCTGGCCCGGCTGATCCGCGCCGGCGGCCGCCAGGGAAGCGGCATGAGCGAGGTGGTGCCCGGCGAGGGCGCCCTGATGGGCCGCCTGCTGGCCGCCGCCGACCTTGAACGGTGGCTTGAGGTGTGGGAAAAGATCACCGCCCTTTTTGCCCGCACCGACGCGGTCAACCTGGACCGCAAGCAAGCCATGCTGACGGCCTTTCTGGCCATTGAGCGGCTGGCGCGAGGCTAAACGACACGCGGCTGGCGCGAGGCTGAAGCACGCGGCTGGCGCGGGCCTGAGCCCGAAGCCGCCGCAAAGCACACGTTTTCGAGGAGATGACCATGAGCGCGGCCAAGACCTTTTACGTCACCACGCCCATCTATTATGTGAACGACAAGCCGCATATCGGTCATGCCTATACCACGCTGGCCTGCGACGTCCTGGCCCGTTTCAAGCGCCTGGACGGCTTTGACGTCAAGTTCCTGACCGGCACCGACGAGCACGGCCAGAAGGTGGAGAAGTCGGCCGAAACCTTCGGCATGTCTCCGCAGGCGCTGGCCGACATGAATTCGGCCAATTTCCGCGACCTCGCGGCCCGCATGAACACGTCCAACGACGATTTCATCCGCACCACCGAACCGCGCCACGTGGCCGCCGTGCAGGCGCTGTGGAACAGGCTGGTGGAAGCGGGCGACATCTACCAGGGCCATTACGAGGGCTGGTATTCGGTCCGCGACGAAGCCTTCTATGGCGAGGACGAACTGAAGCCCGGCCCCAACGGCAGCAAGCTGGCCCCCACCGGCGCCCCGGTGGAATGGGTCAAGGAGCCCAGCTATTTCTTCCGTCTGTCGGCGTGGCAGGACCGCCTGTTGGCCTTTTACGACGCCAACCCCGACTGCATCGCCCCGGCGTCGCGCCGCAACGAGGTGATCAGCTTCGTCAAGGGTGGGCTGCAAGATTTGTCGGTGTCGCGCACCAGCTTCAAATGGGGCATTCCGGTGCCGGGCGACGACGCCCACGTCATGTATGTGTGGCTGGACGCGCTGACCAACTACATCACCGCCGCGGGCTATCCCGATCTGGGCGGCGACTACGCGAGGTATTGGCCCGCCGACCTGCACATGGTGGGCAAGGACATCCTGCGTTTCCACACCGTCTATTGGCCGGCCTTCCTGATGGCCGCCAATCTGCAACCGCCCAAGCGCGTCTTCGCCCATGGCTGGTGGACCAACGAGGGCCAGAAGATTTCCAAGTCGCTGGGCAACGTCATCGACCCCATCCAGTTGATCGAACGCTACGGACTGGATCAGGTGCGCTATTTCCTGCTGCGCGAGGTGCCGTTCGGCAATGACGGTGATTTCAGCCACCGCGCCATGGTCACGCGCATGAATTCCGAATTGGCCAATGATTACGGCAATCTGGCCCAGCGCGTGCTGTCGATGATCGGCAAGAATTGCGGCAACGCCGTTCCCCAGCATGGCGAACTGAGCGAGGACGACCGCGAGATGCTGGACGCCGCCCACGGCCTGCTGGTCAAGGTGCGCGACGCCATGGATCGCCAGATGTTCCACGAGGCGCTGGAAACCATCTGGGTGGTGATCCGCGCCGCCAACGGCTATGTGGACCGTCAGGCGCCGTGGGCACTGCGCAAGACCGACCCGGCCCGCATGGGCACGGTGTTGTGGGTGCTGGCGGAAACCATCCGCAGCCTGGCGCTGATGACCCAGCCGTTCATGCCCGATGCCTCGGCCCGGCTGCTGGACCTGGTGGCGGTTCCGGCCGAAAACCGCGACTTCTCCTGCTGCGGCTCGGCCCATGCGCTGAAGCCGGGTACCGCCCTGCCGGTGCCCCAGGGCGTGTTTCCGCGCTTCGTGGACGAGGAGGGCGCCGCCTGATGCTGGTGGACAGCCACTGCCATCTGGATTTCCCCGATTTCGCCGACGAACTGGACGCGGTCGTCCAGCGCGGCCGCGACCACGGGGTGGGCCTGTTCCTGACCATCAACACCCATCTGACCCGCTTCGAGCGGGTGCTGGCGGTGGCCGAGCGTTTTCCCGACGTTTATTGCACCGTCGGCATCCACCCGCACGAAGCGGGCAGCGAACCCCATGCCGAGACGGAACGGTTGCTTGACCTGGCCCGCCACCCCAAGGTGGTGGGGTTCGGCGAAACCGGCCTGGATTATTATTACGACAAAAGCCCGCGCGATCGGCAGCGCGACTCGTTCCGCGCCCATATCGCCGCCGCCCGCCAGATGGGCTTGCCGGTGATCGTCCATACCCGTGACGCCGACGGCGACACCATGGATATTCTGGCCGAGGAAATGGGGAAGGGGGGCTTTCCCGGTCTGATCCACTGCTTCAGCTCTGGACCGGAACTCGCTGAAAAAGCTATTGAACTTGGCCTTTATATTTCCATTTCCGGCATCGTCACCTTCAAGAAGGCCGAGGCGTTGCAGGAAACGGTGAAGGCCATTCCGTTGGACCGCCTGCTGGTGGAAACCGACTGTCCCTATCTGGCGCCGATCCCGTTTCGCGGCAAGCGCAACGAACCGGCCTATGTGGCCCACACCGCCGCCAAGGTGGCGGCGTTGAAGGGCGTGTCGGCGGAGGAACTGGCCCGGGCCACCACCGCCAATTTCCACCGCCTGTTCACCAAGGTTCCCGGATGAAGGTGACGATCCTGGGCAGCGGCGCGGCCGGCGGCGTCCCCAGCATCTCGCGGGGGTGGGGCGCCTGCGATCCCGCCAATCCCAGGAACCGCCGCCGCCGTCCCTCGATTTTGGTGGGGGAGGGGAGAACCCGCATCCTGGTGGACACCTCGCCCGATTGCCGCGAGCAATTGCTGGGGGCCGGAATCCGCCACCTGTCCGGTGTGCTGTTCACCCACGACCATGCCGACCACCTGCACGGCATCGACGACCTGCGCGAAGTCAACCGCGCCATGGCGGCGCCATTGCCCATCTTCGCCGCGCCGGACACCATGGCCAGCATCCGCGCCCGCTTTCCCTATGTGCTGGGCGGGGTCGAGGAAGGGCAAAGCATCTACAAACCCATGCTGGACCCGCACGAGGTCGACGGCCCGTTCATGGTCGACGGATTGCGGGTGGTGCCCTATGACCAGGACCATGGCTATTGCCGCACCACCGGCTTCCGCTTCGGCGATTTCGCCTATTCCACCGATGTGGTGGACCTGCCGCCCGCATCCTTCGCCGCGCTGGAAGGCATTCGCGTCTGGGTCGTCGGCTGCCTGACCTACCAGCCCCATCCCACCCATGCCCATCTGGAGCGGGTGCTGGAATGGATCGACCGCATCGGTCCCGAACGCGCCTATCTGACCCATATGACGCCGTCGCTGGATTACGACACCCTGCGTGGCCAGCTTCCCGCCGGGGTCGAACCGGCCTATGACGGTCTGGAAATCTCCGTATAGCGGCTCGCATTGACCCTGAAGAATTACACCGTTAGTATGGTTTCGATAATTTAGATCGTCACGGAAACGGTGTTCATGCGCCCCAAGGCCCTGGTCGTCGAGGATAGCAGGTTCTACCTGCAACTGATCCGCAAAGGGCTGGAAGAGCGCCTGGGATTCGAGGTGGTCGCGGCGCCGACCCTGGCCGGGGCGCGGGAAATCCTGGCGACCCGATCCGCCGAAATCCTGGTGGCGCTGCTGGACCTGCATCTGCCCGACGCCCCGAACGGCGAAGTGGTGGACGAGGTGGCGCGCTACAAGATCCCGTCGATCATCTTCACCGGCAGCTTCAGCGACGAAATCCGCGAATTCGTGCTGTCGCGCCATGCGGTCGACTATGTCACCAAGGACGGTCCCGGCAATCTGGACACCGTCTTCGACCTGGTGCGGCGCATCAGCCGCAACACCGCCAACCGGGTGCTGGTGGTGGACGATTCGCGGGTGTCGCGGCGCCATATCAGCGAGTTGCTGCAATTGCACCGCTTCACGGTGGTCGAAGCCAGTTGCGCCGACGAGGCGCTGGCCGCGCTGGCGGCGGATGAGGGCATCTGTCTGGCGATCATCGACTACAACATGCCCGGCACCGACGGCGTCGAACTGACCCGCAAGATCCGGGGCAAGCGCGGTCGGCACGATCTGGCGATCATCGGCCTGTCGGCCTATGGCAACAACGTGGTGTCGGCGCGCTTCATGAAGGCCGGGGCCAACGACTATCTGAACAAACCCTTCGTGCCCGAGGAGTTCTTCTGTCGCGTCTATCACAATCTGGAACTGACCGAGCAGATTTCCTCGTTGCGGCGGGCGCAGACCGACCTCAAGGCCGCGCTGGACGAAGTGGCGAAGGCCAGCGACGAAAAGACCCGCTTCATGGGCCATCTGAACCACGAAATGGGCGCGCCGCTGAACGCCATCATCGGCTTTTCCGAACTGACGCTGACCGGTGACGAAACCCTGCCGCCGACCGCCGGGCGCTATCTCAAGACCATCCATGAATGCGGCCTGCACCTCAAGGATCTGGTGTCCGACGCCCTGGACATGGCGCGCATCGAGGCCGGGCACCTGGATATTGTCGATGGCACGGTGGATCTCAGCGAATTGTGCCTGGACGTGATCAGCGTACTGACGCCGCAGACCGAAGCGGCCGGGGTGCGTGTCGAGGGCGATTTCATGCCGGGCCACCCGCTGGTCCGCGCCGATCGCCGCCGTCTGAAGCAGGTTCTGCTGAACCTGATGGGCAACGCCATCAAGTTCACCCCCACCGGCGGCCATGTCCGCATCGGCGCGGGCGTGGAGGAGGGGCGCCCCTTCCTGATGGTCGAGGATACCGGCTGTGGCATGGCCGAAGCCGACATCGCCATCGCCCTGGCGCCGTTCGGCCAGTTGGGCGGCACCGAGCAACGCGCCAAGGGCACCGGCCTGGGCCTGCCGCTCAGCAAATCCCTGGTCGAAGGCCATGGCGGCGAATTACGGATCACCAGCATCATCGGAACCGGCACGTCCATGACCGCGCTGCTGCCATCCGACCGCCTGATCGAAGCCTAATACCATATCCCGGAATTTTCCTATCCCATTGATATAAAACGCATATTTTAAGACCCATAATATGCATTATGCGACAAATGTCTGTGGGGCGATTTTTGCCCCCTCATCTCTCCACATCTTGCCCGGCTTGCCTAAACCGTGACGCCCGGCGTACCTTCGCCCCTGGCCCGACGGCGTCGTGATGCTTCCGGTCCGCCTTTCGTCCACTGGCGCGCAGACATGAACGATTTCACCGACAACAAGCCCTTGCGCTCTGGCTGGACCACCGGCGCCTGTGCCACCGCCGCCGCCAAGGCCGCGTGTCTGGCGCTGTTCGGCCAGGGTTTTCCCGATCCGGTGACGATCACCCTGCCGCGCGGCGAAACGCCCTGCTTTGCCCTGGCGCTGGCGGAACACGGCGACGGCTGGGCCCGTGCGGGTGTGATCAAGGATGCGGGCGACGATCCCGACGTCACCCACGGCGCCACCATCATCGCCACCCTGCGTTTGGGAGCGCCGGGCAGCGGCATCGTGTTCCGCGCCGGTTTTGGTGTCGGCACCGTCACCAAGCCGGGCCTGCCACTGCCGCCGGGCGAACCGGCCATCAATCCAGTGCCGCGCCGCCTGATCAGTGCCGAGGTGGTGGAAATCGCCAACCGGCTGGGCCGGAACGCCGATCTGGAGATCGAGATTTCCGTTCCCGACGGCGACAAACTGGCGCTGGCCACCTGGAACCCGCGCCTGGGCATTCTGGGCGGGCTGTCCATTCTGGGCACCACCGGCGTGGTGGTGCCCTATTCCTGTTCGGCGTGGATCCATTCCATCCAGCGCGGCATCGACGTCGCCCGCGCCACCGGCATGGCCCATGTGGTCGCCAGCGTCGGCAACACCTCGGAAAAGGCGGCGCTGGCCCTGACCGGCCTGCCGCCGGACGCGGTGATCGACATGGGGGATTTCGTCGGCGGCATGCTGAAATATTTGCGCCGCCACCCCCTCGCCCGCGTCACCATCGCCGGGGGCTTCGCCAAGCTGTGCAAGCTGGCGGCCGGACATATGGATTTGCATTCCAAACGGTCACAGGTGGATTTGCCGTGGCTGGCCGGACATTTGCGCGGATTGGGGGCGTCGGCGGCGGTGGTCGCCCGTGCCGAGGCCGCCAACACCGCCCTGGAGGTTCTGGAACTGGCGCAAGCCGCCGCCCTGCCCCTGGGCGACGCCATCGCCGCCCGCGCGGCCACGGTGGCGCGCGAGGTGCTGGACGGCGCCCCGGTGCGGCTGGAGATTCTGGCCTTCGACCGCAAGGGCAATCTGGTGGGCGCCTGCCGTTAGGCCAGCCAGTCCAGCGCCGCATCCACACTGGCGGCTGAGGGCGTGTCGGGACGGCGCGGCCGCTTGCGGATCACCACCCGCACTCCCAACTGGCGGGCGGCCAGCAGCTTGGAATCGGTGGGACCGCCGCTGTTCTTGCAAATGATGGTGTCGATGGTGCGGGCGGTCAGCATGGCGCGCTCGGCCTCGACGGTGAACGGTCCCCGCGCCGTCAGGACTTCCGCCTGGGCGAAGGACGGCATGGGGTCCGGCACCTCGACCGAGCGGATCAGGAACCACACATGGTCCAGCCCGGCGAACGGCGCCAGTTCCTGACGCCCCACGGCCAGCAGCACGCGCCGCGCCCGTGCCGCGACCAGTGGCACCGCCTGTTCCCAATCCTCCACCTCGTCCCACAGGTCGCCGTCCTGGCGGGTCCAGGCCGGGCGCTCCAGCCGCAACAGGGGCACACCGGCCGCCGCACAGCCCTGAGCGGCGTTCCAGCCCATGCGGGCGGCGAAAGGATGGGTGCAATCCACCACGGCGTCGATGGCATGGTCGCGCAGATAGGCCGCCAACCCCGCCGCCCCGCCGAAACCGCCGACGCGCAATTCTCCGGCGGGCGGGCGTGGCTGGCCGGTGCGCCCGGCCAGGGAGGAAATCACCCGCATGTCGGGCCGTGCCGCCAGATGGCGGGCCAGATCATAGGCTTCGGCGGTGCCGCCGAGGATCAGGATGGTGCGGGCCATGGCTCTTTCCCGGACGGCGCCGCAGGATGTGGACAGCGGCAGGCGCATCCTTTACGACAGGTGGCTGAGGGAAGACAAGGCTGGCAAGTCCCCTCGCCGTCACTGTTCCGGAGATTCCGCGTGCGCCCGATCGATCATCTGCTCGCCATCATGGCCACCCTGCGCGATCCGCAGCGCGGCTGCGCCTGGGACCGCGAGCAGACCTTCGCCACCATCGCCCCCTATACCGTCGAGGAAGCCTATGAGGTGGCCGACGCCATCGACCATGGCGACATGGCGGCGCTGAAGGACGAACTGGGCGACCTGCTGTTCCAGGTGGTGTTCCACGCCCAGATGGCCAGCGAGGCCCAGGAATTCGCCTTCGACGACGTGGCCCGCGCCATCGCCGACAAGATGGTGCGCCGCCACCCCCACGTGTTCGGCGACGCCGACATCCGCGATGCCGAAACCCAGACCGTCGCCTGGGAAGCCACCAAGGCCCAGGAACGGGCCGCCAAGGGCCACGCCAGCGTGCTGGACGGCGTCGCTCGATCGCTGCCCCCCATGACCCGGGCGCTGAAATTGCAGAACCGCGCCGCCCGCGTCGGCTTCGACTGGGCCGAACCGGGCGACGTGATCGCCAAGATCACCGAGGAAGTGGCTGAGATCAAACACGAAATCGATGTCGCCGCCCCCCAGGAACGGCTGGAGGACGAAATGGGCGACGTTCTCTTCGCTTGCGTCAACCTTGCCCGCAAGCTCAAAATCGACCCCGAACTGGCGCTGAAGCGCGCCAACGCCAAATTCGACCGCCGTTTCCGCCATGTGGAGGCCGAACTGCGCGCCGCGGGCCGGGGGCCGGAACAGGCGACACTCGACGAGATGGAAGCGTTGTGGGTCGACGCCAAGCTGAAGGAACGCAAGGGGGAATGAGCACCATGACCCGGTCTTTCATGGCAAGAGTGGCGGCGGTGATCGCCCTCACCTTCACCTTGTCCTCCTGCTACATCCCCGACAACTTCCATTCCGAACTGCGGCTGTCGCGTTTCGGTGACTGGGCGCTGTCGTTCGAGGGCGACCTGATCTATGCGCCGATCCTGCACGATTATGCCGAGGGCAAGATCAACGCGGAAAATGAGGAAGAGAGAAATAACAACATTTACAAGGACTTGGTGCGCGATCCTGCCATCAAGAACCTGACCCGCGCCGGCAAGGGCCGCTTTCATGTGAAGTATGAACGCATGGGACGGCTGGCCAAGGTGCAATTGTCGGCCCTGCTGCGCCGCGACGCCCGCATCCTGGCCCTGCGCTCGGCCGAGGACGGCACCATCGCCATCGCCGGTAACGGCGTCAAGGCGGGCGACGCCCAGCGCATGGCCGAACTGGGCATCACCATGCGCGGTGAATTCCGCATCATCACCGACGGCACCGTGCTGCGCCACAACGCCACCGAGGTTCGCCCGTTCGGCGCGTACCGGGTCTATATCTGGAAGATCGAGAACGCTTTTTCGCCCTCGCCCAATCTGGTGATGATGCGCGACAACGATCCCCAACGCCCCCTGTAGGAGACTTCCCATGACCGAGTGGAGCCAGCGCACGGTGCTGATCACCGGCGCCACCGCCGGATTCGGCACCGCCATCGCCCGCCGCTACGCCGCCCTGGGCGCCCGCCTGATCCTGAGCGGCCGCCGCGCCGAACGTCTGGCGGAACTGAAGGCCGAACTGGGCGTCCCCTGCCACACGCTGGTTCTGGACGTGCGCGACCGCGATGCGGTCTTCGCCGCCATCCAGTCCCTGCCCGCCGATTTCGCTGAAATCGACGTGCTGGTCAACAATGCCGGTCTGGCCCTGGGCCTCAATCCGGCGCACCAGACCAGCATCGAGGATTGGGAAACCATGGTCGACACCAACCTCAAGGGATTGATGGCCATGACCCGCGCCGTGCTGCCCGGCATGGTGGCGCGCAATCGCGGCCATGTGGTCAACATCTCGTCCACCGCCGGAACCTACCCCTATCCCGGTTCGACCATCTATGGCGCGACCAAGGCGGCGGTGTCCATGTTCTCGCTGAACCTGTTGTCCGATCTGGTGAAGACCAAAATCCGCGTCACCAACATCGAGCCGGGCATGTGCGGCGGCTCGGAATTCTCGGTGGTGCGCTTCAAGGGCAACGCCGACGAGGCCGCCAAGGTCTATGCCGGAACCGAGCCCCTGTTGCCGGAAGATGTAGCGGAAGCAGTGCTTTGGGCGACGATGTCGCCACCGCATGTGAACATCAACCGCATCGAGATGATGCCCACCTGCCAGGCCCCGGCCGGTCTGGCCGTGCATCGGGACCTGTAAATACCAACCGGCCAATGAATTGACCGGTTGTATTGTCCCTCGCCGGGCGCGGCCATCCGGCCGCTTGGCCGCCGCCTCAATGGCGGCAGGATACCGACGGTATGAGAAAAAAGGCGGGGCACACAGCCCCGCCTTTTTCCTAATCGATCAGCGGCGCCAGTTGCCGCCAGCTTTCCTCGCCGGGGGCCAGCAAAAGCTGCCCCTCGGCGTGCAGCACCGGCGTATAGGCCGAGCCGTCCATCATGGCGCCATAGCCGCCCGCCTCGGCATGGATCAGCACTCCGGCGGCGTGGTCCCACGGCATCAGCTTCTTGAAATGGGCGAAATGCAGTTTGCCCGTCACCAGATCCAGGTAATCGTGGGCGGCGCTGCCGCGCCGGGCGACGTGCAGGACGTGGTCGGCGACGCGGCCGCGTTTCTTGACCGATCCGGCCATCTGGACCAGCGCCACCTCTTCCGACACCCGCAGGCGGGTGTCGCCGCGCCAGGCGCCCTGCCCCAGTTCGGCATGGATGGTGCGGTTGGGAACCGGGTCGTGAATCCATCCGGCACGGGTCACGCCATCCACCACCAGCGCCACCACCACGGCGAAGCGCGGATTGCTGTTGGCGAAATTGGCGGTGCCGTCCACCGGGTCGATGACCCAGACCACGCCGGGGCGTTCCAGGGCGGTCATCAGCGCGGGATCGGCCTCGACCCCCTCCTCGCCGACCACCGCCCCCGGCAACATTTCGCACAGGCGGCGCGACAGAACCTTTTCCGCTTCGATGTCGGCTTCCGTCACCAGTTGGTTGGGCTTCTTCTCGCGGATCTGCGACGCCTGAAGATTCTTGAAGCGCGGCAAAATCTCGGCCTCGGCGGCTTCGCGGATGATGCGGATCACCTGTTGCGAATCGACGGCGGTCACGGGCGCTTCCCCTCGGCCTGACGTTGCTGGAAACGTTGCGCGTCGACGGGGTCGAGGCGCACGCGCATATGGGCATGGCTGTCGTCGTCGCGGCGCTCCACCACCTCGCCGTGGCGATACAGCCAGGCCAGGGTGGCACCGTCATGGAACGGCACCTGGACATCCACGGTTTCCCGCCCCTGCGACAGCAGGCGGTCGAAACAGGCCAGCAATTCCGCCACCCCTTCGCCGGTCATGGCGGAAACCGGGATGGCGTTGTCGCGGCGGCCGGACTGGTTGACCAGTTCGACGCGGGCGGTTTCGTCCATCAGATCGATCTTGTTCAGAGCCTCGACCAGTCCGCGATCCACCATCTCGCCCAGGCCGAGATCCTTCAGCACCAGTTCCACGTCGGTGGCCTGGGCCTCGGCATCGGGGTGCGAGACGTCGCGCACATGCACCACCACGTCGGCCTCCAGCACTTCTTCCAGCGTGGCGCGGAAGGCGGCGACCAGTTCGTGCGGCAGGTCGGAGACGAAACCCACGGTATCGGACAGGATGACGTCGCGGCCCGACGGCAGCTTGAGGCCGCGCATGGTCGGGTCCAGGGTGGCGAACAGCATGTCCTTGGCCAGCACCTCGGCGCGGGTCAGGCGGTTGAACAGCGTGGACTTGCCGGCGTTGGTGTAGCCGACCAGGGCGACGATGGGATAGGGTATCTTGCGCCGGGCGCTGCGGTGCAGTTCGCGCGTGCGCTTGACCTCCTCCAGTTCGCGCTTCAGCTTGACGATGCGGTCGCCGATCATGCGGCGATCGGCCTCGATCTGGGTTTCGCCGGGGCCGCCCATGAAACCGAAGCCGCCGCGCTGGCGTTCCAGGTGGGTCCATGACCGCACCAGACGCGAGCGCTGGTAATTGAGCGCCGCCAGTTCCACCTGAAGGGTGCCTTCACGGGTGCGGGCGCGTTCGCCGAAGATTTCCAGGATCAGGCCGGTGCGGTCGATGACCTTGCACGCCCATGCCTTTTCCAGATTGCGCTGCTGCACCGGCGACAGGTGGCCGTCAACCACCGCCAGGGCGATCTCGGCTTCCTTGATCCGCTCGGCCAGACGTTCGACCGCGCCCTTGCCGATCAGTGTCGCCGGGCGACGCTTGGCCACCGGCACCACCTCGGCGGCGACCACGTCCAGGTCGATGGCCTGGGCCAGACCGACCGCTTCCTCCAACCGCGCTTCGGGCAGTCGGATGCCTCCCTCGGCCGCCTTCAGGGCGGGATGGACGACGATCGCGCGCTGGCGGGAAGAAGCAGGGGTTTCGGCCTGTCCGCTGGACACTTACTCTTCGCCGCCTTCCTTGGCCGACGGCTCGAACAACTGGATGGGGGTCGACGGCATCACGGTCGAGATGGCGTGCTTGTACACCAGTTGGGTGTGGCCGTCCCGACGCAGCAGGACGGAAAAATTGTCGAACCAGGTCACGATGCCCTGCAACTTGACCCCGTTCACCAGGAAGATCGTCACGGGCGTCTTGTTCTTGCGGATGTTGTTCAGAAACACATCCTGCACATTTTGCGACTTTTCTGCGGACATGGTGGTAATCCGTTCTTATTGCCCGAAGGACATTGTTATGATCGGTATAGGGAAGAGCCTCCCCAGAGCCACCTTCGTTACCATCAAATCGTGGGCATGGGAACCGTTAGTTCGCGGACCAGAGCGGCCATTGCGGCACAATTTTCAAGGTGGTAGGTGGGCGGGTGGGAAATGAACTCACCCGGTCGGGGAGGTTCGGGACGCACCAGTACCGGCACGCAACCGGAATTGACCGCACATTGCAGATCCACGTGGGAATCGCCCGCGAACCACACCTCGGCACCGGGGGGGATGCCCGACCCGTTCAGCGCCATGTGGACCGGCGCCGGAGAAGGCTTGTCGGCTTCGGCGTCGTTGGCGCCGATCAGGGCGCCGAACAGCCCGGTCCAGCCCAGAACCTCGGCCTCCTTGCGCAGAAAGCCGCCGCGCTTGTTGCTGACCACCGCCAGATGGATGCCCGCCGCGCGCAGGTCGGCCAGCAATTCCGGGGCGCCGGGCAGCGGCTTCAGGTGCGACAGGTGGATGGCCTCGAAGCTTTTGGTGAAGACGTCCCGCGCCTCGGGCCAGCGGTCGCCGAACATCTGCGGGAAGGAATCGCGCATGGAGGCGGCGACATTGGCCTGGGTCTGCGCCATGTCCCATTCCGCCATGCCGAAATGGCGGAAGGTCATGTTGTAGGATTCCTGAATGCACACCCAGGAATCCACCAGGGTATTGTCCCAATCGAAGACGATGGCGCGCGGTTGGCGGCTCACGGGTGTCGAAGCTCCTGATAAAGGGCGCGAAGCAATTGGGTGATGGGGCCGGGACGCCCCTCGCCCACCATGTGGCCGTCGATGCGGGTGACGGGCAGCACGGTGACGTTGGTGCCGGTGACGAAGGCTTCGCGCGCCGCCAGCGCCTCGGCCACGCTGAAGGGCCGCTCTCCCACCTGGATACCGGCCTTGCGCGCCAGGTCCAGAACGTTGGCGCGGGTGACGCCCGCCAGGATGGCGCCGTCGGCGGGATGGGTCAGCAATGCGCCGTCGGGGGCGACGATGAAGGCGTTGGCCGCCGTCGCCTCGGTGACGCGGCCCTGCCCGTCCACCAGCCACGCCTCGCCCGCCCCGGCCTCCTTGGCCGACTGGCGGGCCAGCAGGTTGGGCAGCAAGCCCACGGTCTTGATGTCGGGTCGCCCCCAACGCTGGTCGGGGCGGGTGACGACGGCGATGCCGTTGTCCACCGCCTCGGCGACGGGGGGCTTGACGCTCCAGGCGCCGACCACCAGGGTCGGCGGCGTCTCGGACGGAAAGGCGTGGTTGCGCGGCGCGCTGCCGCGCGACACCTGGATATAGACGATGCCGCGTCCCACCCGGTTCATGCCCACCACCCGGGCGGCGATCATGGCCAGCACGCGGCGACTGACCGGCCACGCCATGGCCAGCGCCCCCAGCGAGCGTTCCAGGCGGTCCAGATGCTGCTCCACATGCCACAGGCGGCCATGGGCCACCGGCAGCACCTCGTAAACCGCATCGGCGAACTGGAAACCGCGATCCTCGACGTGGATCGCGGCCTCGGCGTGCAACTGGTATTGCCCGTTGACGTAGGTGATGCGCGCCACCTCAGAAATACTCCAACCGCACCGAGAACATCTTTTCCACCTTCTTCACCGCGTCGGCCGAGGCGAACAGGATGACGCGGTCGCCCGCCCGCACCACGGTATTGCCGCGCGGACTGATGACGGTGCCGTCGCGCACCACGGCGCCCAACAGCACGCCGACCGGCAGCTTGACCTCGCGCAGCGGCTTGCCCACCAGGCTCGAGGTTTCCAGGGCGTCGGCCTCGATCAGTTCGCCGAAGCCTTCGTGCAGCGAGTGGACGGCGTGGATGCGGCCGCGCCGGACGTGTTGCAGGATGTTGGACACGGTGATGGTGCGCGGATTGATCACCACGTCGATGCCCAACGGCCCGACCAGCGCCTTGTAGCTGGCCTTGTTGATCAGGGTGATGGCGCGCCGCGCGCCGCTGCGCTTGGCCAGCAGGCCCGCCAGGATGTTGGTTTCGTCGTCGTTGGTGACGCAGACCACGGTTTCGGCCACCGCCACCCCGGCCTCGGTCAGCACCTCGGGGTCCAGCACGTCGCCGTTCAGCACCACCGAGTGGCTGAGGGTCTTGGCGACGAACTCGGCCCGCTCCTTGTCCAGTTCCACCACCTTGACGCTGACGTTGGGGCTTTCCGCCTCGATCTGCTGGGCCAGGAACAGGCCGATATTGCCGCCGCCGAACACCACGATGCGGCGGGCTACCTGATCCTCGCGGCCAAAGGCCGCCAGGGCGCGTTCCACATGCAGGGTGTCGACCACGAAATAGACCTCGTCGCCTTCCAGCATCTGGTCCTCGGCGGTCGGCACGATGGCCTTGCCGTCGCGCACGATGCCAATGACCACGATGTTCAAATCGGGAAACAGCACGGTCAACTGGCGCATGGGGGTGTTGATCAGCGGCGTGTCGGGGCAGCAGCGCACACCGATCAGCCGCACCTTGTCACCGGCCAGCGGAATGACGTCGATGGCGCCCGGCACCTGAAGACGGCGCGAGATGGCGCGGGCCACCTCGATCTCCGGGCTGATGATGACGTCGATGGGCAGATGCTCGCGCGAGAACAGGGTCGCCCACATGGGCTGAAGATAGGATTGCGAGCGGATACGGGCGATCTTGGTCGGCACGTCGAACAGCGAATGCGCCACCTGACAGGCCACCATGTTGACTTCGTCGGCATGGGTGACGGCGATGATCATGTCGGCGTCGGCGGCGCCCGCCTGTTCCAGCACCGACGGCTGCGAGGCATGGCCCAGCACCGCCTGCACGTCCAGGGTGTCGGTGATCTTGCGGATCAGATCCGGCCGCTGGTCGATGACGGTGACGTCGTTGTTCTCGCTGGCGAGATAATGGGCGATGTTGAAGCCGACCTGACCGGCTCCGCACACGATGACCTTCATGCCCGTTCCCTTTCGACGGTATCAGCCGCGACCTTTTTCGTCGGTGTTGACGCCCAGCAGCTTCAGCTTGCGATGCAGCGCCGAGCGTTCCATGCCGACGAAGGCGGCGGTGCGCGAGATGTTTCCGGCGAAGCGGTTGACCTGGGCCAGCAGGTATTCCCGCTCGAACAGTTCGCGTGCCTCGCGCAGTGGCAGCGTCATGATTTCGCTGGATTTCTCCCAGCGCAAGACCGCCGGGGTGATGGCGCTGATCTCGCCGGGCAGCATGTCGGCGCGCACCGTTTCCGAGGCATCGCCCGGCGCCATGATCAGCACCCAATCGATGACGTTGCGCAACTGGCGCACGTTGCCCGGCCAGTCATAAGCCTGCAACGCCGCCAGCGCGTCCTCGCCCAACTGGCGCGGCTGGGTGCCGGCGGCCTGGGCGGCGAGATGCATGAAATGGCGGGCCAGTTCGGGGATGTCTTCCTTGCGGTCCCGCAACGACGGCACGCGGAACGGCACCACGTTCAGGCGATAGTACAAATCCTCGCGGAAGCGCCCGGCGGCCATCTCGGACTGGACGTCGCGGTTGGTGGTGGCGATGACGCGCACATCCACCTCGACCCGCTGGGTGCCGCCCACCCGCTCGAAGGTCTGGTCCTGCAACACGCGCACGATCTTGCCCTGGGTTTCCAGCGGCATGTCCGCCACTTCGTCCAACAGCAGGGTGCCGCCATGGGCCAGCTCGAAGGTGCCGATCTTGCGCGGCGCGTCCGGGGCTTCACCGTGCTCGGTGCCGAACAGCTCGACCTCCATGCGGTCGGGATGCATGGCGGCGCAGTTCAGCACCACGAACGGCCCCTCGGCCCGGCGCGAGCGGTTGTGGATGATGCGGGCCACCACTTCCTTGCCCGATCCGGCCGGGCCGGTGATCAGCACGCGCGAATTGGTCGGCGCCACCTTGTCCAGCGCCTGCCGCACCTGCTGCACGAAAGTGGAATTGCCCACCAGTTCCGTGACCGGCGCGGCCGACCCGGCGCGCAGGCGCAGTTCCTTGTTCTCGCGGCGCAGGGTGGCGGCCTCGATGGCGCGCTCGACGATGATCAGCAGGCGGTCGGTCTGGAACGGCTTTTCGATGAAATCGTAGGCGCCGACCTTGATGGCCTCGACCGCCGTCTCGATGTTGCCGTGGCCCGAGATCATCACCACCGGCACGTCGGGATGGTCGCGCTTGACCGCGGCCAGGATGCCCAGGCCGTCCAGGGTCGAGCCCTGCAACCAGATGTCCTGGATGATCAGGCTGGGACGACGGGCGCGCACCGCCTCCAGTGCCGCGTCGGAATTGGCCGCCTCGCGGGTGGAATAGCCCTCGTCTTCCAGGATACCGGCGATGAGAGCGCGAATATCGGCCTCGTCGTCGACGATCAGAATGTCATGCGCCATGGGTTGCCGTGTGGTCAGTGGACGCGGCGGAATCGGCCGCAAGATCAGGGTCGCGGAAGATCAGGGCAACCCTGGCACCGCCGCCGGGGGCGTCCTCCAGGATGAGATCACCCCCATGGTCTTCCATGATTTTCTTGACGATGGCAAGACCTAATCCGGTGCCCTTGGCCCGCGTGGTCATATAGGGTTCGGTCAGGCGGTCGCGGTTCTCGGCGGGCAGGCCCTTGCCGTTGTCCGTCACCGTCACCACCCTGGCGCCCCCCTCTTCCGTCAGGGTCAGGCGGATGCGGCCGGGCGGCAGGTCGCCCCCCTCGCGGCCGTGGATGGCCTCGACCGCGTTCTTCAGCAGATTGGTCAGCGCCTGCCCCACCAGACGGCCGTCGCAGAACAGCGGCGCCTTGCCGGGCGGCACCTCGGCCTCGAAGGTCACGTCGGGATAGCCGTTGCGTTGCAGGAACACCGCGTGGCGGCACAGTTCGGCCAGATCGTCGGGCTTCATCTGCGGCGCGGGCATGCGGGCGAAGGACGAGAATTCGTCCACCATCCGGCCGATGTCGCCCACCTGCCGCACGATGGTTTCGATCAGCTTGGAATACGTCTCAGGGTCGCTTTGTATCTCTTTGAGATATTTACGTTTCAGACGTTCCGCCGAAAGCTGGATCGGGGTCAGCGGGTTCTTGATCTCGTGGGCGATGCGGCGGGCGACATCGGCCCAGGCGGCCTTGCGCTGGGCCGAAACCAGTTCGGTGATGTCGTCGAAGGTCGCCACATAGCCGATGATCTCGCCCGCCAGTTGCTCGGCGGCGATGCGCAGCAGCAGGCTGCGCGAACGGCCGTCGCGCACCAGCTTGACCTCCTGCTGCACCAGACGGTCGGGACGGCGGCGGCATTCCTCCAGCCCCTCGGCCAGTTCCGGCGCCACCTCGGCCAAAGGCTGGCCGACCGCCCGTTCGGGGTCGATGCCCAGCATGTCGCAGGCGGAACGGTTGGGCAGATTCACCAGCCCGTCGCGGTCCAGGCCCAGCACGCCCGCCGAGACGCCCGACAGCACGGTTTCGGTGAAACGCGAGCGTTCGTCCAATTCGCGGTTGGCATCCACCAATTCGCGGCGCTGGGCCTCCAACTGGTCGGTCATGCGGTTGAAGGCGCGCGACAGGGTGCCGATCTCGTCGGCGGCATCCTCGGCGACGCGGACGTTGAGATCGCCCGAGCGCACCTTCTCGGCCGCGTCGATCAGCCGGGCGATGGGGTTGGCCAGCGACCGCGCCATGGTCAGACCGACCCACACGGCGGCCATCAGCAGCAGCAGGGCGATGACGGCGAAGATCAGCGAAAAGGCCCGCTCCAGTCCGGCGCGCTTGCCCTCCAGCTTCTCGTACTCGGCCACCGCCGCCGAGGTCTGCTCCATGTGGCCGATCACCTTGGGATCGACGAAGCGGCCGACGTAAAGATAGGTTTCACCATAGAAATTCTGCAACAGCACCAGGGCGCGGACGCGGTCGTCGTCGTCGCTGGTCAGCACCGCCACTTCGCCCGAGCGAGCCTTTTCATAGGCCCAATAGGGAATCTGCTCGACCCCGGATTCGATGGAGAAGGCCAAGCCCGAGCGGGCCAGCACCCTGCCCTGGCCGTCGAAGACGATGGCCTCGGTCAAACCGCGGATCGCCGCCTGACTGCCGATGAACGCGGAAAAACGCTGGGTCGAGCGGGCCAGTTCCGGGCCTTCACGGTTGATGTCGTTGGCCATGGCCAGGGCATCGCCGCCGATGATCTGCTGGTGTTCCTCAAGATAGGCTTTCGCCACCTGCAAGGAGGCCTGCAACGCGGTGCGGACCCGGTCCGAGAACCAGCCTTCGACGCCATAGCGGAAGAACACGGTCGAGCCGACCGACATCAGGATGGCGGGCGTCACCGCCACCAGGGCGAACAGCACCACGAAACGCAGATGCAGCTTGGACCCGGCGCTGCCGCGCCGCCCGGCCCGCCACAGGGCCAGGATACGCAGGCCAACCACCGCGCCCAGCGCCAGCATCAGGCCGACATCCAGGCCCAGCAGCGACAGCACGGTACGCGGATCGGGGCCGACCGGCCCCGACACCGTCATGGCCATGAAGGTGGCCAGCACCGACGGGATCACCGCCAGGGTCAGGCCAAGGGCCAGCTTGCGCGCAAGGCCCACCTTGCGCGCCCACACCATCAGGCGTGGAACCAGGCGGCGGCGGTCGCGGGCCATGGCGTTACTTCAGGCCGCCCCGGGCCACCGGCACGTCGAGATCGCGGATCTTCTTGCGCAGGGTGTTGCGGTTGAGGCCCAGAATCTGCGCCGCCTTGATCTGGTTGCCCCGGGTGGCCTCCAGCGCCAGCGAGATCAGCGGCCGTTCCACCTCGCGCAGCACGCGGTCATAGACGCCGGGCGGCGGCAGATTGTCGCCGTGGCTGTTGAAATACTCGCGCAGGTGCCGCTCGACGGTGGCGGACAGCCCCTCGCCCTCGCTGGCGCCCATGCTGTCCACGGCGGGCATGCCGCCCGCCAGTTCGGCCTCGATCACGTCGATGCCGATCACTTCCTGGGAATACAGCGCCGCCAGACGGCGCACCAGATTTTCCAGTTCGCGCACGTTGCCCGGCCAGCGATGACGCTTCAGCCGGTCCATGGCCTGGGCGTCGATGGTCTTGGCGGGCAATCCTTCCTGGGCGGCCAGTCCCAGGAAGTGGCGCACCAGTTCCGGAATGTCCTCGGCCCGCTCGCGCAGCGGCGGCAGGCGGATCGGCACCACGTTCAGGCGGTAGAACAGATCCTCGCGGAACAGGCCCTGGCGGATCAGTTGGGTCAGGTCGCGGTGCGTGGCGGCGACGATGCGCACATTGGCGCGGATCGGGGTGCGGCCGCCGACCGTGGTGTACTCGCCCTCTTGCAGCACGCGCAACAGGCGGGTCTGCGCCTCGGGCGGCATGTCGCCGATCTCGTCCAGGAACAGGGTACCGCCCTCGGCCTGCTCGAAGCGGCCGGCGGCGCGCTGGGTGGCGCCGGTGAAGGCGCCCTTTTCGTGGCCGAACAGCTCGCTTTCGATCAGTTCGCGCGGGATGGCCGCCATGTTGATGGCGACGAACGGACCGTTGCGGCGCTTGCCGTAATTATGCAGGGCGCGGGCCACCAATTCCTTGCCGGTGCCCGATTCGCCGGTGATCATCACCGTCAGGTCGGTGCCCATCAGGCGCGCCAGGGTGCGGTAGATTTCCTGCATGGCCGGAGAGCGGCCGATCAGCGGCAGCTTCTCCTCTTCATCCTGATCGGCGCCGCCATCGGACGGATGGTTGCGCGGCGTCGACAGGGCGCGGTTGACCACCGCCACCAGTTCCTTGAGGTCGAACGGCTTGGGCAGGTATTCGAAGGCGCCGCGCTGGGTGGCCTTGACCGCCGTCAGCAGGGTGTTCTGCGCGCTCATCACGATGATGCGCATGTCGGGGCGGATCTTCTTGATGCGCGGCAGCAGGTCCAGGCCGCTCTCGTCGGGCATCACCACGTCGGTGATGACCAGATCGCCCTCGCCCTCCGACACCCAGCGCCACAGGGTCGAGGCGTTGCCGGTGGTGCGCACCTCGTATCCGGCGCGGCCCAGGGCCTGGGCCAGAACGGTACGGATGCCGCGGTCGTCGTCGGCGACCAGAATGGTGGAAGTGGTGTTCATCGCCTAAAACTCGTCCCCCTCTTGCACCATCGGCAACATCACCCGAAAGATGGTGCGGCGCGGCATGCTGTCGAATTCCACGATCCCGCCATGGTCGCCGACGATCTTCGCCACCAGGGCCAGCCCCAGGCCGGTGCCCGACGCCTTGGTGGTGACGAAGGCGTCGAACAGATGCTGGCGCAAATCCTCGGGGATGCCCGGACCGTTGTCCTGGATGCTGACCACCAGCGGCAGGTGGCGGCGGGTGTCGGACCCGGCCACCGCCAGACGGACGCCATGCTGATAGGCGGTGGAAATGATGATCTCGCCGCCATCGTGGGGCACCGCCTCGGCGGCGTTCTTGATCAGATTCAGGAAGACCTGGATCAACTGGTCGCGGTTGCCGAACACCGGCGGCAGCGACGGGTCGTAATTCTCGATGATGCGCACGTTGCGGCCGAAACCGTTCTCGGCCAGACGGCGGACGTGTTCCAGCACCTGATGGATGTTGATGGGGGCACGGTCCACCGGCGGCTTGTCCGAGAACACTTCCATGCGATCCACCAGGGCGACGATGCGGTCGGCCTCGTCAACGATCAGACGGGTCAGCACGCGGTCGTCCTCGGTGACGCCGGTTTCCAGCAACTGGGCGGCACCACGGATGCCCGACAACGGGTTCTTGACCTCGTGCGCCAGCATGGCGGCCATGGCCGTCACCGAGCGGGCGGCGTTGCGGCTGGCCAGCGAGCCGCCGATCTTCAACGCGATGCTTTGTTCATGCAGCGACAGCACCACATACCCCGGATTCTCGGCGATGGGCGCCGCCTGGGCGGTGACGGTGCGGTGGCCGGTGCGCGGCGTGTCCAGGGTGATGCCGTATTCCGACATCACCAGGGCGTTGTCGCGGGCCTGGGCGATCAGCGACATGACCGGGCTGTCGGCCGGGATCAGGTCGTTGAGGGCGCGGCCGCACAGATAGCTGG
Organism: Pseudomonadota bacterium; assembly: GCA_023458315.1. Taxonomy (GTDB): domain Bacteria; phylum Pseudomonadota; class Alphaproteobacteria; order Rhodospirillales; family Magnetospirillaceae; genus Magnetospirillum. The sequence goes on from JAEXAH010000029.1 coordinate 21,224, forward strand.
CACCCGACTGGAACAATTGCTCGGCCGAGCCGTTGACGTATTGAATGACGTTGTCGCCGTCCACGGCGATCACCGACGACGCCAGCGCGCCCAGCACGATGGCGGGGTCCATGGTGTTGCCGGCGGCGCGGGGGCGGAACATGGCGGTGGCCTTGCCCATCACGCGGCAGCCTTTTCCAGCAGGGGAAGATAGAAGTCCAGGATGGCCTGACGCACCAGATCGGCATCGTGCATCTGGTTGACCTTGGCGCGGAATTCGGTCGAGCCGCGCAGGCCCTTGGAATACCATGCCACATGCTTGCGCGCCATGCGCACGCCGGTTTCGCGGCCATAATGGCTGAGCATGGCATCGAAATGTTCCAGCACGACGGCCATCTGCTCGGACAATTCCGGGTCGGGGCGACGTTCGCCGGTGGCCAGATAATGGGCCACCTGACCGGGGAACCACGGACGGCCATAGCTGCCGCGCCCGATCATCACGCCGTCGGCGCCCGATTGTTCCAGGGCGCGCACGGCGTCGTCCACCGTCTCGATGTCGCCGTTGACGATCACCGGAACGGACACCGCCTCCTTGACCTGACGGACGAATTCCCAATCGGCGGTGCCGGTATAGAATTGCTGGCGGGTGCGGCCGTGGATCGTCACCATGCGGATGCCGCTTTCCTGGGCGATGCGGGCCAGACGCGGGGCGTTGAGATTGTTATGGTCCCAGCCCATGCGGCATTTCAGGGTGACGGGGACGCCGACCGCCTTGACCGTGGCCTCCATCAGCCGTCCGGCCAGGATCTCGTCTTTCATCAGGGCCGATCCCGCCTCGCCCTTGACCGCCACCTTCTTGACCGGACACCCCATGTTGATGTCGATCAGCGCGGCGCCGCGATCGGCGTTCATGCGCGCCGCCTCGGCCATCACCTCGGGCTCGCATCCGGCCAATTGCACGGAAATGGGCTGTTCCACGTCGGTATGGGCGATCATCTGCATGGTCTGGCGGGTTTCGCGGATCATCGCCTGACTGGCGATCATCTCGGACACCACCAGTCCGGCGCCCATGCGCTTGACCAGACGGCGGAACGGCATGTCGGTCACGCCCGACATGGGCGCGAGGATCACGGGATTGTCGAGGGCAACATCGCCCACGACAAAGGGCTGGCGGAAACGTGTCTGCATGACTGCGTATTTATTATGCAGAGGCTGCCCAGCGCAACGGCAAAAGCCACGAAGCGGTGAGCATTTTTGCAGCAGACGGCTAAAGCAGGACCTGAGTGACGAATTTGACGCCGGGAAAGGCCAGGGTCAGCAACAAATAGGCGATCATCACCACCCGCGCGGCGACGCGCCCGCGCACGCCGCACACCCGATGGCCCAGCAGCAAGGCGCTGATCAGGCCGAACACCAGCAGCGACAGCAGGGTCTTGTGGTCCATCTTCCACAGGCTGCCGGTTTCGAAATATTGGGTGGCGAGGCCGGTGGCGATGCCCAGGCCCAGAATGATCTCGCCCGCCAGCAGCAGACGGCCGGACAGCCGCTCGGAATCCACCACCGACGGCAACATGCGGGTCAGGCGGGTCGGTTGCTTGCGCTTCAGCGCCCGTTCCTGCAAGAACACCGCCAGCGACGCCACCGCCGCCAGGGTCAGCAAGGCATAGGTCAGCACCGAAACGATGATGTGCAGGTCGATCCATATGGCCGGAGCGCCGCCGACCATGGGGCGCGGCGCCCCGCGCACCAGCGAGGCGACCAGGCCGACCGCCGCCAGATAGGGCATCAGCAACGGCCCCAGCCGCCAACTGGATTGGGTGGTCGCCGACAGCGCGGCGAACAGCGCGGTGGTGGCGGCGACGCTGACCCACAGGGCGGTGCCCAGATCGGTCTGCCACGCCCCGGACACCAGGGCCAGCGAGAAGCCGACGGTGGCGACCACGGCGGCCGCGACCACCGCCCAGAACGGCGCGTCACGGCGGGCGCCGCCGCGCAACGGCACCAGCGCGGCCGGAATCAGGGCGGCCAGGGCAAAGGCGTTCAGAAGGACCGGGTTCGTCATGGCCGCGACTATACCACCGTTTGCGCGGGGGAAAAGGCCAAGGGTGATGCACCCGGACTCTTGGCTGACGCCGCCCGGCCGGTTAGGCTGCGGCCCGGTCTGGCGAAGGAGCATGACGATGGCGAAAGTGGTGGCCCTGGTGGTGGCGGCCGGGCGTGGCCGACGGTTCGGCGGCGACCTGCCCAAGCAATACCACGACCTTGCCGGTCGACCGGTGCTGCGCCACACCCTGGCGCGGCTGGCGGCCAATCCGCAAATCGATCTGGTGCGGGCGGTGATCCATCCCGACGACCTCGACCTGTACCGCGAGGCGGCGGCGGGGCTGAACCTGCCCGAGCCGGTGTTCGGCGGCGCCACCCGTCAGGATTCGGTGCGGCTGGGCCTGGAAAGCCTGGGCGGCCTGGGCTGTGACCGGGTGCTGATCCATGACGGCGCCCGCCCCTTCGTCGATGCCGGAACCATCGCCCGCGTCCTGGGCGCCCTGGACGCCCATCCCGGCGCCATCCCGGCAGTGGCGGTGGCCGACACCCTGAAGCGCGGCGCCGACGGTCTGGTGGGCGCCACCGTCGAACGGGCCAATCTATGGCGGGCACAGACGCCCCAGGGCTTCCGTTACGCCGACATCCTGGCCGCCCATGCCGCCGTCAAGGGCGAGGAACTGACCGACGACGCCGCCGTGGCCGAGCGCGCCGGTCTGGCGGTGGCGCTGGTCCAGGGGGCCGAGGACAATTACAAGATCACCACCGCCGCCGATCTGGAGCGCGCCCGCACCACCCTGGGGGGGGCTGGCGAAACCCGCATGGCCACCGGCTACGACGTTCATCGTTTCGCGCCGGGAACAGGGGTTTGGCTGGGCGGCGTGCTGATTCCCCACGATTTCGGGCTAGAGGGGCATTCCGACGCCGACGTCGCCCTGCATGCCGCCACCGACGCCATCCTGGGCACCATCGCCGCCGCCGACATCGGCCGCCACTTCCCGCCGACCGATCCCCGCTGGAAAGGCGCGTCCTCGGATCGCTTCCTGGCCCACGCCGCCGCGCTGGTGGCGGGCCTGGGCGGCCGCATCCTGCATCTGGACATCACGCTGATCTGCGAGCGCCCCAAGATCGGCCCCCATCGCGCCGCCATCCAGGCGCGGGTGGCGGAAATCCTGGGGCTGCGCCAGGACCGCGTCAGCATCAAGGCCACCACCACCGAAGGGCTGGGCTTCACCGGCCGCCGCGAAGGCATCGCCGCCCAGGCGGCAGCAAGTGTGTGGCTGCCCGGTCACTGAGTTTCTGCGGTGATCCAGGCCAGAAAGGCCGGGTTGCCGCCGTCGATGGGCAGCGCCACCACGCAGGGGCAATCATAAGGATGGGCGACGCGCAAACGTTCGGTCAGCGCCGCCACCAGATCGGCGCGGGTCTTCAGCACCAGCGCCACCTCGCCGTCCTCGTTCAGCTTGCCGTCCCACCAATAGACCGAAGTGATCGGCCCCAGCACATTGGCACAGGCGGCCAGCCGCTCCGTCACCGCCAGCCGCGCCAGGGACAGGGCGGCGGCGTGATCGGGTGCGGTGACATAGACCAGACGGGCCTCGTCGCTCATTTTTCCCCTCCGTTCGATACCCCGGCGTGACGATCGCCGCCGCTGCCAACTACCTTGGAAGATGCGCGGACCCGGTCCAACACCTCCTCCAGCGCCGCCGCCCCCTGCTCTGCCCCATCCGCCTCGGCAACCCGTTGAGCGGGAAGCGAAAACAACCCTTGAAGTTGCGGGAGAAGGCGGTCGTCCAGCAAATCCTGCGGCCGCACCCTGAGGCAGCGCGTATGCCGCGCCAGCCAGTCTTCCAGGGGCGGCGCCTCGGGCCAGTCGGGGCGCGGCTCGTACAGCATGGGAATTCCCGCCGCTCCGGCCTCGCTGAAGGTGCCGTAGCCCGGCTTGCCGACGATCACGTCCACCGAGACGAACAGGTCGGCAAAGGACACCCCCGCCATCGGCCAGGGCGCCATGTCCGGCCGAGTCGGCGTCTCCCGCAGGCTGCTCAGCCAGAACCAGCCGTCCAGGCGCGGCCACCGTTGCAACGGCAGGCGATGATCCATGCCGCCAAAGGCGATCAGCCCCAGCCGCGTTTCCGGCCCCAGCCCCAGGGTCTGGCGGATCTGCGCGCGGCGATCGTCGCCCAGCCGCACCACCGGCCCGATGTCGCGCTGTCGCGGCACGGTCATGACCTGGGCCGGTCGTGGCCGTAAAAAGAACTCGACGGCGTCGTGGGCGGCGCGGATTTCGGCGCGCAACGCCCGGCAATCGGCGCGGTCCCGAAAGAAATGGTCGGTCAGGTCGGCCCAGTTCAGCGACGAATAGCCGACCACGGCGATACCCGCCTGCCGTGCCGCCGCCATGGTGACATAGGGCACGTTGGCCAGCACCAGATCGGGGGATTCCGCCCGCAGCCGCACCGCCTCGGCCGCCACCACGGCGGCGAAATCCTGGTGCAGGGCGTGGTAGCGCCGGGCGCTGGCCTCGACGTCCACCTCGGTCGGCGATTTCATGCAGAATCCGAAATCGGGAATCTCGGCCACCTGATGGAAATCATCGTAGCGCGTGGCCAGGAAATCGTGCGGCAGGGTGGTCTGGATGGTCAGACGCATGCCCGGCCGCCGCCGCCGCAACGCCGCCACCAGCGGCGCGGTCATAGTGGCATGGCCGAAACCGTGGGGCGACAGCGCCAGCCAAAGGTGACAGGGGCGATCGGATGCGATGGACATGGCCCAGATAAGACCACGACCGAATGTTTCACGCAAACGGACTGTCCGCTGGCGGGCGTTGTTTCACATCTTGGCGCGGTTGGGGGCGCGTGGGGCGAAATCCCCGGGCTTGGCCCGGGTCGGTCCCTTTTTCTGCACGCCGCCGGTCATCATGACGTTTTCGATCAGCCGCTGGGCCGCCTTGCGGAATTCATCGCCCGCCCCCAGGGCGCAGGCTTTGGAAAAGTACCGCCGCCCCTCGCCCAGCTTTTGCGATCGTTCCACCATGTGTTCGTCGGCGGCGAAGCGCAGGGCCTGATGCAGCGCCATGTCGGCGGCGCGCATGTTGGCGTTGCATTCATAGGTGCGCGCCAGTTCCAGCGCCTTGCGCTTGAACTCAAGGGGCAATGCCTTGTCACCGCCGCAATGGTCCTTGAGGCCCTTGCAAAGCCGTTCGGCTTCCTCCGGCCCGGCCCAATGCATCTGTTTGAGGGCGTCACGGCAAAATTGCTTGGACCGTTCCATGGCGGCCTGCTCGGCGGCCTGCTTTTGCGCCAAGGCGTCGTGGCTCATGCCAAACATGACACGCCTCCCTGAAAGAGTAGCGTATTCATCATGGTATGGACCAACTGCGTATGAAGAAAGCACCCGTTGTGCGTAACGCCTTATGCCATAGGCCAAGAGGCGGAATCCGCAAATGGAAAGGCCCCGGAAGGTGTTCCCTTCCAGGGCCTTAGAATGGTCGGAGCGACAGGATTCGAACCTGCGACCCCCAGTCCCCCAGACTGATGCGCTACCGGGCTGCGCTACGCTCCGACCGAGCCCGAAGAATTGCTTCTTCGGCGGGGGTTTCCGGCGGGTGCCGCCGGAAGAGGGGCGCACTATACTCAGGCACCCCCTGCCCTGCAACCCCCAAATTAACGCGGCTGCAAAAGACCGCGAAGATGTTCCAACTCGGCCAGGATGGCCTGCAATTCCTGGCGGGTTTCCGCCGAAAACGCCGCCTGCGGCCGGGCCGCGACCGGGGTGGATTGGACCGCCCGGGCGTCGGCCGCCGCCGCGACGTCGTCTTCCTCGCCGTCGTTGAGATCGGAAAAATCCGGCTCGTCATCCAGACCCAACGGCAGTTCGGCCTCGTCGGTGCGGTCGCCTTCCGAATGGGCGGAATCCTCGGTCCCAGAGGGCGAAGGGCCGTCGATCTCGGGGCGCAAGGCGCCGGTGATTTCGCGGGCGCCCCCCTCGCGCAGCAGCTTCTGCACGCCCTTGATGGTATAGCCTTCGCTGTACAGCAAGTCGCGGATGCGGCGCAGCAGCGCCACGTCCTCGGGCCGGTAATAGCGGCGGCCACCGCCACGCTTCAGCGGCTTGACCTGGGGAAACTTGCTTTCCCAGAAGCGCAGGACGTGTTGCGGGACGTCAAGTTCGTCCGCCACCTCGCTGATGGTGCGAAAGGCGGAATCCGACTTGCCGGAACGGCGGACCAGGGGCAGTTCGCCGTCGTCGCTCATTACTTACCGGCCTTGGCCGAGGAAACCGGCCCGTCGTTGATCTTCTTTTTCAGCAATTGCGACGGCCGGAACACCAGCACGCGGCGCGGCAGGATCGGCACTTCCTCGCCGGTCTTGGGATTGCGGCCGACGCGCTGCCCCTTGGAGCGCACGGCGAAACTGCCGAACGAGGAGATCTTGACCGCCTCGCCCCGCGCCAGGGCCGAGGACAATTCGTTCAGCACGGCTTCCAGCAGATCGGCGGATTCGTTGCGGGAAAGACCCACCTCCTGGTAGATCGCCTCGCTCAACTGCGCGCGTGTGATGGTCTTTTCCGACATGTCGGGATTGCCTGAATTCAGAAACGAAATAGAGGACACTGACCCTATCCGCTTAACGGAAAAGGGTCAATATCAAAGGGATGCGAGGAAACCTTAGCCCTGATGCGCAGGAAACGCAGGGAATTCCTAGAGTCGGGCGAGCGCCGACCCCCAGGTGAAGCCGCCGCCCATGGCCTCCAGCAGCACCAGATCGCCGCGCTTGATGCGGCCATCGCCGAACGCCTCGGCGAAAGCCAGCGGGATCGAGGCGGCCGAGGTGTTGGCGTGGCGGTCCACCGTCACCACCATGCGGTCCATGGAAAAGCCCAGCTTGCGCGCGGTGCCTTCCAGGATGCGGCGGTTGGCCTGATGCGGCACCACCCAATCGATGTCGGCGGCGGTCAGGTCGTTGGCCTTCAGCGCCTCGCCCACCACTTCGGCCAGATTGACCACGGCATGGCGGAAGACCTCGCGGCCTTCCATGCGCAGATGGCCGACACTCTGGGTCGAGGACGGGCCGCCATCCACCTTGAGCAGATCGTAATGGCTGCCGTCGGAATGCAGATGGGTGGACAGGATGCCGCGATCGGTGTTCTGCCCCTTTTCCCACGACGCGCGCAGCACCACGGCGCCCGCGCCGTCGCCGAACAGCACGCAGGTGCCGCGGTCTTCCCAGTCCAGGATGCGCGAGAAGGTTTCGGCGCCCACCACCACGGCGGTTCGCACCTGGCCCGACTTGATGAAATTGTCGGCCACCGACAGGGCGTAGATGAAGCCCGAGCACACCGCCTGAACGTCGAAGGCGAAGCCCGACTTCATGCCCAGCCGGTGCTGCACCCGGGTCGCGGTGGCGGGAAAGGTGTTGTCCGGGGTGGCGGTCGCCACCACCAGCAGATCAACCTCTTCCGGCTTGATGTCGGCCGCGCGCAGCGCCGCCTGGGCGGCGGCGGTGGCCATATCCGAGGTGGTTTCGCCCTCGGCGGCGATGTGGCGCTGGCGGATGCCGGTACGCTCGATGATCCATTCGTCGGAGGTATCGACCTTGGACGCCAGTTCGGCGTTGGTGACGATGCGGGACGGCAGGTACGAGCCGCAACCGACAATATGGGAGCGCAGGATCATTTCTGGATTTTATCCGTTACCGGCGGCAAGCTGCTGGGCAGCCGCCTCCTGGGTTTTCAGGTGTTCCAGTTCCCGGCGGATACGGTCGTTATAGCCATGGGCCACCAGATCGACGGCGACGCCGACGGCATTGGCGAAACCAAAGGCGTCGGTCCCGCCGTGGCTTTTCACCGCGATGCCGTTCAGGCCCAGGAACATGGCGCCATTGTAGCGGCGCGGATCGGTGCGCAGCTTGACCTTGTTCAGGGCGCGGCGGGCCAACAGATAGCCCAGCTTGGCCAGCAGCGAACTGCCGAACGCCTGACGCAGGAAACCGGAAAAGAATTTCACGGTGCCTTCGGCGGTCTTGAGCGCGATGTTGCCGGTGAAACCGTCCGTCACCACCACGTCCACCGTTCCGGCCCCGATATCGTTGCCTTCCACGAAGCCGTGGAATTTGATCGGCAGGTGGGTTTCACGCAGGATGTTGGCGGCGCCGCGCACGGCGTCGTTGCCCTTCAGATCCTCGGACCCCACGTTCAGGATGCCGATGGTCGGCTGTTCCAGGCCCAGAACGGCGCGGGCGAACACTTCGCCCATCACCGCGAACTGGACCAGGTTGTTGGCGCTGCATTCCACGTTGGCGCCCAGATCGAGCATGACGGTTTCGCCACGCTCGGTCGGGAACAGCCCCGCGATGGCCGGGCGGTCGATGCCCGGCAACATACGCAGCACGAACTTGGACACCGCCATCAGGGCGCCGGTGTTGCCGGCGGAAACCACGCCGGCCGCCTCGCCCTTGACCACCGCATCGACGGCAAGCCACATGCTGGTGCGGCGCCCCGTGCGCAGCACCTGGCTGGGCTTGTCCTCCATAGCCACCGATTCCTCGGTGTGGCGGACCTGACAGACACCCTTGAGGTCCGGGTAACGTTCGAGAAGCGGTTCGATGCGCCGGGCGTCACCGAACAGCAGGTAGCGGACGTGCGGCAGCCGCACATGCGCCATACGCACTCCCTCGACGACCATATCGGGGGCATGGTCGCCCCCCATGGCGTCGATGGAGATGGTCACGGGTGCGCTCACCGTATTGCGCTCCACCGAACGTTATGCGGGATCAGGCGTTGGCTTCGCCCTGGGCGACGACCTCACGACCATCGTAGTGGCCGCAGGAGCCGCAGACGTGGTGGGGCAGCTTCTGCTCGCCGCAATTCGGGCACTCGATGCCGGAAACGTTCGGCAGGGCGTGGTGCGCGCGGCGCATGTTGCGGCGGGACTTGGAGGTCTTCTTCTTCGGGACAGCCATTTTCTGTACTCTCTGCTCAGGAGGCCCTGACGGGGAAAGGGGCCTTTATTAGCCAAAAAGACCGGGCGGTTCAAGGGGATGGTGATCCCCTAGCCCTTATTTTTACGCAATTGTGCCAGTACCGCGAAGGGATTGGGCTTTTCCTCAGGGATTTCCGCCTCTCCTGGCCCCTCTTCCTCGCCCCCCTCGAAGACGATTCCCGGCTTGCGCGGGAACGGATCGAGGGCCAGCGCCAGATGTTCCGCGACCGCTTCGCCGACGTCGATGCTGCCGTCAACAATGGGGTCAGGCGGGTCCTCGTCGTCAAGAGACAGTTCGATTTCGGCACCGATTTCATCATCCGGTCCGGCGCCGAAGCTCAGCGAGAAGCGTTCGTCCACCACTTCCGGCACCGGTTCCAGGGTGACGACGCAGGTCTGCACCACTTCGGCCTGGATGCGGCCAGTGACGCGCACCACGGCGCCGCCAGCCAGCAGGCGCAGGGTCAGCTCGGCCCGCAGCGACTGGATGGATGGGATACCGAAACGGTCCGCCAGGGCGGCGCGCTCGGCGGGCTTGGCCTCGATGTCCAGGCTCATGCCCGAGGCCGGGATGCGGTCGACCCGCACCATCCGGCTGAATTCCGACGGGATCGGAATCATGGCGCCACCCCGGGCGCCAGATAAGAGACGCGTCCCTGGGCCAGCGCCGCGTCGTCCTGTTGCTCCAGATGGGCCAGTTGCGCCTTGACGTGGCGGGCCAGGGCATCGGGATCGCCCGCCCCCGTCTCCGCCGACTGATAGACGTTGCGGCGCACGGCAGCGGCCAATGCGGCGTCGTCCTCGGCCAGCGCCTTGTCGTAGGCGGCGGCGCGGCCATAGAAGGCTTCGGCCATGTTCAGCACGCGCTTGCCCACCCGCAGGTCGGTGACACCCATTTCCCGCAGGTTGCGGTCCATGTCAGCGAACATCAGTTCGACCATGGCGCGGCCGGTTTCCTCGTGGCCCAGGCGGGTCAGGCGGCGCAGCACCATCCACACATGCAGGATGATCATGTCATAGCGCCCCTCGAGGGTGTCGGGGACGCCGAAGCTGGTATAGAAGACCGGCTGGCGCGCCTGATCCACCGCCCCGATATAAAGGTCCGAGGCGACCTGTTCGCGCTTGCGGCGCTCGAAAAAACGGCTGAACAGCATGCTGATTGTTCCGGTGGCTTTCCCGGGGCCGCCAAGGGCGGTGCGGACGTTGACAATACCGCGCCCGGGAGTGCAATGTTGGCCCCACACTTTGGCTGCCGCGCCAGCGCGCGTCAATGCTTCGGCTTCGACACGGATGAACATCCTGACCCGACACACGTCCCTTGCCCTCGTCCTGGCCGCCGTCCTGACCATGGGCGCCTGCACCCCCGCCGTCGATCTGCGCGGCAACCTGCCGACGCCCGAGGATCTGGCCAAGATCCAGCCGGGCAAGACCACCCGTGACGAGGTGCAGCAGATCCTGGGGACGCCGTCCACCGTCGCCAATTTCGGCGGCGAAAGCTGGCAGTACATCTCGGAACGCACCGAAACCACCGCCTTCTTCAAGCCCGAGGTCAAGGACCGCAAGACCGTGTCCATCACCTTCGACAAGGCGGGCGTGGTCAAGGACGTGGCCCAGCGCGGCCTGGAGGACGGCATCGCCGTCCAGTCCGTGGCGCGGGAAACCCCGACCGCGGGCAAGGAACTCAGCATCCTGGAACAGTTGGTCGGCAACATCGGCAAGTTCTCGAAGGACGCCAAGGGCAACACCCCCTAGCCTCCTCTCCTTCCTCTTCCGGCAACAAAAAACCCCGGCCGTTCTGGCCGGGGTTTTCTGTTTGCATATGACGCAGGATCAGCCCGCGACCATGGCCAGCAACAGGATGGCCACGATGTTGATGATCTTGATCATCGGGTTGACCGCCGGACCGGCGGTGTCCTTGTAGGGATCGCCCACGGTGTCGCCAGTGACCGCCGCCTTGTGGGCGTCGGAACCCTTGCCACCGTGATGGCCGTCCTCGATGTACTTCTTGGCGTTGTCCCACGCGCCGCCGCCCGAGGTCATCGAGATGGCGACGAACAGGCCGGTGACGATGGTGCCCAGCAGCAGGGCGCCCAGCGCGGTGAACGCCGCCTTCTGGTCGGCGACCAGCAGGATGACGAAGTACAGCACCACCGGCGACAGCACCGGCAGCATGGACGGCACGATCATTTCCTTGATCGCCGCCTTGGTCAGCATGTCCACGGCGCGGCCGTAATCGGGCTTGGCGGTACCGGCCATGATGCCGGGGATTTCCTTGAACTGGCGACGGACCTCGACCACCACCGAACCGGCGGCACGGCCGACCGCCTGCATGCCCATGGCACCGAACAGATAGGGCAGCAGACCGCCGAGGAACAGGCCGATCACCACATAGGGATCCTCGAGGCTGAACTGGACGTTCAGGTCGGGGAAATAATGCTTCAGATCCTCGGTGTAGGCGGCGAACAGCACCAGCGCGGCCAGACCGGCCGAGCCGATGGCGTAGCCCTTGGTCACGGCCTTGGTGGTGTTGCCGACGGCGTCCAGCGCGTCGGTGGTCTTGCGGACCTCCTTGGGCAGTTCCGCCATTTCGGCGATGCCGCCGGCGTTGTCGGTGACGGGACCATAAGCGTCCAGCGCCACGATCATGCCCGCCAGGGCCAGCATGGTGGTGGCGGCCACCGAGATGCCGAACAGGCCGGCGATCTTGTAGGCGACGATGATGGCGACCGAGATCACCAGAACCGGCAGGGCGCAGGCTTCCATGGACACGGCCAGGCCCTGGATGACGTTGGTGCCGTGGCCGGTGGTCGAAGCCTGGGCCACCGACTTGACCGGGCGGTAATCGGTACCGGTGTAGTATTCGGTGATCCACACCAGCAGGCCGGTGACGGCCAGACCGATCAGCGAGCAGATGTAGAGGCCGGAACCGGTGATGGTCTTGCCAGCCGCGTCGAAGGTGGCGGCGAAGCCGCCGTCGAACATCACCGAGATGATGGCGGCGATCAGACCGGCCGACAGCACGCCGGTGACGATCAGCCCCTTGTACAACGCCTTCATGATCTTCTGCGACGCGTCGAGCTTGACGAAGAAGGTGCCGACCACCGAGGCGAAGATGCACACGCCGCAGATCACCAGCGGCAGCAACATCATGGTTTCCTGGGCGGAGCCGGTGAAGAAGATCGAGCCCAGCAGCATGGTGCCGACCACGGTGACGGCGTAAGTCTCGAACAAATCGGCGGCCATGCCGGCGCAATCGCCCACATTGTCGCCCACGTTGTCGGCGATCACCGCCGGATTGCGCGGATCATCCTCGGGGATGCCCGCCTCGACCTTGCCCACCAGATCGGCGCCCACGTCGGCGCCCTTGGTGAAGATGCCGCCCCCCAGACGGGCGAAGATGGAAATCAGCGACGCGCCGAACGACAGCGCCACCAGGGCTTCCAGCAGGTCGCGCGAACCGATGCCCACGTTGCGCAGCAGACCGTAATACCCGGCCACGCCCAGCAGGCCCAGGCCGACCACCAGCAGACCGGTGATGGCGCCGGACTTGAAAGCGACGTCGAGCGCCTGCTGCATGCCGCCGGAACGGGCGGCCTCGGCGGTGCGGACGTTGGCGCGGACGGAAACGTTCATGCCCACGTAACCGGCGATGCCGGACAGCACGGCGCCCAGCACGAAACCCGCCGCCTGGAAGATTCCCAGACGGGCGGCCAGGATGACCGCCACCACGATGCCGACGATGGCGATGGTGCGATATTGACGGTTGAGATAAGCCTTCGCGCCTTCCTGAACCGCCCCCGCGATTTCCTGCATTCTCGGCGTGCCCGCAGGCGATGCCAGGACCGACCTGATGGCGTAGGCTCCGTAGAGCAGCGCCACCAGGCCGCATGCGATCACAAAGAGAGTTGTCATTGTGTCTTTATCCCCTGAGCAGCTTGTTGACTTTCGCGCCCCGCACTTCCGTCCGGCGAAAACTGCTGGTTGGCTGAGAGGACAACGCAAGCGTCAAAAAAGTTGCCAGAAGACCAGGGGGGATGCAATGAAATGCTTGCGAATTTATGCCGTTCAGGTAATTATCCGGGCTTTTTTCCTGGATAATTTGGATAATTCCAAATCAGAAAAGTTGCGGGCGGAAGCTTCTTTCCCCGCGATCACTTGAGCGAGGACTGTTCGATGGACACGTCCTTGACCCAGCCCGGCACCAGAACCTTGTCGCAGACCTGCAACAGACGGCGGCGGATGACGGTGTGATCCAGGGTCGAACTGTCGCGCAGGTGATAGGGCAGGAACGCCATCATGTCCTGCAAGAAGGCGTTTTGCAGGCGCGGCAGGTTCTGGGCGACGATTTCCTTTTTCTCGAACGGCACTTCCAGTCGCAGGATCATCTCGGCCTGCTTCTTCAGTTCGCGGTCCTGCACCACCGGCACGATCAGCAGGCCGAAATCCACATAGGACGGCGGCGTCACCGCCACCACCGGCGCGGCATCCTCCTGCTTTTGCGCGGGGGCGTTGCCGATCAGTTGGTTGAAACGTTCCAGCGGGTCGATACCCCAGAAATACAGGCCGCCGATGATGGCCGCGACCATCAGCAAAAAGGCCACGACCATGAAGATCAGTCGAATCACGCGTCGGCCCCCGTTTCCGTTGCGCTGAAATGGCGCCATCCGCCCCGTCGCAGGGCGATCTGCCGCCCCTGCCCGTCGCACACCACGACCCCCGCCCCTTCGATCATGGTCCCGATGGCGGTGACGTTCACCCCTGCCCGACGGCCCAGTTCCAGAACGGAAGCGTGGGCATCCGCCGGTGCGGTGAACAGCAATTCGTAATCATCGCCGCCCGCGAGAATGCTGGCAAGCAAGGACTGGTCGGCGGCCAGGGCGGCCCGTGCCGCGGCAGACAGCGGCACCTGATCCGCCTGGATCACCGCCCCCAGGCCCGAGGCGCGGCAGAGATGGCCCAGATCCTGGACCAACCCGTCCGAGACATCCATTCCGGCATGGGCCAATCCCGGCAGTTCGGCGCCCAGGGCGACGCGCGGGCGCGGCAGACGGTAGCGGTCGGCCAGGAAGCTTTCGTGCGCCGCACCCAGTTCGGGCCAGCCGTCACGGGCGGCGCGCAGCCCCAGGGCACCGTCACCGATGCTGCCGCTGACCCAGACCACGTCCCCGGCCCGCGCCCCCGAACGCAGCACCGCCCTGCCCTTCGCCACCCGGCCGAAGGCGGTCAACGACAGGGTCAGCGGCCCCGGCGTCGAAACGGTGTCGCCGCCGATCAGGGCGATGTCGAATTCCGCCACATCCTGGGCCAGTCCCCGACCGAAGGCGCGCAACCAGTCCAGCGTGGTGCCGCGCGGAAAGGCCGCCGCCAGGGTGACGGCGAACGGCCGCGCACCCTTGGCGGCCAGATCGGACAGGTTGACGCGCACCAGCTTGCGCGCCACCAGATCCGGCGGGTCGTCGGGCAGGAAATGAACCCCCGCCACCATGGCGTCCACGGTGACGGCGGTTTCATGATCGGGATCGGGAGCGAGCAGCGCCACGTCGTCGGTGAGGCCGAGAGCACCGGGATAAGACCGCGCCAACGGCGCGAACAATTCGGCGATGATCTCGAATTCGTCGGGGGCGCCGCTCAAGGGGCGTTGCCTCAGGCCGGACGCGGGGCGTCGCCCTCGAATTCCTCGGCACGCAGCACGCGGGCGACTTTGTCCAGGACGGCATTGACCATCTTGGGCTCGGGACCGGCATAGAAAGCGTGGGCGACATCGACGAATTCGGTGATGACCACGCGGGCCGGAGTCTGCGGCCGCGCCTTCAACTCGAAAGAACCGGCGCGCAGGATGGCGCGCAGCACCGATTCCAGACGGTCCACCGTCCAGTCGCGGCTGAGGGCGTTGCTGATCATCTCGTCCAGCAGCGTGCCCTCGGCGGTGGCGCCGCGCACCAGCAGGGTCATCAACTCGCCGTCGGGATTGGCCAGCTTGCTCTCGGGCTCATCCGCCTCGCGCTGATGAAACTCGGTGATGGCCTGCTCGGCGGTGACGCCGGTGATTTCCATGGAATACAGCGTCTGCACCGCGGCAAGGCGGGCGGCGGAACGGCGGGTAGCGTTGGGATTGGGCTTGCGCACTTGCTTTGAACTCAACGGGAAAGTTTCAGGGCACGCTTGATCTCAAGCATGCGGAGACAGGCACGCCCGGCCTGACCGCCCAAATTCTTGCGGGCGGGGTCGGCGCGGTTCAGGGCCTGGGCTTCATTGTGCACGGTCAGCACGCCGCTGCCGACCGCCAGATGGCGACGGGTCGCCACTTCCGAGCAGCCGTTCACGCAGGCGGTGGAGACGTGATGGTAATGGTCGCTCTCGCCACGGATGGCGGTGCCCAGCAGCACGAAGCCGTCGTAACGGATGTCGGCGGTGCCCATTTCCTGGGCGGCGGCGTACATCTCGAGCGCGGCGGGCAGTTCCAGGATGCCGGGAATCGTCACCTTGTCCCACTTGGCCCCGCCCGCTTCCAGCGCCTGCACGGCGCCGTCCAGCAGCATGTCGGCCAGATGGTCGTAGAAACGCGCCTCGATGATCAGGACGCGGGTATCGGTCATGGCTTGGTCCTCTCGTCAGGCGACCGGAATGGGCCGCTGCTCCACCACCTCGAGGCCGAAGCCTTCCAGGCCGATGATGGTCTTCTTGGTGTTGGACAACAGGATCATCTTGTTGACGCCCAGGTCCAGCAACATCTGCGCGCCGATGCCGTAATCGCGCAATTCGGCCGGGGCCGGACGCGAATCCAACTGGGCGCGCACCCGGTCGGACAGGCTGGTCGGGCGCGGTTCGCGCACCAGCACCACCGCGCCGCGACCATGGGCGGAAATCATCTCCATGGCGGAATGAAGCTCGCCGGCCTTGCCCGAACCCTGGTCGCCCAGCACGTCGTCCAGGATGTTGACCGCGTGCACGCGCACCATGACCGGATCGTCACCGGAAACGTCGCCCTTGACCAAGGCGATGTGCTCGGCATAGGCCGCCTGATTGACATAGACCACCATGCGCCAGTCCCCCCCCCATTTCGAGCGGAACGGCGCTTCGACCTCGCGGCGGATGATCTTGTCGTGGCGGCGGCGATAGGCGATCAGATCGGCGATGGTGGCAATCTTCAGCCCGTGATGCCGGGCGAACTGCACCAGATCGGGCAGACGGGCCATGGTGCCGTCGTCGTTCATGATCTCGCAGATCACGCCCGACGGGTTCAGACCGGCCAAGCGGGAAATGTCGACCGCCGCCTCGGTATGCCCGGCACGCACCAGCACGCCGCCATCGCGCGCCATCAGCGGAAAGACGTGGCCGGGGGTGACGATGTCGCCCGCGTTCTTTTCGGGATCGATGGCCACCTGGATGGTCCGCGCGCGGTCGGCGGCGGAAATGCCGGTGGTGACGCCTTCCTTGGCCTCGATGGACACGGTGAAGGCGGTCTGCATGCGGGTGCCGTTGTCGGCGCTCATGGGCTTGAGGCCCAGATGCTGGCAGCGGGCGCCGGTCATGGACAGGCAGATCAGGCCACGGCCATAGCGGGCCATGAAGTTGATCGCCTCGGGGGTCGCCATCTGGGCGGGAATGACCAGATCGCCCTCGTTCTCGCGGTCCTCGTCATCCACCAGGATGAACATGCGACCCGACCGGGCTTCCTCGATGATCTCCTCGATGGAGGAGAGCGCGCTGTGATACTCGGACGACGCCAACGGATTAGTCCCTTTCCAGAAGGCGCGCAACATAGCGTGCAAGCATGTCGATTTCCATATTCACGCGATCCCCCTCGCGCAGGCGGCCGAAGGTGGTCACGGCCTGGGTGTGGGGAATGACGTTGATGCCGAACAGACGGCCGTCAACCTCGTTGACGGTCAGGGACACGCCATCCAGCGCCACCGAGCCCTTGGGGGCGACGAATTTCGCCAGTTCGACCGGGGCCTCGAAGGTGAAGCGCAGGGATTCGTTCTCGGGCCGGATCGACACCACGCGGGCGACGCCGTCCACATGGCCGGACACGATGTGACCGCCCAGTTCGTCGCCCACCTTGCAGGCGCGTTCCAGGTTGACGCGCTGCCCTTCGCGCCAGTCGCCCAGGGTGGTCTTGGACAGGGTTTCGTCCGATGCCTGGATGATATAGCTGTCGCTGCCCTTTTCGATCACCGTCAGACAGACGCCGTTATGGGCGATGGAGGCACCGATCTCGACGGTGGACAGATCATATTGCGTGGCGACCTCGAAACGGGCGTCCTGGCCCTGGCCCCGCGCGACCTTGCGCACTTCACCCAGATCGGTGACGATGCCTGTGAACATCGGCCCGTACTCCTTAGATTTTTCTATAGATTTCCATGACGTCATCGTCAACCGGAACGGTGGCGAGACGATCGAAATGCGGGGTCTGCACCAGATGGTCGACGCCAAAGCCGACCGCTGCGGGCAGACCGTCGCCGCCCATCACGCGGGCGGCGCGGAACCACACCAGACGATCCACCAGACCGGCGCGCAGCAGACCGGCGGCCAGATGGGCGCCGCCTTCCACCAGCACGCGGGTGACGCCGCTTTCGGCCAGCGCCGTCAGCGCGGCGGCCAGATCGACGCCGCGATCGGGACCGGCCGCCACCTCGACCACGTCCACGCCCGCGTCCTGATAGGCGGCGATACGATCGGAATCGCCGCCTTCCAGGGTCAGCAGCCAGGTGGGAATGTCGCTGGCGGTGGCCACCATCTTGCTGGTCAGCGGCAGGCGCAGGCGGCCGTCCACCACCACCCGCACCGGCGAGCGTTCCTCAAGCCCGGGCAAGCGGCAGGTCAGTTCGGGATCGTCGGCCAGGGCGGTGCCGCTGCCGACCATGATGACGTCGTTCTCGGCGCGCAACAAATGTCCGGCCTGCCGTGCGGCGGCGCCGGTGATCCATTTGCTTTCGCCGGAATGGGTGGCGATACGGCCGTCGAGCGTGGTGGCCAGCTTCAGCGTCACCAGCGGCCTGCCCTCGCGCTGGCGCAGGAAGAAACCGGCGTTCAGGTCACGGGCTTCGTCGGCGCAGACGCCGGTCTTGACCTCGATTCCGGCGGCGCGCAGCATCTCGAAGCCCTGGCCCGAGACGCGCGGGTCGGTATCCTCGATGGCGGCGACCACGCGGGCGATACCCGCCTGGATCAGTGCCTCGGCACAGGGCGGGGTCTTGCCGTGGTGCGAGCACGGCTCCAGCGTCACATAGGCGGTGGCGCCGCGCGCCGCCGCACCGGCCATGGCCAGCGCCTCGGTTTCGGCATGGGGGCGGCCGCCGGGCTGGGTCCAGCCGCGCCCGACCACCCGGCCATGCTGGACGATGACGCAACCCACGGCCGGGTTGGGCCAGACGTTGCCCAGGCCGCGCCGGGCCAGGCCCAGGGCGGCGCGCATATGGGCACGGTCGGTATCAGTCGTCGTGGCTGCCACCGATCATCTTCCCCAGGAAGTCCTCGAAGTCCTTGGCTTCGCGGAAATTGCGGTAAACCGAGGCGTAGCGGACATAGGCGACCTTGTCCAGGTCCATCAGCACGTCCATGACCAGTTCGCCGATATACTTGGACGGCACTTCGTTCTCGCCCATGCTTTCCAGACGGCGGTGAATGCCGTTGGCGATGCGCTCGATCTGCTCTTCCTCGACCGGGCGCTTGCGCAGGGCGATGCGCAACGACTTGACCAGCTTCTCGCGGTCGAAGGGAATGCGGCCGCCGTCCTTCTTGATGACCACCAGGTCGCGGATCTGGACGCGTTCGAAGGTGGTGAAGCGCGACCCGCAGGCCGGGCACGAGCGACGGCGGCGAATGGCCGAGTTGTCCTCGGTCGGCCGCGAATCCTTCACCTGGGTATCATCATGACCACAGAACGGGCAACGCATGGACTTTGGTCCCCCTTACGTGGGAGGGGGCCGCTCCCCCCGGAGGGGCCCCGTCCATCGCTTGCTTACGAGTAGATCGGGAAACGGCGGCACAATTCCGCCACTTCGGCCCGCGCCTTCTGTTCGGCCGCCGAATTGTCCTCGGGGTTGGCGGCCAGACCGTCGAGCACGTCGCCGATCAGTTCGCCCACCTTCTTGAACTCATCGACGCCGAAGCCGCGGGTGGTGGCGGCCGGGGTGCCCAGGCGCACGCCCGAGGTGATGGTCGGCTTTTCCGGGTCGAACGGGATGCCGTTCTTGTTGCAGGTCATGCCCGCGTGTTCCAGGCTGGCCTCGGTCGCCTTGCCGGTCAGCTTCTTCGGCCGCAGATCCACCAGCATCAGGTGCGAATCGGTGCCGCCCGACACGATGTTGACGCCACGGCGGACCAGGGTGTCGGCCAGGGCGCGGGCATTGTCCACCACCTGCTTGGCATACAGCTTGAATTCCGGCTGCAACGCCTCGCCGAAGGCCACCGCCTTGCCGGCGATGACGTGCATCAGCGGGCCACCCTGGATGCCCGGGAAGATGGCCGAGTTGATCTTCTTGGCGATCGCCTCGTCATTGGTCAGGATCATGCCGCCGCGCGGACCGCGCAGGGTCTTGTGGGTGGTGGTCGTGACCACATGGGCGTGCGGGAACGGGTTCGGGTACTGGCCACCGGCCACCAGACCGGCGAAATGGGCCATGTCGACCATGAACAGCGCGCCCACTTCGTCGGCGATCTGGCGGAAGCGGGCGAAGTCCAGCACGCGCGGATAGGCCGAGCCACCGGCGATGATCAGCTTCGGCTTGTGTTCCTTGGCCAGACGCTCGACCTCGTCGAAATCCACCCGGGCGTCCTGAAGGCGGACGCCGTACTGCACCGCCTTGAACCACTTGCCCGACTGGTTGGGAGCGGCGCCGTGGGTCAGATGGCCGCCGGCCGCCAGGCTCATGCCCATGATGGTGTCGCCGGGTTGGACCAGCGCCTGGAACACGCCCTGATTGGCCTGGGAACCGGAATTGGGCTGAACGTTGGCGAACTGACAGCCGAACAGCTTGCAGGCGCGCTCGATGGCCAGTTGCTCGACGATGTCCACGTATTCGCAGCCACCGTAATAGCGCTTGCCCGGATAACCTTCCGCGTACTTGTTGGTCAGGACCGAGCCCTGGGCCTCGAGCACCGCGCGCGAGACGATGTTCTCGGACGCGATCAGTTCGATCTGGTCCTGCTGGCGCTTCAGCTCCTTGGAGATGGCGGCGAAGACGTCGGCGTCACGCTCGGCCAGCGGAGTGCGGAAGAAGGTATCGGTGGCGGTCATCGAATGCTCTTTCGTACAGGTCGGGGGGATGGGCAGATCGGAAAATGAAAACGGATCAGCGCTCGCCGCGTTCGGCCAGCTTGGCGACGCGCTTGGCATGGCGGCCGCCCTCGAATTCGGTGGACAGGAACAGGTCCAGGCAATCCTTGGCGATCTCGGGGCCGACGGTGCGGCCGCCCAGCACCAGGACGTTGGCGTCGTTGTGCTGGCGGCACATGCGCGCGCCATAGCCGTCGTGCACCAGGGCGGCGCGGACATGGGCGAAACGGTTGGCGGCCATGGAAATGCCGATACCCGAGCCGCACAGCAGCACGCCGCGCGCCGCCTTGCCCTGCTTCAGCGCGTCGGCCATGGCCACGGCGAAGTCGGGATAATCCACCGACTGGCTGCCGTCGGTACCGAGGTCGAGGATGGCGAAGCCCTTGTCCTCGAGGTGCCGCGCCAGCAGCGTCTTCAGTTCAACGGCGCCGTGGTCGCAGGCCAGCGCGATGGTTTCCTTGCTCATGCCGAAAAGAACCCATGGGATCAGGAGAAAACGGAACCGCCTGGATACCATATCTCGGCGCAATTTGCCAATGCGCCACCATCTTCTGGGGGCGCATGGCGTTCATGGCGGCATTGCAGCAAAACAGCCACACCCATTCCGGCGACCATTCCGCCGCGTCAAATGAATGACACGCCACAACACAGACCATTGGGGTACAAGGCCGATCTTATGCCGCGAAGTTTATTGAAAACAGCAGTTCCGCAAAGAAACGATTATTCTGGATACGCAGATAGGAATTGACAGCAAAAATAAGCCGTGCATCATGGTTACAGCTAAGGCAAGAACCTCTGCGGAAACCCCAATGACCGACATCACCGCCGAAAAGACCAACCGCGACGAACTGCTTCGCATGGCAGTCGACGTGGTCGCCGCCTATGTGAGCAAGAACCCCCTGCCCGCCGGTCAGATCCCGGAGGTCATCCACACGGTCTATGCGTCGCTGTCGTCGCTGGAAAGCGGCGCCCCGGAGGCCAAGTCCGAAGCGCCCAAACCCGCCGTGCCGGTCAAGCGTTCGGTCACGCCCGACTACATCGTCTGTCTGGAAGACGGCAAGAAGCTGAAGATGCTGAAGCGGCATCTGCGCACCACCTACAACATGACGCCCGACGAATACCGGGCCAAGTGGGCGCTGCCGCCGGATTACCCCATGGTCGCCCCCAATTACGCCGCGCAGCGTTCCGACTTCGCCAAGAAGATCGGCCTGGGCCGTAAGGGCGCCGAGGGTGACGACAAGCCGACCCGCCGCAAGACGCGCTGATCCCGCATCGGATCGAAAAGTAAAGGCCGCCCCGATGGAGCGGCCTTTTTTATTCATTTCGGCTGGCGGTCCAGCACGTAGCGCAGTTTCCGCAGCGCCGTCTGCTTGAGGTAGATGACGCTGGCGTTCGCATCGCCGACGATGGATACCTCGGTGTTGCTTTCCGGGTCCAGGGCCGAAACCTTGACATATCCGCCGATCCGCTGGAATTCGAACAGCACCTGGTCCGGTTTCACGTTTGCCCCTCCGCGTCGAACACCAATTCATCTCGCAGCGGCCGGAAATGCCGCTCCACCTCTTCCTCGGTGATCCGCTCCAGGGTGGCGGGGTGCCAGCGGGGCTTCCGGTCCTTGTCCACCAATGCGGCACGAATGCCCTCGATGAAGCCGTCCCCTTCCAGGAAGGCACAGGCCATGCGGTATTCGCGGGCGATGGCCGCTTCGAAATCCATGCCGCGCGCCCCGGTCAACTGGCGATGAATCACGGCCAGACTGAGCGGCGACGCCGCCAGCATCAGGGTGCGGGCCTGTTGCAGCCATTCCTCGGGCCGGGCTTCCAGCGCCGCCAGGATTTCGCCCACGCTGGCACCGCCGAAACAGGCATCGATCAGTTCAAGGCGGTCGTGATACACCCCCTGCCCCGGCAGCTGATGGAATTCATCCAATATTTCCGCCACCGGTCGGCTTGAATCCGCCAGCGCCTGTCGCAGCCGGGGGAAATGTTCCAACGGCACGTGATGGCTGGCCAGACCGGCGGCGACCATGTCGGCGGCGCCCAGCCGGGCGCCGGTCAGGCCGAGATACAGCCCCAACCGCCCCGGCGCCCGGTTGAGAAAGTGGCTGGCCCCCACATCGGGGAAAAAGCCCAGCACCGCCTCGGGCATGGCGAAAACGGTGTTGTCCGTGACCACCTGGAAGCGGCCGTTCAGCGACAGACCGGCGCCGCCACCCATGACGATGCCGTGCAGCAACGACACCACCGGCTTGCCATAGCGGTGGATATGGCGGTCCAGGGTGTATTCGGTGCGAAACAGCGTGCGGCTGTCGTCATCGGCGCCGCGCTGGCGATTTTCCCACACCGCCTTGATGTCGCCACCGGCGCAGAAGGCCCGGTCGCCCGCCCCTTCCAGCAGCACAGCCTGGACGTCGTCATCATCATGCCAGCGCCGCAGCACGTCGAGAATTTCCGGGAATTGCCCCGGTCCCAGGGCATTGAGCACCTGCGGCCGGTTCAACCGGACCACACCCAAACGGCCGACGCGCAAGAATTCCGTATCCATCCACCCCTCACGATAGTCTATCTACGTTATAGCTTTTTATGATTGACAGCAAAATTCCAGTGTGAAATTTTTCAATTTGCCCACGAGCCGCTTCGGCACGACCTTGTGGACCTACGATCGCCGCGCCGTCTGTACATTAGCGCGAACTAATAACAGGAGAGCAAGCATGCCCGTGAAGAGTGTCCATCCCGAAACCCTGGTTCTCCACGCCGGCTATCGCAGCGATCCGACGACCAATTCCGTGGCTGTTCCCATCTATCAGACCACCTCGTACCAGTTCCGCGACACCGAGCATGCCGGAAATCTGTTCGCGCTCAAGGAATTCGGCAACATCTACACCCGCATCATGAACCCGACCACCGACGTGCTGGAACAGCGCCTGGCCGCCCTGGAAGGCGGCGTCGCGGCGCTGGCACTGTCGTCGGGTCAGGCGGCCAGCACCTTCGCCATTCTGAACATCGCCCAGGCCGGTGACAACTTCGTCACCTCGACCGACCTGTACGGCGGCACCTGGAACCTGTTCGCCAACGTGTTCAAGCAGTTCGGCATCGAGGCCCGCTTCGTCGACCCGGCCGATCCGGAAGCCTTCGTCCGCGCCACCGACGACCGCACCCGCGCGTGGTACGCCGAAACCCTGCCCAATCCCAAGCTGCGGGTGTTCCCGGTGGCCGCGGTCGCCAAGCTGGCCGATCAGGTCGGCGTGCCGCTGATCATCGACAACACCGCCGCCCCGATCATCGCCAAGCCCATCGAGGCGGGCGCCCACATCGTGGTCTATTCGACCACCAAGTATATCGGCGGCCATGGCACCTCGATCGGCGGCGCCATCATCGATTCCGGCAAGTTTGACTGGGAAAAGCACGCCAAGCGCTTCCCGCTGCTGAACGAGCCCGATCCCAGCTATCACGGCGCGGTGTGGACCCAGGCGGTCAAGCCGCTGGGCCCGATCGCCTATATCATCCGCGCCCGCGTCACCCTGCTGCGCGACGTCGGCGCCGCCACCAGCCCGTTCAACGCCTTCCAGACCATCCAGGGTCTGGAAACGCTGCCGCTGCGCATTCGCGCCCACAACGAGAACGCGCTGAAGGTGGCCGAGTTCCTGTCCAAGCACCCCAAGGTGAACGCGGTGATCCACCCGTCGGTGCAGACCGGCGAGGACCGCCGCCGCGCCGACGCGCTGCTGAAGGGCGGCTATGGCGCCCTGCTCGGCTTCGAACTGAAGGGCGGCGTCGAGGCGGGCAAGCGTTTCATCGACGCGCTGGAACTGTTCTACCACGTCGCCAACATCGGCGACGCCCGCTCGCTGGCCATCCACCCGGCCAGCACCACCCATTCGCAATTGTCCACCGAGGACCAGTTGGCGACCGGCGTCACCCCCGGCTATGTCCGCCTGTCCATCGGCATCGAGCATATCGACGACATCATCGCCGATCTGTCCCAGGCGCTGGACAAGGCCTGATCCCACAGGCGGGGGCAGCAATGCCCCCGCCCCGCGGGAACGGTTCCTGACGAAAAAAAAGCCCCGTCGTGACGCGACGGGGCTTTTATTTGTCCAGGTTGGCCGGTATCAGCCCACGGGCGGCGGGAAATCCAGATAGGCACCCCGGAAATAGATCAGCGGCGAGCCGCCTTCCTGGTGCATCATGTTCTGGACCTCGCCGATGAAGATCACATGGTCGCCGCCGTCCACGGTGTTGACCAGCTTGCATTCCAGGGTGGCAAGGCAGCCGCCCAGCAGCGGCACGTCGCCCAGGCCGCGCTCGAACTTCAGCCCGGCCCACTTGTCCTCGGAGCGGCTGGCGAAGCGGATGGACAGGTCGCGCTGCCCTTCGGCCAGCACATTGATGGCGAAATGGCCGTTGGCCTTGAACGCCTCCAGGCTGGAGGTCTTGTTGCCAAGGCAGAACAGCACCAGCGGGGGCTCAAGCGACAGCGACGAAAACGCGCTGACGGTGACGCCGGCCGGCGCCTGGGTATCGGGATGCTGGGTCGTCACCACGGTGACGCCCGTGGCGAAACACCCCAGGGCCTTGCGGAAGGAACGCGGGTCAACGGACATCGGGCACGCTCGGTAAAATGCGGAAGGGATAATCTGAACAGAGTAATAAGGATTCAGCTTCCGGGTCAAATGCCCCTTTCACAAGCTGCGCACAAGGGACCGCCCAAGACAATTTTTTTCCCGCCCCGGCGCAGTTGACGCGCGACAGGGGCGACGAATTATAGCATTCTCGGGTCTGATCTGGTGACCGTTCCGGTCCGTGCGGGACCGCAATAGGGGAAGTGAATGTTCGCGATCATCGGCATCGTGACCACCATCGCCAGCGTTATCGGCGGATACGCGGCGGCAGGCGGACACCTTGGGGTGCTGTGGCAGCCCTTTGAGTTCATTATCATTCTTGGCGCGGCTTTCGGTTCGCTATTCCTGGGCAATCCGAAAGGCATCATCATTGATATCGCCAAGAACTTTGGCGTCATCTTCAAAGGCCCTCACCACAAAAAAGACAGCTACGTCGAACTGCTTTCCATGCTGTATTCGGTGTTCAAGCTGGCCAAGACCAAGGGCGATCTGGCGCTGGAAAGCCATGTGGAAAAACCCGAGGAAAGCCCGCTGTTCGCCAAGTTTCCCGGCTTCACCGGCGATCACCACAGCCGCACCTTCCTGTGTGATTACCTGCGCCTGCTGACCTTGGGCACCTCGAACGCGCACGAGCTGGAATCCATCATCGACGGCGAGTTGGAAGCCCATCACAAGCACTATCACGAAGTCTCCCACGCCGTGAACCTGATGGCCGACGCCATGCCCGCCCTGGGTATCGTGGCCGCGGTGCTGGGCGTCATTCACACCATGGGCTCGATCACCGAGCCGCCGGAAGTGCTGGGCCACCTGATCGGCGCGGCGCTGGTCGGCACCTTCACCGGCGTGCTGGTATCCTATGCCTTCTTCGCCCCCTTCGCCCGCAACATGCAGATGGTGTTCGATTCCGACCACTATTACTTCCTGGCCATGAAGGCCGGGCTGCTGGCCCATATGCAGGGCTACGCGCCGCAGGTTTCCATCGAATTCGCCCGCAAGATCCTGCCGGACGACCTGCGCCCCACGTTCCAGGAACTGGAAGAAACCGTCACCAACCTGCCGCCGGATTGATGTAGGGACGCCGCCGCGAAATGGCCGAAGGTCAACAGATTATCATCAAGCGCGTCAAGAAGGTGGCTGGCGGCCATCATGGCGGCGCCTGGAAAGTGGCCTACGCCGATTTCGTCACCGCCATGATGGCGTTCTTCCTGCTGCTGTGGCTGCTCAACGCCGTGACGGAAGAGCAGTTGACCGGCATCTCCAACTATTTCGCCCCCTCCATGGCGTCGAAAAGCCAGTCGGGGGCCGGTGGCATCCTGGGTGGTCAGGTGATCGGCGAAGGCGCCATGCAGTCGCAGACCAGTTCGCCCAGTCTGGTGCAGCACCTGCCCCCCACCTCCATCGGCCCCGGCGGCGAGGATCTGACCTCGCAGGCCACCGAACCGCTGGAAGGCATGGGCGAGAAGGAATTCAAGGAGGCCCTGGCCGAACGGGAACAGGCCAAGTTCGAGAAGGCCAAGGAGGTGCTGGAAGGCGCCATGAAGGGCATTCCCGAACTCAAGCAGTTCCAGGGCTCCATGCTGGTGGACAACACCGTCGAGGGGCTGCGCATCCAGATCACCGACCAGGAAGGTCTGGCCATGTTCCCGTCGGGCAGTTCGGCCATGTACGGCCATACCAAGGCGCTGATGGATCTGGTCGGCCGCGTGGTCAACCAATTGCCCAACAAGATTTCCATTTCCGGCCACACCGACGCCATCCCGTTCCGCGACCCGTCCGGCTATACCAATTGGGAATTGTCGGCCGACCGCGCCCTGGCCAGCCGCCGGGCGCTGATCGCGGCGGGCGTGCCGGAAGGCCGGGTCGACCGGGTGGTCGGCCGCGCCGACACCGACCCGCTGATGGTCAACGACCCCAAGGGGCCGCGCAACCGCCGCATCAGCATCATCCTGCTGCGCGAAAACGACATGACGCCGCCGCCCGACCTGCCCTCGGCGCAGCAAAATCTGGCCCCGGCACCCAAAAAGCCGTAGCCGCGCGGAGAACCAGCCATGGCCACGCCCCCCGTCATCATCCTTCCGCCCCGGGGCGGCGACCGCACCGACCCCTGGGACCATCCCGAATTGTACGACGGCGTCACCCTGCGCCGGATTTTCGCCTATGGCCTGGACGTGCTGATCCTGACCGCCCTGGCCATCGGCCTGTGGCTGATCGGCACCTTCCTGACGGTGATGACCTTCGGCCTGCTGCTACCGGTCAAGGTTCTCGCCCTGGCGCTGTTGCCGCTGGCCTATCACACCCTGCTGCTGGCCTCGCCGGGGGCGGCCACCCTGGGCATGCGGGCCATGGGATTGCGGCTGGTCAGCACCGCGCCGGGCGCCGAGGATTGGGACGGTCGCCCGACACTGGTCCAGGCGGTGCTTCAGGTGATATGCTTTTTCGGCTCCGTGGCCCTGACCGGCGGTCTGGTGCTGCTGGTGGTGCTGTTCAACGCCCGCCGCCGCACGTTGCACGACTGGCTGGCGGGAACGGTGGTGATACGGGAAACCGCATGGCGCCAGCCCCTTTGAGATAAGGACGGCGAAGCACATATGAAGGGGAGGTGGCGGCCACGGCCGCCCATAGCCGCAGCGAACGGGACGCGATGGATCATATTCCCCTGAAACGGCCGCATTTCTTTTTCACCACGGCCCCCCTGCCCTGCCCTTACATCGCGGGCAGGCTGGAGCGGAAGATCGTGACCGAACTGAACGGCCCCGACGCCGAGGCGCTGCACGAGGCCCTGTCGCGCGCCGGTTTCCGCCGCTCCCATTCCATCGCCTATACCCCGGCCTGTGCCGGATGCTCGGCCTGCGTCCCGGTGCGCATCGTCACCGACGGCTTTTGCCCCGACCGCACCATGCGCAAGGTGTGGCGGGCCAACCACGATCTGGTGGCCCGCCCGGTGCCCGCCCGCGCCACCGCCGAACAATACCGCCTGTTCTCGCGCTATCAGGAATCCCGCCATGCCGGTGGCGACATGGCCCAGATGGGCTTCTACGATTACCGGTCCATGGTCGAGGACAGCCCCATCGACACCTTCCTGGTGGAATTCCGTCGTCCCGACGGCACCCTGGTCGCCACCTGCCTGACCGACCGCATGTCCGACGGGCTTTCTGCGGTATATTCCTTTTACGACCCCGACCTGCACCGCCGTTCGTTGGGCACCTACATCGTCAACTGGTTGGTGGAACAGGCCCGCGGCGAATCGCTGCCTTACGTGTATTTGGGATATTGGATTCCGGAAAGCCGCAAGATGGCTTACAAGTCGCGCTATGCGCCGCTCGAGGCATTCGGCCCCAACGGCTGGTATCTGGTGCGGACGCGAACATCCAACCCCGACGCGACGGGATAGCGCAACCGCTTGCTTCAGCGGGAAAAACCCGACAAAAACACTCCATACCCCCCTTTGTTCGTCGCCGATGGCATGCCATATTGGCTACAACGAAATAGAATAATTCTCATGCCCTGGGAGGACACCCCGTGTCGCAGCTGCTACGCCTCAGCGGCTTGATCGACCGTCTGAACTCGGTGGTCGGTCGTGCCGTCACCTGGCTGGTGCTGGTCATGACCCTCATCAGCTCGGGCAACGCGGTCATCCGCTATGCCTTCAATTACAGTTCCAACGCCTGGCTGGAAATCCAGTGGTACCTGTTCTCGGCGGTGTTCCTGCTGTGCGCGGGCTACACCCTGCTGAACAATGAACACATCCGTATCGACGTCATCGCGGGCCGCTTCAGCCGTCGCACCCAGGCATGGATCGAGGTGATCGGCGGCGTGTTCTTTCTGTTGCCCATGGCGGTGCTGATCCTGTGGCTGTCGTGGCCGATCTTCGTCGGCTCGCTGATCAGCGGCGAGATGTCGAGCGACGCCGGCGGCCTGATCCGCTGGCCCGCCAAGCTGCTGATTCCGGTGGGTTTCGCCCTGCTGGCCCTGCAAGGATTGTCGGAAACCATCAAGCGGGTCGGCTTTCTGATGGGCGTTTCGCCCGATCCCGCCGCCGCCCATGGCAGCCACCACGGAGGCGAGCATGGCTGAATTCCTGATCGCCAACATGGCGCCGCTGATGTTCGGCGCCCTGGTGCTGTTCCTGCTGTTCGGCTATCCGGTGGCTTTCGCCCTGGCGGCCAACGGCCTGATCTTCGGCCTGGTGGGCATCGAGTTGGGGCTGTTGCAGCCGCAATTGTTGCAGGCATTGCCGGAACGCGTGTTCGGCATCATGCGCAACGACACGCTGCTGGCCATTCCGTTCTTCACGTTCATGGGTCTGATCCTGGAACGAAGCGGCATGGCCGAGGATTTGCTGGACACCATCGGGCAATTGTTCGGGCCGTTGCGCGGCGGTCTGGCCTATGCGGTGATCTTCGTCGGCGCCCTGCTGGCGGCGACCACCGGCGTGGTGGCGGCGTCGGTCATCTCCATGGGCCTGATCTCGTTGCCGATCATGCTGCGCTATGGCTATGACCGCCGCGTCGCCACCGGCGTCATCGCCGCCTCGGGCACGCTGGCTCAGATCATCCCGCCGTCGCTGGTGCTGATCGTCATGGCCGACCAGTTGGGCCGGTCGGTCGGCGACATGTACGAGGGCGCGCTGATCCCCGGCCTGATCCTGACCGCGCTGTATTCCGGCTACATCCTCGTCACCTCGCTGATCTGGCCCAACGCCGCCCCCGCCCTGCCGCCAGAGGCCCGCACCCTGCGCGGCATCAAGCTGTTCCAGCGGGTGATCGTGTCGCTGGTGCCGCCGCTGGTGCTGATCTTCCTGGTGCTGGGCACCACCTTTCTCGGCATCGCCACCCCGACCGAGGGCGGCGCCATGGGTGCCAGCGGCGCGCTGATCCTGGCGCTGGTGAAGCGCAAGCTGTCGCTGGACCTGATCAAGCAGGCCATGAACGTCACCGCCAAGCTGTCGTCGTTCGTGCTGTTCATCCTGATCGGTTCGACGGTGTTCGGTCTGGTGTTCCGCGCGGTCAACGGCGATCTGTGGGTCGAACACCTGCTGACCGGCCTGCCGGGCGGGCAGTTGGGCTTCCTGATCGTGGTCAACATCCTGGTGTTCGTGTTGGCCTTCTTCCTGGATTTCTTCGAACTGGCCTTCATCATCGTCCCCCTGCTGGGGCCGGTGGCCGAGAAACTGGGCATCGACCTGATCTGGTTCGGCGTGCTGCTGGGCGTCAACATGCAGACCTCATTCATGCATCCGCCCTTCGGCTTCGCGCTGTTCTATCTGCGCAGCGTGGCCGCCAAGAGCGATTACATCGACAAGATCACCGGCAAGAAGATCAAGGGCATCACCACCGGCGACATCTATTGGGGCGCGGTGCCGTTCGTCTGCATCCAGGTCATCATGGTGGCGCTGGTCATCGCCTTCCCGGGCATGGTGGGCGAATCCACCACCAAGGTGCAGAACCTGGACAACATCAAGATGGACATCCAGATCCCGACCTATGGCGACGAGGAAATCCCGCCGCCCACGGCGGAACAGGAACCCGATCCCGCCGCCGATTTGCAACGGCAACTGGAAGAGCAATTGAAGCAGAAATAAAAAAGGCCCCGCGAAAGCGGGGCCTTGATTTTTACTTCTTGACCGGATTGGTCAGGACGAACTGGTCGTAACCGAATTCGGCCACCCGCCACCACAATTGAATATCCTCGCGGAACTTGTTCCACGATTCGAACACCTTGCGGAATTGCGGGTTTTCAGCGGCGATGGTGCCGTACAGATCGAAGGCGGATTTCTGCGCCGCCACCATGACGTCCTTGGGGAACGGCCGCAACTGCACGCCCGCGGCGATCAGCTTCTTCAGGCCCATGATGTTCTGGACGTCGTATTTGTTCTGCATCAACTGGTTGGCCTCGGCGCAGGCCACTTCATAGGCCACCTGATACGCCTTGGGCAGCTTGTTCCACTGCTCCAGATTGACGTAGGACGACACGGTGGAACCGCCCTCCCAGAAGCCGGGATAATAGTAGTATTTGGCGACCTTGTAGAAGGCCAGCTTCTCGTCGTCATAGGGGCCGACCCATTCGGCGGCGTCGATGGTGCCCTTTTCCAGCGCCGGATAGATGTCGGCACCGGCCAGTTGCTGCGGCACCACGCCCAGCGGCTGCATGACCTTGCCCGCCAGACCGGCGATGCGCATCTTGAGGCCCTTGAGGTCTGCCAGGCTTTTGACTTCCTTGCGGAACCAGCCGCCCATCTGGGTGCCGGTGTTGCCCGCCAGGAAGTTGATGACGTTGTAGCCCTTGTAGAACTCGCGCAGCAATTCCATGCCGCCGCCCTGGCTGAGCCAGGCGTTGTTCTGGCGGCCATTGAAGCCGAACGGCAACTGGGTTTCAAAGGCGAAGGTCGGATCCTTGCCGATGTAGTAATAGCTGCACGAATGGCCGCATTCGACGGTGTTGGCCTGGACCGCGTCCATCACTTGCAGGCCGGGCACGATCTCGCCCGCCGCAAACACGCGAATCTGGAACTTGCCTTCGGTCAGTTCCGACACCCGGCGGGCGATGTGCTCGCCAGCGCCAAACAGGGTATCCAGGCTTTTGGGGAAGCTGGAGGCCATGCGCCAGCGGATTTCGGGCAAGCCCTGG
The DNA here is from genome assembly GCA_023458315.1 of Pseudomonadota bacterium. GTDB lineage: Bacteria > Pseudomonadota > Alphaproteobacteria > Rhodospirillales > Magnetospirillaceae > Magnetospirillum. Next base: position 52,754 of record JAEXAH010000029.1, read on the forward strand.
GCAAGGGCGGGGGCCGAGAGCGTGGCGCCAGCGGCGCCCACGGTCGCGGCCTTGAGGAAGGAACGTCGTTCCATTCTGCGTCTCCGGCACGGATAGGAAGTGATCACGGGCGGCGATCATACACGGCGACACGCCTGCCCGAAACGAAAGAAGGCCCCACCTGGGGCGGGGCCTTCATGCGGGACCGTCAGACCGGTCAGCGCTTGACCGGGTTGGTCAGCACGAACTGATCGAACGAGAATTCGGCGACGCGCCACCACAACTGGATGTCGTCGCGGAACGCCTTCCACGGGGTGTAGATCTTGGCGAATTTGGGGTTTTCCTTGGCGATCTCGTCATACAACTCGAACGCCGCCTTTTGCGCCGCGACCATCACGTCCTTGGGGAACGGCCGCAACTGGGTGCCGTTGGCCACCAGCTTCTTCAGTCCGGTGATGTTCTGCACGTCGTACTTGGCCTGCATGTCCAGGGTGGCCTCGGCGCAGGCGGTGGCGAACGCCTCCTGATACGCCTTGGGCAGCTTGTTCCACTGGTCCAGGTTGACGTAGGACGAGAAGGTCGGTCCACCCTCCCAGAAGCCGGGATAATAGTAGTTCTTGGCGACCTTGTAGAAGGCCAGCTTTTCGTCGTCGTAGGGGCCGACCCATTCGGCGGCGTCGATGGTGCCCTTTTCCAGCGCCGGATAGATGTCGCCGCCCGCCAGTTGCTGCGGCACCACGCCCAGCTTGGTCATGACGCGGCCGGCAATGCCGGCGATGCGCATCTTCAGACCTTCAAGGTCCTTGACCGACTTGATTTCCTTGCGGAACCAGCCGCCCATCTGGGTGCCGGAATTGCCCGCCGGGAAGTTGATGACGTTGTATTCCTTGTAGAATTCGCGCACCAGGGCCAGACCGCCGCCATGGTACAGCCAGGCGTTGTTCTGCCGCGCGTTCAGACCGAACGGCAGCGCCGCCTCGAAGGCGAAGGTCGGGTCCTTGCCCACATAGTAATAGGACACGGAATGGCCGCATTCCACCGTGCCCTGCTGCACGGCGTCCAGCACCTGCAAGCCGGGAACGATCTCGCCACCGGCGAACACGCGGATCTGGAACTTGCCTTCGGTCAGTTCGGCGACGCGCTTGGCGACGAATTCACCGCCGCCATAGATGGTGTCCAGGCTTTTGGGAAAGCTGGACGCCATGCGCCACTTGATTTCCGGCAGGCCCTGGGCCAGGGCGGGCGCGGCAACGGTGCTGGCGGCGGCGCCGACAGTGGCGGCCTTCAGGAACGAGCGTCTTTCCATCGGTCTCCTCCAGGATGCTTTTCTTGATGCCGGGCTTTGGCGCCCGGTCACGGTGATCCTGGCATGAAGATGGTGGTCCGACCAGAGGGAAACCAGTCCCCAAAAAGCTTATTTATAGGATCAGGTGAACTTGTTGGTGCGCGGGAAACCCGTGGGTGGCAAACGCCCGACCGAGGCACGCTTGCCCAGCCACGGCGTCAGGTCGGATTCCGTGCGGGTCCGCTCGCCCGACTTCCACGACAGGCCCTCGGCCAGAGTGAACACCTTGATGTCGGCGACGCCGCCGTCGCGGTATTTTTGCAGCATGACGCCGCGACCACGGGTCATCACCGGAATTTCCTCGGCCATGAACACCAGCAACTTGCGATTGCTGCCGATGATCGCCACCGCGTCGCCCTCGGCGGGCAGGCAGAACGCCGCCTTCTCGCCGTCGCCCAGGTTCAGCACCATCTTGCCCGCCTTGGTCTGGGCCAGCACCTCGGCCTCCTCGACCACGAAGCCACGGCCGCCGTCCGACGACAGCAGCAGCTTGCGCCCGGCGCGATGCGGGAAGACATGGGTGATGTCGGCGTCGTTGGCCAGATCGATCATCAGGCGCAGCGGTTCACCGAAACCACGGCCCGACGGCAGCTTGTCGCCGCCCAGGGTATAGAAGCGTCCGTCGCTGGCCAGGAACAGGATCTTGTCGGTGGTTTCCGCCTTGATGGCGAATTTCAGTTGGTCGCCTTCCTTGAACTTGATGGCGTCAAGCTGGTCGGTATGGCCCTTCATGGCCCTGATCCAGCCCTTTTCCGACAGAATGACGGTGATGGGCTCGCGCTCGATGAAGGCTTCCAGCGGCACCACCACGGCGGACGGCGCATCGCCCAGCACGGTGCGGCGGGCGCCCAGGACACCCGAGCCGAATTTGCTGCCGATCTCGGCCACCTGCCCGGCGATGGTGTTCCAGCGGCGGTCCTCGTTGGCCAGCAAGTCTTCCAGATCGGCCTTTTCCTTGGACAGCGCCGTGTGCTCGGTGCGGATTTCCAGTTCCTGAAGCTTGTTCAGGCTGCGCAGGCGCATGTTGAGGATGGCCTCGGCCTGCACTTCGCTGAGCACGAAGGTGCGGATCAGTTCGGCCTTGGGCTCGTCGGCGGTGCGGATGATGTGGATGACTTTGTCCAGGTCGGCATAGACCTTGAGAAAGCCTTCCAGCACTTCCAGCCGCTTGGCGATCTTTTCCAGGCGGTGGCGGGTGCGGCGCTCCAGCACCTCCATGCGGTGATCCAGGAAGGCGCGCAGCACTTCCTTGAGGTTCATGACGCGCGGGCTGGCGTCGCGGTCCAGCACGTTCATGTTCAGGCCGATGCGCACTTCCAGATCGGTCTGGCGGAACAATTGTTCCATCAGCAGATCGGCCTCGACGGTGCGGTTGCGCGGCTCCAGCACGATGCGCACGTCCTCGGCGGATTCGTCGCGGATGTCGGCCAGCAGCGGCAGCTTCTTCTCGGTCAGCAATTCGGCGATCTTCTCGATCACCTTGGATTTCTGCACCTGATAGGGAATTTCGGTGACGATGATCTGGTAGAGGCCGTGCGACAGCTTCTCCACCTCCCACTTGGCGCGCAGGCGAAAGGCGCCGCGCCCGGTGCGATAGGCTTCGGCCACCGCGTCGCGGCTTTCCACCAGCACGCCGCCGGTGGGGAAGTCGGGGCCGGGCATCAGCGCGATCAGCGCATCCACCGAGCACTCGGGTTCCTTGATCAGATGCCCCAGGGCGGTGCAGATTTCGCCCACATTGTGCGGCGGAATGCTGGTCGCCATGCCGACGGCGATGCCGGTGGCGCCGTTGGCCAGCAGGTTGGGGAAGGCGGCGGGCATGACCACCGGCTCGCTTTCGGTGCCGTCATAGGTCGGGCGGAAATCCACCGCATCCTCGTCCAGCCCTTCCATCAGCGCGGCGGCGATGGCGGTCAGCTTGGCCTCGGTGTATCGCATGGCGGCGGCGTTATCGCCGTCGATATTGCCGAAATTGCCCTGGCCCTCGACCAGCGGATAGCGCACGGCGAAATCCTGGGCCAGACGCACCATGGCGTCATAGACCGCCACGTCGCCATGCGGGTGATACTTACCGATGACGTCGCCGACCACGCGGGCGCACTTCTTGAAGCCACCCTCGGGGTCCAGCTTGAGCTGGCGCATGGCGAACAGCAGGCGGCGGTGCACCGGCTTGAGGCCATCGCGCACGTCGGGCAACGAGCGCGACACGATGGTCGACATGGCATAGGCGAGATAGCGCTCGCCCAGGGCCTCGGTCAGCGACGTTTCGCGGATTTCGCCCGCGACGGCAGGTTCGGTCATGAAATTCCCCAGAGAATGCGCGGCGCGATCATATTTTCAGGGCCGGAAACGGTCAACCAGTCGCGCACGCGCGGCGGGCAAGGCGTGATGGTGCGGCGCCAGCACATGGCGGTCGAGAAAAAAGGCGGTCAGGGCCAGCCCCTGGAAAATTTCTGTCCGACTCCCCTCGCCGCCCGTCACCAGAAAGGACGGCAACGCCAGCAGTTTGTCGCGGTAGGGCTCGCCCGCCGACAGGGACACCGCCCGCCCGCTTTTCGGACTGACATAGGCCAGCGCGTCGTTGGCGCCGGTGGCGGCGCAGGCCGCCAAATCCAGGCCGTACCCCAGGTCGCGCAGCAAGGCCAGTTCCCAATGCACATAGACGCTGGGCCAGGCTTCGGATTTCAGCGCCTCCAGGAAGGCCGACAGCGCGGCATGGGCGGCGGCGTGCGGCTCGCGCTCCGGCAGGGCGATCTCGGCCACCGCGCAGGCGGCGGACAACGCCGCCAGCCGGGCCGGGTCGTCGAAATGGGCGGCGGCATGGGCATGTAGCAATTCCATCCGGAAGCTGCCCAATTGCTCGACCAGACGGCCGCGCCACGTCGCCCGCACGGCATTGCCCGCTTGCAGGATGCCACGCTTTTCCTTGCCGGTTCCGCCATGCACCAGCCCGGCATGGCGGCCATGGGCGGCGGTCAGGACCGACGCGACCACGCCGTTCTCGCCCAACGGGCGGGTGGCCAGCACGATGCCGTCATCCGCCCATTCCATCACCACAGATCCCAGACGATAAGGGCCGCGCCCAAGGCGGCCAGAACCATGCCCGAGGCGGCGGCGGCGATTTGCCAGTGCGGCACCGGTGGCGGCGCCTCGAACGCGTCCTCGCTCCAGGCGCCCCGGCGTAGGCGATGCTGCAACACCGCGACCAGCAGCAGCGTGCCCAGCCAGAGCAAAATCAGGCCGATGGCACGGATGCTCATGGGGTTACACCCTAAACGTCAAAATCCAGGCCCATCTCGCTGTAATGCGAGCGGCGGTCCTGCCAGTCCTCCTTGACCTTGACGTGCAGGAACAGGTGGACGCGACGTTCCAGCAGCGCCTCCAATTCGGTTCGGGCGGCGGCGCCGATGGCCTTGATCTGATGGCCGCCCTTGCCGACGACGATGGCCTTCTGGCTTTCACGCTCGATATAGATCACCTGATCGATGCGGGCCGAGCCGTCGGGGCGTTCCTCCCATTGTTCGGTTTCCACGGTCAGGGCATAGGGCAATTCCTCGTGCAGCTTGAGGAACGCCTTCTCGCGGGTGATCTCGGCCGCCAGCATGCGCTGCGGCAGGTCGGAAACCTCGTCCTCGGGGAACATCCACGGGCCTTGCGGCACCCGCTCGACGAACAGCTTGGACAGCGGCGCCAGACCGTCGCCCTTGAGCGCCGAGATCATGAACACGTCGCTGAAGATGCCTTCGTCATGAAACTGCGCGGCCAGGGCCAGCAGCTTTTCCTTCTTGACCGCGTCAACCTTGTTGAGCACCAGCACCGCCTGGCGCTTGGCGTCCTTCATCCTGGCCACGATGGCGCGGGTGTCGTCGTCATAACCACGATGGGCGTCCACCAGCAGGCAGACCAGATCGGCGTCCGACGCGCCGTTCCACGCGGCGGCGACCATGGCGCGGTCCAGGCGGCGACGGGGCTGGAAGATACCGGGGGTGTCCACCAGGATGATCTGGGCGGCCTCGGCCATCAGGATGCCCAGCACGCGGAAACGCGTGGTCTGCACCTTGGGCGAGACGATGGACACCTTGGTTCCCACCAGCGCGTTGACCAGCGTGGACTTGCCGGCGTTGGGGGCGCCGACGATGGCCACGTAGCCGCATCGCCTTTCGTTCTCGGGAACCTCGCTCATTTCGTCACGTTCTCCAGCATCTGCGTGGCGGCGGCCTGCTCGGCGGCGCGTTTCGACGCCCCCTTGGCCACCACCGTTTCCACCCCCTCCACTTCCACCGACACACTGAAGGTGGGGTCGTGGGGTGGTCCTTCGGTGCCGATCGTGGTGTAGACCGGCAGTTTCTTGCCCCGCCCCTGTGCCCATTCCTGCAATGCCGTCTTGGCGTCCTTGGGCGGCGCGGCGGTTTCATCCATCAACGGCGTCCACATGGTGCGGACGAAGATTTGGGCCTTGTCGAATCCGGCATCGGCGAACAACGCCCCGATCACCGCTTCGCAAGCGTCGGCCAGCAGGCCGGGATTGGCGCGGCCGCCCGCCTCCTCCTCGCCGCGCGACAGCACCAGATGCTCGGGCAGGCCGATGATCTGCGCCACCCGGGCCAGGGCCTCGCGCCGCACCAGGGCGGCGTGGCGGCGGGCCAGCGCGCCTTCGGCCTCGGTCGGGAAGCGGTGGAACAGCATGTCGGCCACCACCAGTCCCAGCACGCGGTCGCCCAGGAATTCCAGGCGTTCGTAGGGCGTCGCCTTGCGCGGCGCGCGGCCATGCACCACCGACGGGTGGGTCAGCGCCTGGGTCAGCAGGCCGGGGTCGGAAAAACGATGCCCCAGCCGCTGGGCCAGCTCATGCAGCCGGGCGGCCATGGATCAGTGCACCCCCGAGAACAGCCGCGCGAAGCGGATGGCCCACGGCCAGCGCCAGAATTCCCACAGCGCCGCCGAACCGTCGGCCGAGAAGAACAACACCTCGGCGCGGCCCACCAGATTGGCGGCGGGAACATAGCCCACTTCGTCCAGGAAACGGGAATCGGCCGAATTGTCGCGGTTGTCGCCCATCATGAAGTAATGACCGGCCGGCACCAGATATTCCGGGGTGTTGTCGGCGATGCCGTTGTCGCCCGCATATTCGATGATGCGGTGCTGGCGGCCACCGGGCAGCGTCTCGACATATTGCGGGGCGCGCATGATGTTGCCTTCGCGCGTCATCTCGACGAAATCCTCGACCCGCTCGCGCTTCACCGCCACGCCGTTGATGTGCAGGATGCCGCCCGTCACCTGGATGCGGTCGCCGGGCAGGCCGATCACCCGCTTGATGTAGTCGATCTTGTTCTCCGGCGGCTTCTTGAACACCACCACGTCGCCGCGCTCGGGCATCTTTTCCAGGATGCGGCCGCCATTGGGGCCGACGCTGAACGGCATGGAGTGGCGGGAATAGCCATAGGCGTATTTGGACACGAACAGATAATCGCCGATCAGCAGGGTCGGAATCATGGAACCCGACGGAATGTTGAACGGCTCGAACGCCACGGTTCGCACCGCACCGGCGATCAGCATGGCGTACAGCACCGTCTTGATGGTTTCCCAGGTGCCGCTCGGCTTGCCTTTGGACATGAAAATCGCCACCCGATATTGTTTTGAAAAACCGCCCATTTGCCGGACGGCGCGAGCAAACCAGCCCCCGCCCCCGCTGTCAAGCCGCGTCAGGCGACCGGCGGGGCCTTGCGCGCCTCGTCCATCAGTGCCCGCATGTGGCGGATGGCCGCCTCGAAACCGACGAAGATGGCCTCGCCCACCAGGAAGTGGCCGATATTCAGTTCCATCACCGTCGGAATGGCGGCGATGGGCTTGACCGTGTCGAAGGACAGGCCGTGCCCGGCATGGCATTCCAGGCCGATGGCCTCGGCATGGGCGGCGGCGGCGACGATGCGCGCCAGTTCGGCGTCGCGTTCGGCGCCCGCATGGTCGCAATAGGCGCCGGTATGCAGCTCGACCACCGGGGCGCCGATGGCGCGGGCGGCATCCAGTTGCCGCGGGTCGGCCTCGATGAACATGGAAACGCGGATACCGGCATCACCGAGGCGGCCGACCATGGACCGCAGGCGCTCGGCCTGTCCGGCCACGTCCAGACCACCCTCGGTGGTGCGTTCCTCGCGCTTTTCCGGAACGATGCAGGCGGCGTGCGGGCGATGGCGCAAGGCGATGGCGACCATTTCCTCGGTCGCCGCCATTTCCAGGTTCAGCGGCAATTGGATTTCATTGGCCAGCCGGGCGATGTCCTGGTCCGAGATGTGGCGCCGGTCCTCGCGCAGATGGGCGGTGATGCCGTCGACCCCGGCCTTGGCCGCCAGATGGGCGGCGCGGACCGGGTCGGGATGCAGGCCGCCGCGCGCGTTGCGGATGGTGGCGACATGATCGATGTTGATGCCGAGACGCAGGGGGCGCGCGGTCATGGATTGCTCTCCGGATGGGCTCAGTTGCGGGCGCGCTCGACCGAATTGATGGACGGCGTGGCGCGCAGCGCCGCGATGATGTTGGTCAGGTGCTTCACGTCGCGCACTTCGATGTCGATGATCAGTTCAAAGAACTCGGTGGTGCGGTTGGTGATCTTCAGGTTGATGATGTTGCCCAAATTCTTGGCGATCACCGTGGTCACGGCGCCCAGGGCGCCGGGTTCGTTGCTCACCACCAGATCGACGCGGCCCACATGGGCGCTGGCCTCGCCCGCTTCCCAACTGATGTCCAGCCAGCGTTCCGGGGTGTCCACGTACTGCTCCAGATTGTCGCAGTCGATGGTGTGGACGGTGACGCCCTTGCCGGTGGTGACGATGCCGACGATGCGGTCGCCGGGCAGCGGATGGCAGCAGCCGGCGAAATGCACCGCCATGCCGGGGATCAGGCCCTTGATGGGCACCGCGTTGGCGCGGTCCTTGGCCGACGTCGCGTTCGGCGCCTTGGCCTTGGCCATGGGCACGACGTTGGTGTCGGGGCGGTTGGCGGTCTTCAGTTCGGGATAGACCTGGGCGACCACTTCCTTGCCGGTCAGCGTGCCCTCGCCCACCATGGCGACCAGATCGTCCACGGTCGGGGCCTTGAAGAACTTGAGGACGCCCTCGGCCCCTTTTTCCGTGAAGTCGTAGCCTTCCTGGCGGAAGGCGCGCACCAGGATGGCGCGGCCCAGATCGACGTATTGGGCACGCTGCTGGGTGCGGACGAAACGACGGATGCGGGCGCGGGCCTTGCCGGTGACGACGAAGCGTTCCCAGGTCGGGTTCGGCGTCTGCGCCTTCGAGGTGATGATCTCGACCTGATCGCCGTTTTGCAGGCGCGACCGCAGCGGCATGATGCGGCCGTTGATCTTGGCGCCGACGCAGGTGTCGCCCACGTCCGAGTGCACCGCATAGGCGAAATCCACCGGCGTGGCGCCCGACGGCAGCGCGATCAGGTCGCCCTTGGGGCTGAAGCAGAACACCTGGTCCTGGAACATCTCCAGCTTGGTGTGCTCCAGGAATTCGTCGGGGTTGGAGGCATGCTCCAAAATGTCCAGCAATTCGCGCAGCCAGCGGTACTGGCGGCCATCGGTCATCTTCTGGTTCGAACCGCCCGAGGATTTGTATTTCCAGTGGGCGGCCACGCCCAACTCGGACACTTCGTGCATCTCGTTGGTACGGATCTGCACTTCGATGCGGTGCCGTTCGGGGCCGAACACGCCGGTATGCAGCGAGCGGTAGCCGTTGGGCTTGGGCGTCGAGATGTAGTCCTTGAAGCGGTTCGGCACCATCGGGTACTTGGAATGGATCACGCCCAGCGCGCGATAACAATCCTCGATGGACGGCACGGCGACACGGAACGCCATGATGTCGGACAATTGCTCGAACCCGACATTCTTGCGCTGCATCTTCAGCCAGATGGAATAAGGCGTCTTCTCGCGGCCCGACACGGTGGCCTCGATGCCCGCTTCCTCCAGGGTCTTGCGCAGTTCCTCCAGGATGCGGCCGATCAGGTCGCCGCCCTGTTCGCGCAGGAAGTTCAGCCGCGCGATGATCGAGGCGCGGGCGTCGCCGTGCAATTCGGTGAACGCCAGATCCTCCAGTTCCATCTTGATCTCCTGCATGCCGATGCGTTCGGCAAGCGGGGCGTAGATCTCCATGGTTTCCAGGGCGATGCGGCGGCGCTTCTCGGGCTTTTGGATGTAATGCAGCGTGCGCATGTTGTGCACGCGGTCGGCCAGTTTGACCAGCAGGACACGGATGTCCTCGCTCATGGCCAGCACCAGCTTGCGCAGGTTTTCCGCCTGTTTGGCGTGGTCCGACTGCATCTCGATGCGGCTGAGCTTGGTGACGCCGTCCACCAGGCGGCCGATCTCGGGGCCGAACAGCTTCTCGATGTCCTCCAGCGTCGCCGGAGTGTCCTCGATGGTGTCGTGCAGCAGCGCCGTGATGATGGACGACGAATCCAGCCGGTACTTGGTCAGGATGCCGGCGACTTCGATGGGATGGGAAAAATAGGGATCGCCCGAGGCGCGCTTTTGCGAGCCATGCATCTTCATGGCGAAGACATAGGCGCGGTTGATGGCGTCCTCGTCCGCGTTGGGATCGTAGGACTTGACCCGCTCAACAAGTTCGAACTGGCGCATCATGGTCTGGTCGATCCTCCCGGGCGCGCCGATTCCGGGAAAGATCGGGGCGGGCAATGTCGGGGCAAGCAAGGTCGGGGGCGGCGCGCGGCGAAGGTTTCCGCCATGGCCGCCCCGCGAAACTTACTCGTCGATGTCGCCGCCGAAAGCGTCGGCGTCGAAATCAGCGGCACCATCGGTGATGGACATGCCGTCTTCCGCCATTTCCTCTTCCGAGGCGACGTTCTCGAACACCATTTCGCCGTCCGGCATGAAGGACTCCATTTCGTCCTCCTCCGGCTCGTCGACTTCGACATGCTTTTGCAGGCCGGACACCAGGCTGTTGCGCAGACCGTCCAGCGGAACGGTGTCGTCGGCGATCTCGCGCAGCGCCACCACGGGGTTCTTGTCGTTGTCGCGCTCGACGGTCAGCTTGGAACCGGTCGAGATGTCACGCGCCCGCTGGGCGGCGACCAGAACCAGTTCGAAGCGGTTCGGAACCTTCAATACGCAATCTTCTACCGTAACGCGCGCCATAGAACGTCCTTTGATGAGTGCGTCGCTGGGAAAGAGTCCAGCTTATATATTGGCCGCACCCGCGAATGCAAGTACCACACGTTGGGGGGCCTTGCGGCGGCGGCGGTTAGCGCCTAGCTTAGCGCCATTGCCGCGGCCGGAGCCAGTCCGGCATTTTTTCCCGCCCATCCCTTTCATGAGTACCGCCATGCATTTCTATGATAGCGAACGCATCGGGCTGTTCATTGACGGCTCGAACCTGTATGCCGCCGCCCGCGCGCTGGGCTTCGACATCGATTACAAGCGCCTGCTGAAACTGTTCGCCTCGGAAGGACGGCTGATCCGCGCCTTCTATTACACCGCCCTGGTCGAAGATCAGGAATATTCGCCCATCCGGCCGCTGGTCGATTGGCTGGATTACAACGGCTACACCATGGTCACGAAACCGACCAAGGAATTCACCGACGCCATGGGGCGGCGCAAGATCAAGGGCAACATGGACATCGAACTGGCCATCGACGTCATGGAGATGGCCCAGCATCTGGATCACGTGGTGCTGTTCTCGGGCGACGGCGATTTCCGCCGACTGGTCGAGGCGGTGCAGCGCAAGGGCGTGCGCGTCACCGTGGTTTCCACCGTGCGCTCGCAACCGCCCATGGTGGCCGACGAATTGCGGCGGCAGGCCGACACCTTCCTGGAACTGACGGACCTGGAACAGCACATCGCCCGCAGCCACACGCCGCGCGACGACCGCGCCCCCCATCCGCGCGACGAGGATTACGAGGACGAGGACGACCTGCTGTGACCACTCCCGCCATTCCCGAGCGTGATTGCCCACTCTGTCCGCGTCTGGTGCAGTTCCGCACCGACAACCGCGCATCCTGGCCCGACTGGCACAACGCCCCGGTGGCGTCGTTCGGCGACCTGTCGGCCCGCTTCCTGTTCGTCGGACTGGCCCCCGGCCTGCGCGGCGCCAACCGCACCGGGCGGCCGTTCACCGGCGATTACGCGGGCGACCTGCTGTATCCCACCCTGGCCAAGTTCGGTCTGGCCAAGGGGGAATACGCCGCACGGCCCGATGACGGTTTCACCCTGGTCGATGCCCGCCTGACCAACGCCGTGCGTTGCGTGCCGCCGCAGAACAAGCCGGAACGGTCGGAATTCAACGCCTGCCGCCCGTTCCTGCTGGCGGAAATGGCCGCCATGCCCAATCTGCGCGGCCTGTTCGCCATCGGCCGCGACGCGCACGAAGCCATGATCACCATCCTGGGATTGCGCAAGGTGGCCTATCCCTTCGCCCACGGCGCCGTTCACCGCCTGCCGTCGGGACTGGTGCTGACCGACAGCTATCATTGCTCGCGCTACAACACCAACACCGGCCGCCTGACCGAAGCCATGTTCCATCAGGCGGTGCGCAACCTGCTGGATGCCTGCGCGTAAAGCTTTGGGCATAGGACTTAACCGATTCTTGACGGTAGCGTGACATGCTGGCGGTTCCGGGAGGGAGCCGCCAATGCCGTCACGTATCGAATGGACCGACGAGTTCAAGCTGGGCTTGCCGGTGATCGACGCCGAACACCGCGAATTGCTGGAGGTCTGCAACCAGTTCCTGGACGCCGTGCAGGCCGGTCGGCCGATCGACGAATTGGCACGCATCCTGGAAAACATGATCCTGCGCACCCGCGGCCATTTCATCGCCGAGGAACGCATGCTGGACCGCCACAATTACCCTGGTCTGGTGGCGCACAAGGCCGAGCACGAGCGGCTGCTGATCCAGGCCGAGGCCCTGCTGGCCCGCTATCGTGACGCCGCCCGCGACGAGGAAATCCGCAACCTGACCTCGGAAACCGCGACGTTCCTGCAAACCTGGCTGCTGGACCACATCCGCACCAACGACCGCCCCTATCAGCCGTTCCTGCGTTCGTTGTCCTAGGTGTTTAGTCCCGGAATTTAATGGTGCATTCTTGTCCACGGAGTGGAAGGAGGCACTATGGGCCAGGTTCTACACGGCAGCGC
>JAEXAH010000030.1 GCA_023458315.1 Pseudomonadota bacterium
ACCACAGAGACACAGAGGCACAGAGATACCCGCCAGAATTGAGGTAATTCGTTCACCACGGCTCCAATCTCTCTGTGCCTCTGTGTCTCTGTGGTTTAATCCCTTGTTAGGTTAGCGCCTATGAGGCGCAGCCTCCGGACCACCAATTTTCTTTTATTTCAATGGGATAACAACCTGAAGGGTTCGGGGGCAAAAGCCCCCGAAGATCGGTCAAAGCCGAGTTTTTCCGCAGCCTGTCAGGGTATCGCCGACGGTCAGCGGCACTCGCCCTTCGAGCCTTCGGCGCAGACGCGGCCATCGACCCAGGTGGCCCCGGACAACAAAGCGGCGGTCCACAGCACCTTCTTGATGTTGGCGCCCTTCAGGTTGGCGCCGCTCAGGTTGGCGTCCAGGAAGTTGACGCCTTCCAGATTGGCGCCTTCCAGGTTGGCGCCCACCAGATTGACCGCATGCATGTGTGAATGGGACAGGTCGGCGCCCTTCAGGTTGGCCTTGTTGAAATTGGTCAGTTGCAGGTGCGACCCCGACAGGTTGGCCCCCGACAGGTCGGCTTCGTCCAGGCGGGTGGCCATGAACTGGCTGTCGCGCAAATCCTTGCCCGCCGCCTTCAGCTTGCGCAATTCCGCCCAGCCGCAATTGGCCTCGGGGGCGAGAACGCACGAAGGGTTGACGTTTTCCTTGTCGTTGGCCAGGGCGCCGCCCGCCACCAGGATCATCAGGCCCGCCAAAGCAATTCGCCGCATGCTGCTTCCTCCCGTCCATGTGGGAATGCGCATAAAAGAAAATGCGCATACTCGCTGTTGTTTCTTTGGTCATTATGGGCTTGTGCGAGAAATGGTATTTGATCTTGGTTAATAACAGTAATATTTTGTTATTTGTGGGCAAAAACAAGGCCGCGGGGCGGGGCGCGGCCTTGTCCGGGATCAGCGTTTCGCCAGCAGCCGCGCCACCTCGGGCGCGGTGTAGGTCAGGATGGCGTCGGCGCCCGCGCGCTTGAAGCCCAGCAGGCTTTCGACGATCACCTTGTCCCAATCCAGCCAGCCGTTCTGCGCGGCGGCCTTCATCATGGCGTATTCGCCCGACACCTGATAGGCGAAGGTGGGAACGCCAAAGGCGTCCTTGACCCGGCGGATGATGTCCAGATAGGGCAGGCCGGGCTTGACCATGACCATGTCGGTGCCTTCCTGGATGTCCAGCGCCACTTCGCGCAGGGCTTCCTCGGTGTTGGCGGCGTCCATCTGATAGTTCTTCTTGTCGCCCTTCAGCGCGCCCTTCGAGCCGACCGCATCGCGGAACGGGCCATAGAAGGCCGAGGCGTACTTGGCGGCGTAGGACAGGATCTGGGTGTGCCCCAGATTGGCGTCGTCCAACGCGGTGCGGATGGCCAGGATGCGGCCGTCCATCATGTCGGACGGCGCGACGACGTCGCAGCCCGCTTCGGCCTGGACCACCGCCATGCGGGCCAGGATGTCCACGGTGATGTCGTTTTCGACGTAATCGTCGATCACCAGACCGTCATGGCCGTCGGAATTGAACGGGTCCAGCGCCACGTCGCAGATGACGCCCACTTCCGGCACCGCCTTTTTGACGGCGCGCACGGCGCGGCACACCAGATTGTCGGGGTTGGTCGCCTCGCGGCCATCGGGGGTCTTCAGCGACGCCTCGACCGACGGGAAGATGGCGATGGCCGGAATGCCCAGGTCGCGGGCCTCGCGCGCGGCTTCCACCAGCAGGTCGATGCTCAGGCGCTCGATTCCGGGCATGGAGGCGATGGGCTGGCGGACATTGCTGCCTTCGACCACGAACAACGGCCACACCAGATCGTCCACCGACAGCCGGTTTTCGGCCACCAGCCGCCGCGACCATTCCTGGCGGCGGTTGCGGCGCATGCGGGTGTAGGGAAAATCGGCTTGGGGCAGGAACGCAGGCACTTTCCGGTCTCCTGATTATCTGTGCGGACGGGGCGCGGCGGTCATCATAGCGGCGGCGGCGGCGGGCTCCAGGGAAATCGCATGAACAATTGTCCATGAACGCCGCCAGGGACGGCCGTCAATACCCCGGTTCCAGCCGCAGGACCGCCGTGCTGTCGCTGGCCCGCCCCAGGGTCAGCCCGATATTGTCCCGCCAACGGACCATCATGTCGTCGTAATGGCGCGACAGTGGGTTGCCCGACTGGCCGGTGGCGATGATAAAGCGGCTGTCGGCCAGATTGGACAGGTCGAACACCGCACGCAGGCCGGGGCCGTGGACGTGGCGGAAGGTGTCGGCCTGATAGGTGCCGCGATTGATGGTGAAGTCGTCGCCGTCGGTGTCGATGGCCGCCCCGGTCAGACGGTCCAGCAGCGGCAGGTGGCGCAGCAGCGGATGTTCGAACACCGCGCGGTGGTCGGCGCCCCAGCGCCAGGCCGCCATGTCCGGACCGTGGCGGGCGGTCAGCCTGGCGACGGCCCGTTCCAGGGCACGGGCGCCGATCTGCTCGCACGATTCCGCCTCGGGGGTGGTGACGTCGTCGCACCAGTGGCGGGCCTTGGTCAGCATGCCGATCAGCGTTCCGGCATGGGGGCGGCGGAACGCCTTGAAATCGTCGCCCAGGTCGTCGGCCAGAACGTCGCGCCACATCTGTTCCAGCCATGCGGCGAAGATCAGCGGCTCGGGGCGGGCGCGGTCGGCGCGGCCATCCCAGGCGGCGATCATGGCCGCCGCCTGCTGGACGCGCGGATCGGTGGCGGCCGAGGCGTCCAGCGTTTCCTTGAGTTCCAGTGCCGCCAGCGACAGGGAATCCAGTTGCAGGGCCTGGGTGTCGGCCAGGGTCCAGCCGTCGCGCGCCGACAATGCCTCGGACAGTCGCTGGGCGCGCCATGCCTCGGGCCATTCGCTGGCGATGGTGAAGGGGGAACGGTCGCCGCCCACCGCATTGTTGGCGTTGATCACCCGGCCGCTTTTCGGATTCAACTGCTGCGGCAGCTTTTCCGGCGGAATCCAGCCGGTCCATTCGCCGTCGCCGGTCCAGCCGCGCACCGGCACGGCGCCGCTGCCGCCCTTGCGTTGCGGCACCCGCCCGGCGGTGATGAAGCCGATGGCGCCCTGGGTGTCGGCATAGGCGAAATTCTGCACCGGCGAGTGGAAATCGCGCAGCGCGGCGGTGAAGCCGCGCCAGTCGATGGCGCGGTTCAGGCGGAACAGCGCCTGGGCGGTCAGGTCCTCGGGCTCCAGCGCGGCGGCGCGCAGCGCCACCACCTGATCGGGACCGGCGATGCCGCGCGCGGGCAGGTCCGAGATCACCGGGCCATGGCGGGTCGAACGCACGCGCAACGCCACGTCGGCACCGCCCTTGACCTTGATCACCTCGTCGCGCACGGCGAAGCGGGCCACGCCCTGCGGCGTCTGATAGCCGTCGTCGCCCGCCAGCTTCTCCACGAACAGATCGACGCTGTCGGCGTGGGTGGTGGTGGTGCCCCAGGCGATGCGGCCGTTATGGCCGACCAGGTGGAACGGAATGCCGGGGATGGTGGCGCCGCTCAGCGTCAGGCCCGGCGCCTCGATGGACAGCAGGTACCATTGCACCGGCGCATGCAGGCCGAGATGGGGATCGTTGGCCAGCAGCGGCTTGCCGCTGGCGGTGTGGGCACCCGACAATGCCCAGACGTTCGACGCCAGATGCGGACGGCCGCTGTCGGGCAGGGCGGCCAGCAGGGTGTCGGCGGTGGCGGCGCCCAGGGTGGTCGGCGCGTCGGCCGGAACGGCCGGCCACAATTCGCCCAGGCGGCGGGCATCCAGGCGGGCGGCCAGCTTGCCGCGCAGCACCTCGGATTGCCAGTCGTTGGTCAGTTGCAGCGACAGAACGCGGCCGACGGCCAGGGAATCCACCGGGCTCCACTGCTCGGGGCGCAGGCCCAGCGCGATGAATTCCGGCGGCAGGCGGTGCCAGTGGTCGCGCAGCCAGGCGTTGACGCCGTCGCTGTAAGCCTGCACCAGATCGCGGGTCGGCTTGTCCAGCCGGTCCAGGCTGGTTTCGGCCAGGGCGCGCAGGTTCAGCGTGCGCATGAAGCGGTCGCTGTCCAGTCCCGGCTCTCCCACCGCCTCGGCCAGCCGTCCGGCGGCGACGCGGCGTTGCAGTTCCATCTGCCACAGCCGGTCCTGGGCGTGGGTCCAGCCCACGGCGAAATAGGCGTCGCGCACCGACCGCGCCGCCACATGGGGCACGCCCGCCGGGCTGCGTGTGACGGTGGCCGGAAGCTCCAGCCCCTTGATGGGGAAACGCCCCTCGATGCGCGGCAGCGAACTCATGACCCACACGAAGCCCACCGCCACGGCGGCCAGCATCAACAGCACGACGGCGTTGGCGATCTTGGCCCACACGCTCATTTCCGGGGCGAAGAGCGCGGCCACGGGAACGGCGGCGCGGTCGTCTTCGTCGGGCATGGGGTCCTGCACGGGCGTACTCCGCTGCGGAGGGGGATGTCCTAGGTAGTCCGAAGGGCAGGGGCGCGCAAGACCATAAAAGCAGTGGACGCGCGCATTTTCCCGAAACCGTCACCATGATATAAGGAAGCCATGAAACAACCCTGACGAGGACCAGATGATCGGTAAGCTTAACCATGTCGCCATCGCCGTGCCGGACCTGGACGCCGCCACCAAGCTGTACCGCGACACCTTGGGCGCCAAGGTTTCCGCCCCCGTTCCGCAGCCCGCCCACGGTGTCACCGTGGTCTTCGTCGAACTGCCCAACACCAAGGTCGAATTGCTGCACCCGCTGGGCGACAAGTCGCCCGTCGCCGCGTTCCTGGAAAAGAACGCCTCGGGTGGCATTCACCACATCTGCTACGAGGTCGAGGACATCTATGCCGCCCGCGACCAGTTGAAGGCCCAGGGCGCCCGCGTGCTGGGCGACGGCGAGCCGAAGATCGGCGCCCATGACAAGCCGGTGCTGTTCCTGCACCCCAAGGACTTCTTCGGAACTCTGGTCGAGCTGGAACAAGCCTGATCATCCGATCCCGCCCGCTCCGGTTCGCCGGGGCGGGTTTTTCGGATGGCGAGGGTAGGGGGCTGAAAATGCAAAATGGCAAGATCAGTGGCCTGATCTTGCCATCCCTGCGTCTCCGCGGTGCGGACGCCGGCGACTCCTCCCTAAACCTGAGCCGCTGCGGGGTGCCGGTTTTCCAGTCTACCCCGTCCCGTTTTGGGCTTGAGCGGACCTTACGCAATTTCCTAACGCGCGTCACTAACTTTTTTGAGCAATATTTCGTGAGCGGTGGATAACCTTGCCCGGATCGGCGGGTTCCGCCACACTGTTCCCGGTTTTCGTGTCCGGAGAATAGCCATGCCCCGTCTGCTGGTTCTTGTCGCGGTCCTGGCGGTTTGCGGCGGTGCGGCCCTGGCGCAGCAGGATGTCGCCAGCCAGCCGGTGCGCATCGTCATCACCAAGACCGATTGTTCGCGGCTGATCCGCCATGTCCCGGCGCCGGACGTCGCCTATCAGCCGGGCGTGGACGTCCAGGGCCGGGCGGTGGCGCCCGCCGACGTGCCGGGCAGCGGCGCCGATGCCATTCCCGGACTGCTTCCCGACGTGCTGGAAATCCCGCTGACCATCAAGCCCATGCAGGGCGCCACCTACGCCAAGCGCGGCAGCGGCGATTCCCAGGCGACCCTGGGCACCGTGCGCTATGATATGAACAAGGGAACCTTCACCTTCAACGACCGGCCGCTGACCTCGCCCGAACAGGAAGAACTGGCGCGGGCCTGCCAGAAACGCGGCGTGCGGTGATCGCCCGTCTTGTCATCCCCCAGGCCAACGCCTAAAGTCGGCCAACGCTTAAAGACGGCCTCGGGCCGTTATCATTCCGTAAGGGAAACATTTTCGTGTTCGGTGCCTTCGAGAGAATGGTGGCGTTCCGCTACCTGCGTGCCCGCCGCAAGGAAGGGTTCATTTCCGTCATCGCCGGTTTCTCGCTGGCCGGAATCGGCCTGGGCGTCGCCACCCTGATCGTGGTGATGGCGGTGATGAACGGTTTCCGCCAGGAATTGCTGTCGCGCATCCTGGGCATCAACGGCCATCTGGGTGTCTATGGCGCCGGGCCGGTGCTGACCGGTTTCGACCCGCTGGCCGATGCCATCCGCAAGCTGCCGGGCGTCACCCGGGTCATTCCCACGGTGGAAGGGCAGGTGATGGCCAGCGCGGGCGGTGCTGCCGCGGGGGCCATCGTGCGCGGCGTGCGCCCCGACGACCTGCTGGCGCGCGAGATCATCACCAAGGACCTGATCGGCTCGGCCCAGGAGTTCCGCGACGGCGAATCCGTGCTGATCGGCCACCGGCTGGCGGAAAAGCTGGGCCTGGGGGTGGGGGACACCATCACCCTGATCTCGCCCAAGGGCAATGCCACCGCCTTCGGCACCGTGCCGCGCCTGCGCGGCTATCGCATCGCCGGAACCTTCAAGGTCGGCATGTTCGAATATGATTCCGGTTTCATCTTCATGCCGCTCGAGACGGCGCAGACCTATTTCAAGCTGCCCGACGCCGTGACGCAGATCGAGGTGTTCACCACCAATCCCGATCTGGTGCCCGATCTGCGCGCCGAGATCTACCGCACCGCCGGGGGCGGCGTGCGCCTGTATGACTGGCAGCAGGCCAACGCCAGCTTCTTCAACGCCATCCAGGTGGAACGCAACGTGATGTTCCTGATCCTGACGCTGATCATCCTGGTGGCGGCGTTCAACATCATCTCGTCGCTGATCATGCTGGTGAAGGACAAGGGCCGCGACATCGCCATCCTGCGCACCATGGGGGCGACGCGCGGCATGATCCTGCGCATCTTCTTCCTGGCGGGCGCCTCGGTCGGCGTGGTCGGCACGGTGTGCGGCACGGTGCTGGGGGTGCTGTTCGCCACCAACATCGAAGGCATCCGCCAATTCATCCAGTCCATCATCGGCCGCGAGCTGTTCGCCGCCGAAATCTACTTCCTGACCCAGCTTCCCGCCCGCGTCGATCCGTCCGAAGTGGTGACGGTGGTGCTGATGGCGCTGGGCCTGTCCTTCGCCGCCACCATCTATCCGGCGTGGCGGGCGGCCAAGCTCGACCCGGTGGAGGCCCTGCGCTATGAGTGACGTTCCCGGCCTGCGCCTTGATGGCATCCGCCGCAGCTTCACCCAGGGCAAGGACATTCTGCATGTGCTGAATGGTGCCGAATTGTCCATCCGCCCGGGCGAGATCGTCGCCCTGGTCGGCCCTTCGGGGGCGGGCAAGTCGACGCTGCTGCACATCGCCGGTCTGCTGGAGCATCCGGACGAGGGCGAAATCTGGCTGGCGGGCGAGCCGTGCGGCAAGCTGGGCGACGACCGCCGCACCGCCTTGCGCCGGTCCCATCTTGGCTTCGTCTATCAGTACCACCACCTGCTGCCGGAATTCTCGGCCATGGAAAACGTGGTGCTGCCGCAGATGATCGCCGGGACCGACCGCGCCGTGGCGGCCAAGCGCGCCCTGGCCCTGCTGGAGCGCATGGGCCTGGCCGCCCGCGCCGAGCATCGCCCCGGCCAGTTGTCGGGCGGCGAACAGCAGCGCGTCGCCATCTGCCGCGCCCTGGCCAACGACCCCAAGGTGCTGCTGGCCGACGAGCCCACCGGCAATCTGGACCCGCACACCGCCGAAGGGGTGTTCCGGGAACTGATCGCCCTGGTGCGGTCCTCGGGCGTGGCGGCGCTGATCGCCACCCACAACCCGGATCTGGCGGCCCGCATGGACCGGGTGGTGCGCATGCAGGACGGGCAACTGGTTCCGGTCTGACAGAGAGGGGGGATCTGGGATGAACGCCAAGATCACCGCGCTGTATGCGCTGCCATTGTGTGTTCTGTATTTCACCCTCAGCTATCGGGTGATCGGCATCCGCAAGCGGCTGCGCGTCGCCCTGGGGGATGGCGGCGATTCCGCCCTGCAACGCGCGATCCGCGCACATGGCAATTTCGCCGAATATGTCCCGCTGGCGTTGATCGTCATCGCCCTGGCGGAAATCAACGGCGCTACCCCGTGGCTGGTGCATCTGCTGGGGCTGGCGCTGTTGGTCGGGCGTTGCTCCCATGCCTGGGGCGTCAGCCAGACGGCGGAAAATTTCCGCTTCCGGGTGTTCGGCATGCTGTCCACCTTCGCGGTGATGGTGGGGGGCGCCGCCGTGGCGGTTCTGGCCTGATCCATGTTGGGGCTATGCCCCATCTGCGGCCGCCCCATGATCGCCGGTCCGTCGGTGGACGAACATCACTGGGTTCCCAAATCCGAGGGCGGGCGGCTGACGTCCCATCTGCATCGCGTCTGCCACCGCACCCTGCACGCCCGCTTCAGCGAGCGTGAACTGGCGCGCGACTTCGCCACGCCCGAGGCGGTGCGCGCCGATCCCGCCATGGCCAAATTCATCGCCTGGGTACGCAAGCGGCCGCCGGAATACATGGATTGGCCGCGGGATGTGCGCAAACGCTGAGATTGCGTTATACTGAAAGGCGATAAATCAAGGAGGCCGTCATGTCTCCCAACGCCGATGCGGTTCCCGTGGCGGGCGCCGTCGATCTGGACCGCGCCATTCTGGCGCTGGCCGATGCCCTGGATTTCATCGGTGTGGACGAGATCGGCCACGGCCACCGCGTGGCGCTGATGGCCGGATTGTGCGCCGAGGAACTGGGCTGGCCCGCCGGGCGGGTGCATTTCTTGACCCAGGCCGGGCTGTTGCACGATTGCGGCGTGTCCTCGACCCGCGAGCACCGTTCCTTGGTCAACGACATCCTGTGGGAAGGCGAGCACGCCCATTGCGAGCGCG
Source organism: Pseudomonadota bacterium (assembly GCA_023458315.1). Taxonomy (GTDB): domain Bacteria; phylum Pseudomonadota; class Alphaproteobacteria; order Rhodospirillales; family Magnetospirillaceae; genus Magnetospirillum. The sequence continues at coordinate 8,796 of JAEXAH010000030.1, forward strand.
GCTTCGCCTATCTGGAGGCGGTGCCGCCGCTGGCCCATCTGGCGCCGCTGGTGCTGGAGCACCACACCCCCTGGGCCGATCTGCGCCGCCGTCACGTTCCCGACGAACTGGCGCTGAACGCCAACCTGATCTTTCTGGTGGACCGCGCCGACGCGGTGCGGGCGCGCGGCGTGGCCGAGGGGCGGCCGCTGATCGACGTGCTGAACCGCTACGAAGGCAGCCATTTCGCCCCTGAACTGATGACGGCGTTCCGCACCTTGGCGATGCGCGAGGCGTTCTGGTTCGTCCAGGAAGAGCCCTCGTTGCGCGAACGGGTGCGCGAACGCATGGCGGCGGCGGTCCCCACGCCGTTGGAATGGCCCGAGGTGCGGGCGCTGGCCCACATGTTCGGCCACATCATCGACGCCAAAAGCCCCTATACCGGCCGTCATTCCGTCGGCGTCGCCGCCGTGGCGTTGCGTCTGGGGCAGGGGTTCAAACTGCCGCCGCGCAGCCTGGAACTGCTGGAGGTGGCGGCGCTGCTGCACGATGTGGGCAAGCTGCGCGTGCCCGACGAATTGCTGGACAAGCAAGGCCCGCTGAGCGCCGAGGAACGCCGCCGCATGGCGCGGCACGCCTTCGATACCCACGAGGTCTTGCGCCGCGCCTTCGGCGACGGGCCGGTGGCGCGCTGGGCGGCCTTTCACCACGAATACGTCTCGGGCCAGGGCTATCCGTTCCATGTCGAGAACGGCGGCCTGCCGCTGGAGGCGCGCATCATCGCCGTGGCCGACGTGATCCAGGCCCTGGCCCAGCGGCGCCCCTATCGCCAGCCGCTGACCCCGCCGGAAATCGCCGCCATCCTGGATGGCATGGTGTTCGGCGGCAAGCTGGATGGCGAAGTGGTGGCGGCGGCCGAGGCCGATCTGGAGCAATGCTGGAAGGCCGCCATTGCCGAGGAGGGGGGGGACGCGGCATCATAGGCGCATGCCTATTCATGCCGATTTCGTTCATCTTCGCGTCCACACCGCCTATTCGCTGTCCGAAGGCGCCATCCGGATCAAGGAATTGGTCAAGATGTGCGACAAGAAGGGCATGCCCGCCGTCGCCATCACCGACAAGGCCAACCTGTTCGGCGCGCTGGAATTCACCACCTATTGCTCGGACAGCGGCGTGCAGCCGATCATCGGCGTGCAACTGGCGGTGCGGCGCGAGGGCGAGGCGCCCAACAAGGACGGCCGCCGCCCCGAGCCGGACTGGATCGTGCTGCTGTGCCAGTCGGAAACCGGCTACGGCAATCTGATGAAGCTGGTGTCCAGGGCCTATCTGGAAACCCCCGGCGGCGAGACGCCGCAGGTCAGCTATCATGATCTGGAAAATCACAATGACGGCCTGATCCTGCTGACCGGCGCCACCGGCGGTCCGGTCAACCGGCTGTTGCTGGAAGGGCAGAAGGACCGGGCCGAGATCACCCTGGTGCGTCTGGCCCGGGCCTTCGCCGGGCGCACCTATGTGGAGCTTCAGCGCCACGGCCTGGAGGACGAGGACCGCGCCGAGCCGGGGCTGGTGGACTTGGCCTACAAGCACGATCTGCCGCTGGTCGCCACCAACCAGGCGTATTTCCCCAACCGCGAGATGTACGAGGCGCATGACGCGCTGATCTGCATCGCCGAGGGCGCCTATGTCTCGCAGGACGAACGCCGCCGCCTGACGCCCGAGCATTACCTGAAATCGCCCCAGGAAATGCGCGAGCTGTTCGCCGACCTGCCCGAAGCCTGCGACAACACCCTGGTGGTGGCCCGCCGTACCGCCTTCATGGTGCCCAAGCGCAAGCCGCTGCTGCCGCCCTATCGCATGGACGGTCTGACCGAGGCCGAGGTGCTGCGCAAGAAGTGCTGGGAAGGTTTGGCCATGCGGCTGGAAAAGCACGTCTTCCAGCCCGGCATGACCGAGGAGGAAAAGGAACACGCCGCCAAGCCGTACCGCGAGCGCATCGAGTACGAAGTGGGCATCATCGAACAGATGGGCTTTCCCGGCTACTTCCTGATCGTGTCCGACTTCATCCAATGGTCCAAACTGCACGATATTCCGGTCGGACCGGGTCGTGGTTCGGGCGCCGGTTCGGCGGTGGCGTGGGCGCTGACCATCACCGACCTGGACCCGCTGCGCTGGGGGCTGCTGTTCGAGCGTTTCCTTAATCCCGAACGCGTTTCCATGCCCGACTTCGATATCGACTTCTGCCAGGACCGGCGTGAAGAGACGATCAAGTACGTGCAGAACAAATACGGCTACGACCACGTCGCCCAGATCATCACCTTCGGTAAGCTTCAGGCCCGCGCCGTGCTGCGCGACGTCGGCCGTGTGTTGCAGATGCCCTATGGCCAGGTCGACCGCATCTGCAAGATGGTGCCCAACAACCCGGCCAATCCGGTGACGCTGGAACAGGCGCTGGACATCGAGCCGCTGCTGAAGGAAGCCCGCGAAAGCGACGAGACGGTCCGCCACCTGATCGACATGGCCATGAAGCTGGAGGGCCTGTACCGCCACGCCTCGACCCACGCGGCGGGCGTGGTGATCGGCGACCGGCCGCTGGACCAGTTGGTGGCGCTGTACCGTGATCCGCGTTCCGACATGCCCGTCACCCAGTTCAACATGAAATGGGTGGAAAGCACCGGTCTGGTGAAGTTCGACTTCCTGGGCCTCAAGACGCTGACCGTCATGGTCACGGCCTGCAAACACATCAAGAAGACCAAGGGGCTGGAGGTCGACCTGTCGGCGCTGCCGCTGGATGACGGCCCCACCTACGAGTTGTTGACCCGGGGCGACACCGCCGGCGTGTTCCAGTTGGAATCGGCGGGCATGCGCGACGTGCTGCGCAAGATGCATCCCAACCGCCTGGAAGATCTGATCGCCGTGGTGGCGCTGTACCGTCCCGGCCCCATGGACCAGATTCCGCGCTACATCGCCTGTAAGCACGGGCGCGAGGAACCGGATTACATGCATCCGGTGCTGGAACCGATCCTGAAGGAAACCTTCGGGATCATGGTGTACCAGGAACAGGTGATGCAGTTGGCGCAGGTGCTGGCGGGCTATTCGCTGGGCGGCGCCGACCTGTTGCGCCGCGCCATGGGCAAGAAGATCCGCGAGGAGATGGAGGCCCAGCGCAAGCTGTTCGTGGATGGTTCGGTGGCGCGTGGCGTCGATGCCGATCAGGCGTCGATGATCTTCGACAAGGTGGCCAAGTTCGCCGAATACGGCTTCAACAAGTCGCATGCCGCCTGTTACGCGCTGATCGCCTATCAGACGGCGTGGCTCAAGGCCAATCACCCGGCCGAGTTCATGGCGGCGACCATGACCTATGAAATGAGCAACACGGACAAGCTGAACGGTGCCCGCCAGGAACTGGACCGCCTGAAGATCAAGCTGTTGCCGCCCGACATCAACAAATCCCGCGCCGATTTCAGCGTGGAAAAGCTGCCCGACGGCACCCTGGCGGTGCGCTATGCCCTGGCGGCGCTGAAGAACGTGGGCGAGGGCGCCTGCCGCCAGATCGTCGAGGAACGCGAGCGCGGCGGCCCCTACAAGGATCTGTGGGATTTCGCCCGCCGCCTGGATACCAAGCAACTGAACCGCCGCCAGATGGAAAACATGGTGCGGGCCGGTGTGTTCGATTCCCTGGAAAAGAACCGGGGCAAGGTGTTCAAGAATTGCGAACCCCTGCTGCGTTACGGCGCGGCCGAGGCGGAACAGCGTGATTCCAGCCAGATGAGCCTGCTGGGCGGCAACATCGCCCCGGCGCCCAAGCTGGAAAACGCCGCCGATTGGTCGCCGCATGAAAAGTTGAGCCAGGAATTCGACGCCATCGGCTTCTATCTGTCGGCCCACCCGCTGGATGCCTATGGCAAAAGCCTGAAACGCCTGGGCGTGGTCAAGATCGCTGAGTTGGTCGGCCACCTGCAAGGCGGCGGCAAGGGCCGGGTCAAGCTGGCGGGCACCATGCTGGCCAAACAGGAACGAACCTCGGCCAAGGGCAGCCGCTATGCCTTCCTGACCCTGTCCGACGCGTCGGGCATGTTCGAGGTGACGGTGTTCTCGGAAACCCTGGCGGCGTCGCGCGACCTGCTGGAAGCGGGCGGGCCGCTGCTGCTGGAGGTGGACGCCAAGCTGGAGGACGAACAGGTGCGCATGACCTGCCAGCGCATCGCCTCGCTGGACAGCGAAGCGGCCCGCGCCGCCGCCGGTCTGCGCATCTTCGTACGCGACGAGGCGCCGTTGCCCGCTTTGGCCCAGATGGTGGCCAAGGAAGGCAAGGGCCGCAACCGCATCATCATCGTGGCGCAGATGGACCGGCGCGAGGTGGAATTGTCGCTGGACCGCACCATCCAGATCAATCCCGGCTTCATGAACGGCCTGCGTTCGGTTCCCGGGGTGGTCGAGGTGGAAGAAATCTAGTATGACGGGCGGGCCAATCTTGGGGCCTGATCCATGCGTCTTCCAGTTACCCTGTTGATCGTCGCTGTTACCGCCCTGGCCGCCCTGGGCGGCTGGTGGGTCTGCAACCGGCCGGTGCCGGTGGCCCTGGCCTTCGACGAACCGTTCCCGTCGGTGTCCTTCGCGCCGTTCCGGCGTGGCCAAAGCCCCATTTCCCAGCAATATCCGCCGCCCGCCCAGGTGGACGAGGATTTGAAGAGTCTGGTGGGCGTCGCCAAGGGCGTGCGGACCTATACCTCGCGCGAGGGCATGGACATCGTGCCGGAACTGGCGCGCAAGTACGGTATCGAAGTCACCCATTCGGCGTGGCTGGGCAAGAAGCTGGACATCAACGCCGCCGAGGTCGAGGCGCTGATCAAGGCCGCCAACGATTACCCCGATTCCATCAAGCGGGTGATCGTCGGCAACGAGGTGCTGCTGCGCCAGGACCTCAAGCCCGACGAACTGATCGCCTATATCCGCCAGGTCAAGGCGGCGGTGAAACAGCCGGTGTCCTATGCCGACGTCTGGGCCTTTTACCTGCGCTATCCCCAGGTGGCGGACGAGGTGGATTACATCACCATCCACATCCTGCCCTATTGGGAGGACGAGCCCATCGGCGTCGAGGGTGCCGCCGAGCACATCGTCAAGATTTACCGCATGATGCAGGAGAAGTTCCCCGGCAAGCCCATCCTGATCGGCGAGGCCGGATGGCCGACCAAGGGCCGCAACCGCGGCCCGGCGGCGGTCAATACCGAGAACGCCGCCAAGTTCGTGCGCACCCTGGCCAAGGTGTCCAAGGAAAACGGCTTCGATTACAACGTGGTCGAAGCCTTCGACCAGCCGTGGAAGGCCAAGCTGGAAGGCACGGTCGGCGCCTATTGGGGCGTGGTCGATACCCACCGCGACGTCAAGTTCACCATGTCCGGCCCGGTCCAGGACAACCCGCGCTGGGCGTCGCAGGGCGCCGTGGCGGCGGTGCTGGGCGCCCTGGCGGCGCTGGTCTTCCTGCGCCGTTCCGGTGAATACTCCCCGGCCCGCGCCGTGGCCCTGGCGGCGTTCGCCCAGGTGGTCGCCTCGGCGGTGGTGTGGCAGGCCGCCAACGCCTGGGATACCCGCGACAGCGACCGCCTGATCTGGTTCGTCGCCATGATGCTGCCCGGTTCCAAGGCGTGGCTGGCGGTCGAGCCGTTCATCCAGGATGCCCTGACCCTGGTCCGCATCGTGCTGCACGTCGCCTTCGCGGTGCTGCTGGTCAACGTGGTCGGCCGCTCGCTGCGCGATGGCGCCCAACCGCACCGGTCGCTGTGGGCCGAGCGTTTCGCCATCTTCTATGCGGTGATGGCGTGGCTGGTGACGTTGCTGCTGTTCTTCAACGGCCGCTACCGCGACATTCCCAACGTGGAATATCTGGTGCCGTGTGTCGGAATCACCTTGTGGGCGGTGATCCGCATGTGGGCGTGGAAGCTGGACTGGAAGCAGGCGTTCGCCATCGGCCGTCTGTTCTCGGGCGGTATTCCCGCCCGCCGCGCGGCGGGCAAGGAAATGACCCTTGCCCTGGCGCTGTCGGTGCTGCTGGCCCCGGCCTCGGAATCCCTGGCGCTCTATGTGGGTGAGGATTTCCAGGCCATGCACACCACCTGGGCCGAACAGGCGCCGTTGCTGGCCACCATCTTCTTCGCCAACGGCGAAATGCTGGTGTGGTCGCTGATGCTGGCGGTGATGGCGTTGCCTTATCTGGCGGAATGGCGCCTGAGGAAATAGCCCCGGGCGCCGTTCACGGTTTCGCCGCCCAGGGCGGGTCGGGGATCACCTGGAACAGGCTGTTGAGGCCCTGGCCCCAACGGTTGCGGATGTCCTCGAAATAGGGGTCGTGTTCCTGGATCAGTTGGTGGTTGTCCACGGTGAAGCTGTTGGCGCGGTACAGCAGCAAATCGATGGGCGGCCCGACCGTGACGTTGGAGCGGATGGTGGAATCCATGGACAGCAGGGCGCATTTGGCGGCCTGGGTCAAATCGGTGCCCGGCTTGATGACGCGGTCGATCACCGGCTTGCCGTACTTGCTTTCGCCGATCTGGAAATAGGGGGTTTCCGGCGTCGCCTCGATGAAGTTCCCGGCGGCGTAGACCAGGAACAGGCGCGGCGGCTCGCCCTTGATCTGGCCGCCCAGGATCAGCGAGACGTTGAAATCCACGCCGTTTTCCTTGAGCGCCTTGGCGTCGCGGGCGTGCACCTCGCGCACCGCCTGGCCCACCAGCACGGCGCAATCGTAGAAGGATTCCGCCAGCAACAGTGAATGTCTGGATTCCTCGGTGCGGATGTTGCGTTCCAGCACCGCCACCACCGCCTGGGTGATGGCCAGATTGCCGGCGCTCATCAGCACCAGCACCCGTTCGCCCTCGCGCACCCACACCCGCATCTTGCGGTAGGTCGAGATGTGGTCGACCCCGGCATTGGTCCGCGAATCCGACGCCAGCACCAGACCCTGGTCCAGCGCCATCGCCACGCAATAGGTCATTGTTCTCCCCCCGATCGAGAATGGTGGCCGTGATGCGCCGCCCGCTTTCGGGGCGTGGCGGCGCATCGGGACTTTCAGGACGTCATCAGGAAGTCCTTGTGGATTTCGCTGCCCAGGGCGTTGTTGCCCAGGATGAACTGGCTGACGAAGGCATCCAGGCCGTCGGCCAGCAATTCCTCCAGCCGCCCGTAATGCAGCCGGGCATGGGCGGCGCCCGCCAGCCGGGTGCATTCCGCCTGCGGCGAGATGCGGTCCAGGATGGTCGAGACGGAATCCAGGCAGGCGTGCAGCGAACGCGGCATGTCGGCGTTCATGATCAGCATTTCCGCCACCCCGGCGGGCGAGACGTCGTCGCGGGTCAGGGCGCGATAGGATTTATAGGCCGACACCGATTTCAGCACCGCCGCCCAATGCAACTGGTCCGAGGCGGGCACCACCCGCGATTCGGCGGTCATGCCCTTGGACCGCACGCCCAGCAGGCGGGCGGTGTTGTCGGCGCGTTCCAGGAAGGTGCCCAGGCGCACGAACCAGAACGCCTCGTCCCGCAGCATGGTGCTGTGGGTGGCGCCGCGCACGGTGTGCGAGCGGTCCTTGACCCATTCGCAAAAGCCGGTCAGCCCCTGTTCGCGCAGGCGGGCGCCGTCGATGCGTTTCACCTCCAGCCAGATATCGTTGATGATCTCCCACAATTCGGTGGGGATGACGCTGCGCACGGCGTGGGCGTTCTCGCGCCCGGTGCGCAGGCAGGAATAAATCGATGACGGGTTGGTGGGGTCCAACACCGCCCAGGTGATGACGTTGACGGCGGCAACCTCGCCGTGGCGGTCGGCATAAGCCTGGGGACTGCCCGCGATGGTCAGCGGCGGCTGCCAACTGTCGCGGGCACCGCCGCCCGACAGGCTGAGGCGGTTGGCCACGTCCAGGAAGCGGGCGATATTCTCGGCCCGCTCGATGTTGCGGCTCATCCAGTACAGGTGATCGGCGGTGCGGCTCAGCATGCGTCGTCCTCCAGCACCCAGGTGTCCTTGGTTCCGCCGCCCTGCGACGAATTGACCACCAGCGATCCCTCTTTCAGCGCCACGCGGGTCAGGCCGCCCGGCACCAGCGTCGTGGTTTCGCCCGACAGCACGAACGGTCGCAGATCGACGTGGCGGGGGGCGATGCCCTTGTCAACCAAAGTGGGGCAGGTTGACAGCGCCAGGGTCGGCTGGGCGATGTAATTGCCGGGATTGGCCAGGATCTTGGCGCGGAACGTCTCGATCTGCTCCTTGGTCGAGGTCGGGCCGACCAGCATGCCGTAGCCGCCCGAGCCGTGAACCTCCTTGACCACCAGTTCGGCCAGATGCTCCAGAACGTATTTGCGGTCGTCCTCGCGCTCCAGCCGCCAGGTGGGCACGTTGGGCAGGATCGGCTTTTCGCCCAGATAGAACTCGATCATCTCGGGGACGTGGATATAGGTGGATTTGTCGTCGGCCACGCCGGTGCCGATGGCGTTGGCCAGGGTCACGCCGCCCTTGGCATAGGCCGACAGCAGCCCGGCCACGCCCAGGGTCGAATCCGGGCGGAAGGCGAGGGGGTCGAGGAAATCGTCGTCGATACGGCGATAGATGACGTCAACCCGCTTGGGACCACGGGTGGTGCGCATCCACACCAGCCCTTCGTCCACGAACAGGTCGCGGCCTTCCACCAGTTCGACGCCCATCTGCTCGGCCAGGAAGGCGTGCTCGAAATAGGCGCTGTTGTAATAGCCCGGGGTCAGCACCACCACGCACGGCTCGCCGTCGCAGGCGGGCGGCGCCACGCTGCGCAGCGCCTTCAGCAGCAGATCGGGGTAATGGTCCACCGGCTTGACCCGGTGGCGGGCGAACAAATCGGGGAACAGGCGCATCATCATCGCCCGGTCCTCCAGCATGTAGGACACCCCCGACGGCGTGCGCAGATTGTCCTCCAGCACATAGAATTCATCGGCGCCGGTGCGCACCACATCCACGCCCGCGATCTGGACATAGACATTGCGGGCGACGTCGATGCCGTGCATTTCCGGCTTGTAGCTGTCGTTGGCCAGCACCTGTTCGCGCGGGATGATCCCGGCCTTCAGGATTTCCTGGCCGTGATAGATGTCGTGGATGAAGGCGTTCAGCGCCTTGACCCGCTGGATGCAGCCATCGTGCACCCGGCTCCATTCCTTGGCGGTCAGGATGCGCGGAATGGGGTCGAAGGGGATCAGGCGCTCGGTGCCGTCCTGGTCGCCATAGACGTTGAAGGTGATGCCGATGCGGCGGAACAGCTCGTCGGCCTGCTCGTGCTTGCGGGGCAGCAGGTCGGGCGCCGCCGACAACAGCCAGTTTTCGTAGGCCCGGTATGGGGCGCGAACCGCGCCGTCCGGGGCCTTCATTTCGTCGAAAGCCATGGCCCTCCCTCTGTCAACGAACCCTGCGTCCGAAACCAATGCAACCGGCGTGCCTGTTTGTCAGGCCAGCAATTCCGTTGATTGGTTGCAGGGTTTGCCCAAACCAAGGGCAGGTCAGCCTTGTTCCTGGGCAGGGGAATGGGCGGGATCGGCTGTCTGTTCGATTGCGCAACGAGTGATTGCGGAATCAAAACAAAACGGCGGCCGCCCCATCGGGCAGCCGCCGTTCCATCAGCGTCAGCAAAGATCAGGTGTCAACCATACGGTTGCGCCACCATATCCTGCAAGGAAAATCAGCCCTTGGCGCAGCCGCAGGTGTTGATCTTCAGGATCGAGTAGGCCGGGCACCAGCCCATGGCGGCAGTGACCAGCGGCACCACGCCGATATAGCCCCACACGCCCACGACGCCGGTGACGGCCAGGGCGATCAGCACGATACCGGCCAGGATGCGCAGGATGCGGTCGATGCCGCCGACATTCTTGGTCATGAAGGGAACTCCGGATGGGTTGACTGTGGCTTTTATAGCCGGTGTCGCGCATCGGTTCCGTGACTTGGTCACAAAGGGGGGGAATCAGACCACCTGGGCCAGCGCCTCGCGGTCCTTGACCTCGACCCGGCCGCGATGCAGCCGGACCCAGCCGCGCCGCTCGAATTCCTTGAGCTGGCGGCTGACCACCTCGCGCGCGGTGCCCAGTTCGGTGGCGATGTCCTGATGGGTGGCCTGGACCAGCCCGGCCGCGTCGGCCCGGCCGCGCAGCCACGACGCCAGCCGCATGTCGATGCGGCCGAACGCCACTTCCTCGATCAGCAGCAGCAGGTCGGCGATGCGGGTGGCGTAGGCGGAAAACACGAAATCGCGGAACGCCTCGGATTTGCCCAGCAGGGCACGGAAGGTGGGGGCGGGCAGCACCAGGGCGCGCACCGCCGTTTCGGCGATGCCTTGGGCGGCGTAATCCTCGCGCGCGATCAGGCAATTGGTGGTCAGCACGCAGGACTGGCCGCCCTCGACCCGGTACAGCACGATCTCGCGGCCGCTTTCCGCGACCTTCTGCACGCGGATCGAGCCGTCCATCACCAGCACGTAGGCCGAGCATTCCGCGCCGTCCTGGAACAGCACGGTCCCGGCGGGCACGTCGATGACCCGGGCGGCGCCGTCCAGCAGGCGGGCGGAATCCGGGTCCAGTTGGGCGAAGTGTGGGAACGAGGAGGAGATTTCCGGGCGCATGCGCGGCATATTGCCCAAGCCGCGACGTTTAAGGAAGCCCATGCGACATCGTTTGCCCCTGGTCGTGCTGATCCTGGCGTTATCCGCCTGCCGCGCCCCGGCCGCCGACATGGTGGCCGAGGAACGCCCGCTGGGCGCCGCCGCCCAATTGGGCGCGGCCCGGGTGCTGTCGATCCACCATTTGCGCGGCGGCCGCGATTTCGGCGGCCTGTCCGGCCTGTCCCTGGACGGCGACCGCGTCACCGCCATCAGCGATCGTGGGCAGGTGGCGCGGTTCCGCATGACCACCGACCATACCGGGCGGCCGCTGGCTTTCGCCGATTTGGAGATGGCGCCGCTGGGCGGCTTGGGCGGCGGCAAGGAGGATAGCGACGCCGAGGAGATCCTGCGTCTGCCCCAGGGCTGGCTGGTCAGCTTCGAGCGTCGCCACCGCCTGTTGTCCTATGGCGACGCCCTGAGTGACCGGCCGCAAGTCCTGGACCCGCCCGGCGGCTTGGCCGAGCAACCCGAGAATGGCGGTGTCGAGGCCATGGCGCGGTTGCAGGACGGCCGTCTGCTGTTGTTGTCCGAGGATGGCGTTGATCCCCAAGGGCGGGGGCTGGCCTGGGTCGGCGGGCCGGGTGGCTGGCACGCTTTGTCCTATGTCCGCAGCGGCCCGTTCCAGCCCACCGCCGCCGCGCAGATTCCCGGCGGTGATCTGCTGGTGCTGGAACGCAGTTTCAGCCTGCTGACGGGCTCGGCCAGCAGGCTGGTGCGGGTGTCGGAGGCCCAGGTGCGACCGGGGGCGGAAATGCGGGGGCAGGTGGTCTACACCCTGGCGCCGCCGCTGCTGGTGGACAATTACGAAGGGCTGGCGGTGCGCCGCCGGGCCGATGGCCGGGCGGTCGCCTATGTGCTGTCGGACGACAATTTCAACCCGCTGCAATCCACGCTTATGATGGCGGTTGAACTGCCGGAAGATTTCTGAAAATCAAGGTGTTGTGTGGCGCTTTAAAAGTGCCGTTTCAGGCTTGAGCCATCTCGACGTGACAGGACAGATTAAGTTCACCAGCGGTGTTGGCCACCGTGTTCAGGCAGGCTTCGGTCCGCTCGGGGATGGAAACCGCAAGGCGGGTGACGTACAGCCCCTGTTCCGGCACGCGCTGGGCGTCCAGGCGGACGATGTTGGCCTTGAAGCTGCCGAACACCTCGGACAAGCGGGCGATCAGGCCGGGACGGTCGCCGCCCGACAGGACGATGCGGTGTGTCACCTGTCCCAGCGGTCCGGTGGCGGCGTCAAGCTCGAACGGGCGCACGTTCAGGCGGGCTCCGGCCAGTTCGGGCAGGCCGCCCAGATCGGTTTCCAGGTCGGCGGCTGAAATGTCGGCGGGCAGGTCGCAGACCGAGGTGAACTCGGCGCCGCTGCCCAGCATGGCGAAGCTGGTGTCGCCCAGATTGGCGCCGATCTCGAACAGACGTCCGGTGATGGCGGCCACCAGGCCGGTGCGGTCGGGGCAAAAGATGGAGATCAGCACGGTGCTCATGGGCCGGGGCCTCCGTTTGGCAGCGGCGCCATGATGCGCCCATCGTCGCCGTTTGCAACCCTGGCGTTTTCGCTATACTGCCGCGCCATGATGCGCCGCCCGTTGCCGATCCTGACCCTTTGCGCGCTGCTGGCGGCCCTGGCCGTCGGCGGCTGGTGGGCGTGGTCCGTCCGTCAGGCCATCGACCCCGACAATCCCCGTCAGGTGGCGCGCGGCGCCGGGCTGTACGCCATCCATTGCGCCCAGTGCCACGGCGCCAATTTGCAAGGCGAGGCCGATTGGCGGACGCGGAAGCCCGACGGCCAATTGCCCGCGCCGCCGCACGACGCCAGCGGCCACACCTGGCACCACAGCGACGAACACCTGTTCGGCATCACCAAGCACGGCATGGCGCGCTATGCGCCGCCCGATTACAAATCGGCCATGCCGTCCTATGTGGGCAAATTGTCGGATGCCGAGATCCGCGCGGTGATCGCCTTCATCAAATCCACCTGGCCCGAGCCCATCCGCCGCCGTCAGGAAGCCCTGGGGCGTTAGGTTTTTGCCTGCCACTGCCCGGCGATCTTGTGGAAATCCTGGTGGCGCACGGCGTGAAAGCGTTCGCCGGACCAGCCGCGCAATTCGACGGCCACCCGGGGCATGTCAACCCGGATGACACAATAGCCGTTGGCGTCCTCGCGCAGCCGGGTCGAGCAGGCGGTGGACGCCTGGATCAGCACGCTGGAACCATGATAGCCGCCGTCGATCAGGTCCATGTGGGCGTGGTGGACGTGGCCCGCCAGGATCAGGTCCACCCCCAGATCGGCCAGCGCCGTGAAGGAATGGCCCGACTGGCTGGTGGTGGTCGGGGGGTGGTGCAGGAACGTCACCTTGCAGGCGCCGGGCGGGGCGCCCTCCAGCGCCAGTTCCACCTTGTCCAGATGGCTGGCGCGCAGCTTGCCGCTTTTCCAGCGCAAGTGGCGGGTGCTGTCCAGCCCGACCACCACCAGGGAATCGTCGCGCCAGATGGGGGCGTCGGCGTGACCGGCCAGGTGGTTTTCGAACTTGGCCCGGGGGCGGAACAATCGGTTGAGCGAATAGAATGGCGCCAGGTCGTGGTTGCCCGGCACCACCAAAGCGGGGGCGGGCAGGCGGTCGAGGAAGGCGCGGGCCTCGGCGAACTGACGGCTTCGCGCCCGCTGGGTCAGGTCGCCCGAGATGATCACCAGATCGGGCTTGTTCTGGATCAGGTCGGCCAGCAGCGCCTCGACCACCGTGGCGTCGGTGCGGCCGAAATGCAGGTCGGACAGGTGGACGAGCACGGGCATGGCGTCACTCTCCGTTCGGCGGCATCAGCACGCTGAGGCCGCGCGGCCGCAGACGGAACACCAGGGGCGAACGCAGCACCGTGACCTCGCCGTCCAGCGACAGCATCAGCCGACGCTTGCGGCTGACCACCCGCACTTCGTCGGTGCGGTAGGTGTCCAGCAGGCCGCTGACGTTCCACGCCCCCAGCAGGGCGCGCAACGCCAGCCACAGCAGCCCCAGGCGGCTGCGCACCCGCGCCACGTGCACCACCAATTCGCCCCGGTCCAGGGTTTCGCGGGTCAGCGGCAGGGTTTCCTCGCGCCAGGCATTGTTGGAAATCACCAGCAACGGCGTCGTCGCCACGATCTGACGGCCGCCCACCATCAACGTCGCCCGCACCAGCGGATAGCGGCGAAAGGCGCGGAACGCCGCCAGGGCGAAGGCGGGCCACTTGCGAAAGCCGCCGCGCTGCATCTTGTCGCGGCGGCGCACGATCCACGGATGCATGCCCAAGGACGCCCAGATGGCGAAGGGCAGGCCGTTGACCTCGGCCAGATCGATGGCGGCGACCCGGCCCGCGGCCAGCAGACGTGCCGCCTCGACCGGGTCGGGCGGCAGCTTCAGGTCGCGGGCCAACAGGTTCAGGGTGCCCAGCGGCAGGATGCCCAGCGGGCGGTCCTGTCCCAGCCCGGCCAGGATGGCGGTCAGGATGGTGCCGTCGCCGCCGCCGCACACCACCGCGTCCAGGTCGGTGCGCTGCGCCAGCGCCGACAGCATTCCGGCCAGGTCGCGGCGGCCGCAGATGGCTGTTTCGACGCTATGACCCTTGGCGCGAAAGGCTTCGGCCACGGCGGAAACCGTGGGTTCCAGGGGCAGGCGGTGGAAGGTTCCGGCGGACCGGTTGACGACCAGGGCGATACGCATCCCCCATCACATGCGCCGACGGGCCGTTCTGTCAACCACCGAGCACATGAGAGGCCGACTTGAAAAAGTTCTCGTCCGCAAGCATGCTCACCCGGCCGCCCTTCTACGGAAGAGGGGAAGGCGGCATGCAGAGATCGCCCAAAGGGAGGAAGGCGTAGATGTACAATCCGTATGAGCAGAACCTGGACAAGAACGCGGCCAATTTCGTTCCGCTCACTCCCTTGCAGTTCCTCGAGCGCGCGGCCTTCGTCTATCCCAACCGCACCGCGATCATCCACGGCGACCTGCGCCGCACCTGGGGCGAAACCTACAAGCGTTGCCGCCAGTTGGCCTCGGCGCTGAGCAAGCGCGGCATCGGCGTTGGCGACACCGTGGCCGTCATGGCCCCCAATATCCCGGAAATCTTCGAGGCGCATTTCGGCGTGCCCATGATCGGTGCCGTGCTGAACGCCCTGAACATCCGCCTGGATGCCGAGGCCCTGGCCTTCATCCTGGAACACGGCGAAGCCAAGGTGCTGATCACCGACCGCGAATTCTCGGGCGTCATCCGCAAGGCGCTGGGCATGATCGGCCGCAAGCTGATCGTCATCGACATCGACGACCCGTCGGTCAAGGGCGGCGACCTGCTGGGTGAATGCACCTACGAGCAGTTCATCGCCACCGGCGACGCCGATTACCAGTGGCGCTGGCCCGCCGACGAATGGGAATCCATCGCGCTCAACTACACCTCGGGCACCACCGGCAATCCCAAGGGCGTGGTCTACAGCCATCGCGGCGCCTACATCAACGCCATCGGCAACGCCATGACCTGGGGCATGAGCGGGCATCCGGTCTATCTGTGGACCCTGCCCATGTTCCACTGCAACGGCTGGTGCTTCCCGTGGACCGTCACCGCCATGGTCGGCGTCAACGTCTGCCTGCGCCGTGTCGATGCCGCCAGCATGTTCGCCGCCATCGCCGAGCACAAGGTCACGCATCTGTGCGGCGCCCCCATCGTCATGGGCATGCTGATCAACGCGTCCGATGCCGATCGCAAGCCGCTGCCGCATCCGGTCGAGTTCATGACCGCCGCCGCGCCGCCGCCCGCCGCCGTCATCGGCCGTCTGGAAAGCCAGGGCTTCAAGATCACCCACGTCTACGGTCTGACCGAGGTTTACGGCCCGACCACCGTCTGTGCCTGGCACGAGGAATGGGACGAACTGCCGCTGGACGAGCGGGCGCGCCTGAAGTCCCGCCAGGGCGTGCGCTACGTCATGCAGGAAGGGCTGATGGTCGCCGACCCGACCACCCTGGAACCGGCCCCCAAGGACGGCGTCACCATGGGCGAGGTGTTCTTCCGCGGCAACGTGGTGATGAAGGGCTACCTGAAGAACCCCAAGGCGTCGGAAGAAGCCTTTGCCGGCGGCTGGTTCCACACCGGCGATTTGGGCGTCTGGCATGCCGACGGCTATATCGAGCTGAAGGACCGGTCCAAGGACATCATCATCTCGGGCGGCGAGAACATCTCGACCATCGAGGTCGAGGGCGTGCTGTTCCAGCATCCCGACGTGGTCGAAGCCGCCGTCTGCGCCCGTCCCGACGAAAAGTGGGGCGAGACGCCGTGCGCCTTCATCAATCTCAAGGAAGGCTCGACCGTCACCGACAAGGAAATCATGGCCTTCTGCCGTGAACGTCTGGCCCACTTCAAGTGCCCCCGCACCGTGGTCTTCGGTCCGCTGCCCAAGACTTCGACCGGCAAGATCCAGAAGTTCGTGCTGCGCGAGATGGCCAAGAAACTGAACGACTAAGTCAAATTGTGACAAAATGTGATGCCCGGAGGCCCAGCCTCCGGGCATTTCTTTTATGTGCACAGCCTTTGCGCATTTGACCTTTGTCATGCCCCCTTGCTAACGTATCGGCCTGTCAACCATGGGGGGGTGGTTCGGTGGAAGCGGCTCATGCGGCGCTGCCGCTGATGCAGCGGGGCCTTGCGGAACGTCTGATCTGTCTGCATGACGAGATCAAGGGCGATGCGTCCTTGGCCGCGCTCAGCCGTGTCGCCGTGGCGCTGTACGACGACAGCACCGACCTGCTGAAGACCTTCATCCATTCCTCGGACGGCGAATCGCCGCTGGAACACGTGGTGGCGCGGCTGTCGCAGATGCCCAGCCTGCAACAACTGGCGTGGACCGGGGCGCGGCGCACCATCAACGATCTGTCCGCCGCCGCCGAGGCCGGGCAGGAACACGCCCAGAAGCTGGTGGCCTCGGGCTACCGCTCCAGCTATACCGCGCCCATCGTCCACAAGGGCACGTTCTACGGCTTCCTGTTCTTCAACTCGTCGCTGCCCAATTTCTTCGTCGCCCCGGTGTTGGCGCGGTTGCGGCCCTATGCCGAACTGATCAGCCTGGCGGTCATGCGCGAACTGGACACCGTGCGCATGATGCAGGCGGCGGTGAAGGTGATCCGTTCGGTCAGTTCGGCGCGGGACGAGGAAACCGGCTCGCATCTGGCGCGCATGGCCCGCTATGCCCGCATGATCGCCGCCAAGCTGGCCGATGCCAAGGGGCTCAGCGACGAATTCGTCGAATACGTCTTTCAGTTCGCGCCGCTGCACGACGTGGGCAAGGTGTCGGTGCCCGACGCCATCCTGCTCAAGCCCGGCCGCCTGACCTTCGAGGAATTCGAGGTCATGAAGACCCATGTGGAGAAGGGTGTCCACATCGTCGACCTGATGGTGCAGGATTTCGGCCTCAAGGCCATGCCGCATTTCGACCTGCTGCGCAATATCGTGGCCTATCACCACGAGGCGCTGGACGGGTCCGGCTATCCCTATGGCCTGTCGGGCGACGCCATCCCCATCGAGGCCCGCATCGCCGCCGTGGCCGACGTGTTCGACGCCCTGACCAGCGAACGCCCGTACAAGAAGGCGTGGAGCAACGGCGAGGCGCTGGAATTGCTGCGGTCCCAGGCGGGCGTCAAGTTCGACGCGGATTGCGTGGCGGCGCTGGCCGACAATCCCGAGACGGTGGCCGACATTCAGGCGCGCTTCGGCGAAACCATTTTCGATTGAGGCGCGCCGCGATGGCGCTATGATGTTACGCACAAGAAGGGGCCGCAAAGGCCCGGAATCGGGGAGAGCGCCCATATGAGGTCGGGAGCGTCGGGGGCCGCCAAGGCGGCACCGAAAGCCGTTCAGAATTTTCGTCCGGTACATCAGGGCCTGGGCGAACGCTTGGCTTGCTATCATGACGAGATGAAGCGCGAGTTCGATGGCATCAACCGAATCGCCATCGCCATCTACGATCCCAGCACCGACATCCTGAAATCCTTTGTCGATTCCAGCGAAGGCGACAACCCCTTCGAACATTGCGTCGCCCGTCTGGCCGAACTGACGCCGCTGGCCACCCTGGCGCGCACCGGCGGTCGCCGCGTCATCAACGACATGGTCAACCATCCGGCGGGAACCCCGGTGCATGCCCGCAAGCTGATCAGCGCGGGCTATCTGTCCAGCTATACCGTGCCCATCTTCCACAAGGGCGTGTTTCACGGTTTCATCTTCTTCAACTCGTTCCAGACCGGCTATTTCACCCCCGGCGTGGTGCAGCGCCTGCGCTCGGTGGCAGAGGTGGTGTCGCTGCACACCATCATGGAACTGGACGCGGTGCGCATGATCCAGGCGGCGGTGCAGACCGTGCGCCAGATCAGCCGGGCGCGGGACGAGGAAACCGGCGCCCATCTGGAACGCATGGCCCGCTATGCCCGCCTGATCGCGCTGCGGCTGGCGCCGCGCCGGGGCCTGTCGGACGATTGGGTGGAATTCCTGTTCCAGTTCGCGCCCTTGCACGATGTCGGCAAGATCGCGGTGCCCGACCAGATCCTGTTCAAGCCCGGCCGCCTGACGCCCGAGGAATTCGAGGTGATGAAGACCCACGTCACCAAGGGCAGCGAGATCGTCGACACCATGGCCGACACCTTCCGCATCGGCGGCGCGCCCTATGTGCGGGTGCTGCGCAACGTGGTGGCCCATCATCACGAGGCCATCGACGGGTCCGGCTATCCGCATGGGCTGACGGGCGAGGCCATCTCGCTGGAGGGGCGCATCACCGCCGTGGCCGACGTGTTCGATGCGCTGACCAGCGAGCGGCCGTACAAGAAGGCGTGGAGCAACGACGAGGCGTTCGCCTTCCTGACCGAGCAGGCCGGGCGCAAGTTCGATCCCGATTGCGTCGAGATTCTGAAAAGCAGCGAAGCGGCCATCGCCGACATCCAGCGCCAGTTCCGCGAAACCGTGGCCGATTGACCGCGCTTGCCCGGCTGTGGCCTAGTGGAAAAGGAAACAGGCGGAGGGCAGGGATGCGGCGCGGGTTTTTGGCCGGCATGACCGGATTGCTGGCATTGGGCGCGGCGGCATGCGCCGAGGCCGGGTCGGCGGCCGATCCGTGGGCGGCGGTGCGCCTGCCGGTGGATGGCGGTGCCCGGTCCCACGGTTCTCCGGCGGCGGGCTGCATCGCCGGGGCCGTCGCCCTGCCGCTGTCGGGCGAGGGCTATCAGGTGCTGCGACCGCAGCGCAATCGCTTCTGGGCCCATCCCCGCACCATTTCCGTCATCGAGGATCTGGGGCGCTTCGCCATGTCCGGCGGCTTCGCGCCGCTGCTGATCGGCGACATGTCGCAGCCGCGCGGCGGCCCCATGGCCTTTGGTCACGGCAGCCATCAGAACGGCCTGGACGTGGACATCTGGTTCCGCCTGCCGCGCCAGACGCTGGATGCCGCCGCCCTGGCCGCGCCCCAGCCGGTGTCCATGGTCAAGGGGACGCGGATCAATCCCGCCACCTGGACCGACGCCCAATATCAGGTGCTGAAGCGCGCCGCCCAATCGCCCGAGGTGGACCGTGTCTTCGTCAATCCGCCCATCAAGGCCGAGGCATGCCGCCGCGCCGGGGCCGATCGCGCCTGGGTGGCCAAGCTGCGGCCGTGGTGGGGCCATGACGAGCATTTCCACGTGCGGCTGTCGTGCACGCCGGGCGATCCGGGCTGTGTGCCGCAGGCGCCGGTGCCCGATGGCGACGGTTGCGGCGGCGAGCTGGAATCGTGGAACGCCAAGCCGAAATTGCTGCCGGAAGAGGCCAAGGACAAGCCCAACCGCCGCAATCCCACGCTGCCCGTCGCCTGTGCCGCGCTGTTGCGCCAGCCGTCGCAGATTGATGTCGGGGCGCGGTAACGTAACTGCCCCTTGCCAAACGGCCGCCGAACGGCTACATACCCCGCCACCAAACCGCACGCGGGTTCGCGGCGGCGTGCTTGCACGTCTTCCGCTTCCGGTGCCGCCCGTCGGGGCGGCCATTGCCCGCGGAGGCTTAACCGGAGAAAGAAAGGAATTCTCTCCATGGCTCTGCCGACCTTCACCATGCGCCAGCTCGTCGAAGCGGGCGTCCACTTCGGCCACAACACCCGCCGCTGGAACCCCAAGATGGCTCCGTTCCTGTTCGGCGTGCGCAACGGCATTCACATCATCGACCTGCAACAGTCGGTTCCGATGCTGCATGCGGGCATGACCGCCGTGCGCAACGTGACCGCCAATGGCGGCCGCGTGCTGTTCGTCGGCACCAAGCGCGCCGCTTCGGACATCGTCGCCGAAGCCGCCAAGAAGTGCGGTCAGTACTATGTCAACCACCGTTGGCTGGGCGGCATGCTCACCAACTGGAAGACCATCTCCAACTCCATCAAGCGTCTGCGCGAACTGGACGAGCAGCTGGCCTCCGGCGCCCTGTCGCAGCTGACCAAGAAGGAGCAGCTGGTCCTGTCGCGCGAGAAGGAAAAGCTGGATCGCGCGCTGGGCGGCATCAAGGACATGGGCGGCCTGCCGGACATCCTGTTCATCATCGACACCAACAAGGAGTCGCTGGCCGTTCAGGAAGCCAACAAGCTGGGCATTCCGGTGGTCGCCATCCTGGACTCCAACTCGGACCCGGCCGGCATCCAGTACCCGATCCCGGGCAATGACGACGCCATCCGCGCCATCCAGACCTATTGCGACCTGATGATCGGCGCCGTTCTGGACGGCATCCAGGCCGAGATCGGCCGCTCGGGCGGCGACATCGGTGCCCAGACCGAGGCTCCGGTCGAGGTTCTGGCCGAAGAGGGTGAAGCGGCTTCGGCCGAGTAACCCCTTCCGCTGACGGGTGAATGGCGGCGACTCGCGTCGCCGCCATTTTCGTAAGTTCCTTACGTTTCCAAAGACTTTCACGAAGAGGGATATCCCATGGCCGAGATTACCGCTGCGCTTGTGAAGGAGCTGCGCGAGAAGACTGGCGCTGGCATGATGGACTGCAAGAAGGCGCTGGCCGAGGTGGCTGGCGACATCGAGGCGGCCATCGACTGGCTGCGTACCAAGGGTCTGGCCGCTGCCGCCAAGAAGGCCGGCCGCGTCGCCGCCGAGGGTCTGGTCGCCGTCGCCGCTTCGGGCACCAAGGGTGTGGCCGTCGAGGTGAACGCCGAAACCGACTTCGTCGCCCGCAACGACCAGTTCCAGGGCTTCGTCTCCACCTTCGCCCAGCTCGCCCTGGCCAAGGGTGACGACGTCGAGGTGCTGAAGGCCGCCGAGTTCCCCGGCGCCGGCAAGTCGACCCAGGAGCAGTTGACCGCCCTGATCGCCACCATCGGCGAGAACATGAACATCCGCCGCGCCAAGCGTCTGGAAGTGTCGGCCGGTGTGGTCGCGTCCTACGTCCACTCGGCCATCGCCCCCGGCCTGGGCAAGATCGGCGTGCTGGTCGCCCTGGAATCCACTGGCGACGTCGCCAAGCTGGAAGCCCTGGGCAAGCAGATCGCCATGCACGTGGCCGCCGCCAACCCGCTGTTCCTGGACAGCAGCTCGGTCGACGCTTCGGCGCTCGAGCGCGAGAAGGCCGTGCTGACCGAGCAGGCCCTGGCTTCGGGCAAGCCCGCCGCCGTGGTCGAGAAGATGGTCGAAGGCCGTATCCGCAAGTACTACGAGGAAGTCTGCCTGCTCGACCAGGTGTTCGTGATCGACCAGGAGAACAAGATCTCCAAGGTGGTCGAGAACGCCGCCAAGGACGTCGGCGCCCCGGTCAAGCTGACCGGCTTCGCCCGCTTCGCCCTGGGCGAGGGCATCGAGAAGGAAGAGAAGGACTTCGCCGCCGAGGTCGCCGCCCAGCTGGGCGGTTGATCCGCGCGTTGTTCAAGGCCGCCGCCGGGGTTCGCCCCCGGCGGCGGCTTTCGCCTCTCTGGAGGGCGAGTTAGGACGCGACACCCGACGGGAATGGTGTATGATCGCCACCCGGTCGCCGTCCCGGCGCCTTCCGTCTTACCGGATTATCCAGGCTTTGAGGGCACCCATGGCCAGCGACGCCAAATACCGCCGCGTTCTGTTGAAGATCTCGGGCGAGGGGCTGATGGGCTCCCGCGATTACGGACTGGACCCCGATACCGTCGACCGCATCGCCCGCGAGGTGAAGTCGGTCCGTGACCTGGGGGTCGAAGTCTGCTGCGTGGTCGGCGGCGGCAACATCTTCCGCGGCATCTCCGGCGCGGCCAAGGGCATGGAGCGCGCGGCCGCCGACAACATGGGCATGCTGGCCACCGTCATGAACGCCCTGGCCTTGCAGAATTCCATGGAAGCGAACGGTGTCGAAACCCGTGTGCAATCGGCCATTCCCATGCCGTCGGTGTGCGAAAGCTTCATCCGCCGCCGCGCCATCCGCCATCAGGAAAAGGGCCGGGTGGTGATTTTCGCCGCGGGCACCGGCAATCCGTTCTTCACCACCGATACCGCCGCCGCGCTGCGCGCCGTCGAAATGGGCTGCGACGCGTTGCTGAAGGCCAGTCAGGTGGACGGCGTCTATTCCGCCGACCCCAAGAAGGTGCCCGACGCGGTGCGGTACGACAGCCTGAGCTTCCACGACGTCCTGGCCCGCGATCTGGCGGTGATGGACGCTTCGGCCATCTCGCTGTGCCGCGAGAACAACGTGCCGATCGTGGTTTTCGACATGCACCAGGACGGCGCCTTCGCCGAGGTCGTCTGCGGCCGTGGGCGCTATACCATCATCAAGGAAGGGGGTTGACCCGTGGCCGTCACCAGTTGGAGCGATCTCAAGAAGGACGTTGCCCACCGTATGGACAACACGGTGGAGGTCCTGAAGAAGGAATTCACCGGCCTGCGCACCGGCCGTGCTCATGCCAGCCTGCTTGAGCCGGTCACGGTCGAAGCCTATGGCCAGCACATGCCGCTGACCCAGTGCGCCACCATCGGCGTGCCGGAGCCGCGCATGCTGACCGTGCAGGTGTGGGACAAGGGCCAGGTCAAGGCGGTGGAAAAGGCCATCCGGGAATCCGGCCTGGGCCTGAACCCGCAGACCGAAGGCCAGATGATCCGCGTGCCGATTCCGCCGCTGAACGAAGAACGCCGCAAGGAATTGCAGAAGGTGGCGGGCAAGTACGCCGAACAGGCCCGTGTCGCCGTGCGCAACGTGCGCCGCGACGGCATGGACAGCCTGAAGAAGCTGGAAAAGGACGGTCACGTCTCGGAAGACGAGATCAAGAAGCACGAGAAGGAAATCCAGGCCCTGACCGACGAGACGATCAAGAAGATCGACGAGACGCTGTCGGGCAAGGAAAAGGAAATCCTTCAGGTCTAGATGCAGCAGATGGAGACCGCCATCCCCGCCACGGCCTGCCCGCCGGACACGCCTGCGCACGTCGCCATCATCATGGATGGCAACGGCCGCTGGGCCAAGGCGCGCGGCCTGCCGCGCACCGCCGGCCACAAGCGCGGCGCCGAGGCCGTGCGCCGCACGGTCGAGGCCGCGCGGGAGATGGGGGTCTCCATTCTGACCCTGTACGCCTTTTCGTCGGAAAACTGGAAGCGCCCCCAGGGCGAAGTGACCGACCTGATGGGCCTGTTGCGGCTGTATCTGCGCAACGAGGTCAAGGCGCTGCACAAGAACGGCATCCGCCTGCGGGTGATCGGCGACCGTTCGCGCCTCAGTGCCGATATCGTGTCGCTGATCGAGGAATCCGAGGCCAAGACGGCGGCCAATACCGCCATGACCCTGGTCCTGGCCCTGTCCTATGGCGGACGCCAGGAAATCACCGCCGCCGCCCGCGCCCTGGCCGCCGAGGTGGCCGCCGGTCGGCTGACGCCGGAACAGGTGGACGAGGACGCGCTGGCGGCGCGGCTGTTCACCGCCGACATTCCCGATCCCGACCTGATCATCCGCACTTCGGGCGAACAGCGCATTTCCAATTTCCTGCTGTGGCAATGCGCCTATGCGGAACTGGTGTTCCTGGACGTGTTGTGGCCGGATTTCGGCCGTGACGACCTGGAGGCCGCCATCCGCGCCTTCCATGGCCGCGAGCGCCGCTTCGGCGCGTCGGGCGGCTGACGTGCTGCGCACCCGCATCCTTTCCGCCCTGGTGATGGCTCCGCCCGCCTTGCTGGCCGTATGGTGGGGCGGCGGCGCCTTCGCCCTGCTGGTGGCGGTGGCGGTGGCCATCATGTGTTGGGAATGGGAAACCATCGTCGCCCGGCGCTTCGCCTGGGGCGGCCGCGTTTCCGCCCTGGGCTGCGTCGCGGCCGTGCTGCTGACCGACATGGTGCCGCTGGCGGCACTGGTCGTGGTCGCCATGACCGCCGTGGCGGTGCTGGCGCTGACGCCGGGGACGGGCAGGGCGCGGCTGTGGTCGGCCGTCGGGCCGCTTTACGCCGGTCTTCCCGCCGTGGCGCTGGTCTGGCTGCGCGGCGACGGAGTGATCGGCCGCGAAACCATGATCTGGCTGATGCTGCTGGTGTGGGCCACCGATATCGGCGCCTATGCCGCGGGCCGCACCATCGGCGGCCCCAAGCTGCTGCCACGCGTCAGCCCCAAGAAGACCTGGGCGGGCCTGATCGGCGGCATGGCGTCGGCCGGACTGGTCGGTGCCGCCGTCGCCCTGATCCTGGGCCAGCCCCATATCGCGGCCCTGGCGCTGGGCAGCGCCGCGCTGGCGGTGGTGGCGCAGGCGGGCGACCTGCTGGAAAGCTGGGTCAAGCGGCGCTGGGACGTCAAGGATTCCAGCACCATCATTCCCGGTCATGGCGGCGTTCTCGACCGTGTGGACGGCCTGCTGGCCGCCGCCCTGGCGGTGGCGCTGGCGGCGCTGGCCTCTGGCACGGCGGTATTGCAGTGGCAGTGACGGAGAGCATGATGACCGGCGCGGGCAATGACGGCCGCCGTGGCGTGACCATTCTCGGCTCGACCGGTTCCATCGGCTGCAACACTGTCGAACTGGTCGAGGCGCGGCCCGATTTGTACCGGGTCGAGGCGCTGACCGCCAATTGCCGGGTGGACATCCTGGCCGATCAGGCCCGGCGCCTGCGGCCCAGTTTGGCCGTGGTCGCCGATGAAGCCGCCTATGGCGCGCTCAAGGAAGCGTTGGCCGGAACCGGCATCGCCGTGGCGGCCGGGGCGGCGGCGGTGGTCGAGGCGGCGCAACTGCCGGCCGAATGGGTGATGGCCTCCATCGTCGGCGCCGCCGGACTGGCACCGACCCTGGCCGCCGTGCGGCGCGGCGCGGTGATCGGTCTGGCCAACAAGGAATGTCTGGTCTGCGCCGGAGCGCTGATGACCGCCGAGGTCGCCGCCCATGGCGCGACGCTGCTGCCGGTGGATTCCGAACATTCCGCCATCTTCCAGGTGTTGGATGCCGGGCAGCCGGAAGCGGTGGAAAAGATCGTGCTGACCGCTTCGGGCGGGCCGTTCCGCTGCCGCTCGCTGGACGAGATGGCGGCCATGACCCCGGAACAGGCGGTGGCCCATCCCAATTGGTCCATGGGCGCCAAGATTTCCGTGGATTCCGCCTCGATGATGAACAAGGGGCTGGAACTGATCGAGGCCCACCACCTGTTCGCCGTGCCCGAGGACCGCATCGACATCGTCGTGCATCCGCAATCGGTCATCCATTCCATGGTGTCCTATGTGGACGGTTCGGTGCTGGCGCAATTGGGCAGCCCCGACATGCGCACCCCCATCGCCTATGCCCTGGGATGGCCCAAGCGCATCTTCGCCCCGGCGCCGCGCCTGGATCTGGCCGCCATCGGCCAGTTGACCTTCGAGGCGCCCGACCCGGCGCGCTTCCCGGCGTTGCGGCTGGCCCGCGCCGCCTTGCAAACCGGCGGGTCCGCACCTACTGTCTTGAACGCCGCCAACGAAGTGGCAGTCCAGGCGTTCCTTGGCCGTCGCATCGGCTTCCTCGACATCGCCCGCGTGGTCGAGTCCACCCTGGACAATGTCGATCCGTTGCCGCCGTCGTCCATCGACGACGTTCTGGAACAGGATCGGCGGGCGCGGTTCTGCGCCGCGTCCATCATCGAGAAACTCGGCGCCGGTTGATCCGGCCGGGGAGTGAAACGGTTCCCATGGATTTGCTGGCTGGCCTCTGGAATTACGGCGTCGTCTCCCTGTTCATCCTGACCGTGGTGGTGTTCGTCCATGAAGGCGGACATTATCTGGTCGCGCGGTGGAACGGCGTGAAGGTGGAGGTTTTCTCCGTCGGCTTCGGCCGTGAGATTTGGGGCTGGACCGACAAATCCGGCACCCGCTGGCGCATCAGCCTGCTGCCGTTGGGTGGCTATGTCCGCATGTTCGGCGATGGCGACGCCGCTTCGGCCACCGCCGACGAACGCCCCATGACCGAGGCCGAGAAGGCGGTCAGCTTCCGCCACAAGCGGGTCGGCCAGCGCGCCGCCATCGTCTTCGCCGGTCCCGCCGCCAATTTCATCTTCGCCATATTCGGCATGGCCATGATGCTGATGGTGCTGGGCGAGCAGGTGCTGGAACCGGTGGTCGGGCAGGTGCATCCCGGCAGCGCCGCCGAAGAGGCGGGACTGAAGCCCGGCGACCGGGTGGTGGCCATCAACGGCACCGCCATCGAACGCTTCATGGACATCAAGCGCACGGTCATGCTGTATCTGGAACAGCCGCTGACCCTGACCTATGAACGGGACGGCCGCGCCGCCGACGTCATCGTGCGCCCGCGCATCGTCGAGATCGGCGGCCAGAAACAGCCGCTGATCGGCATTGGCGCCGACGTCAGCCGCGTCCAGTCCGTGCAGTACGGGCCGCTTCAGGCCCTGGGCCGCGCCGTGGTCAACACCGAGACCATGGTGACGTCCACCTTCGTCGGCATCGGCCAGATGCTGACCGGCCACCGCGACAGCGATGAACTGGGCGGCCCGATCCGTATCGCCAAAGGCGCGGGCGAGGCGGCGCAAAGCGGAATCGCCAGCGTCGTCTTCTACATGATCCTGCTTTCTCTTAACCTGGGATTAATCAATTTGTTCCCCATCCCTGTATTGGATGGTGGACATTTGATGTTCTATGCCTGCGAAGCCATCCTTGGTAGGCCCCTGGGCGAGAAGGCACAAGAATATGGTTTCCGAATCGGCCTGTTTCTGGTATTGGCCTTGATGGTCTTCGCCACCCGTAACGATATTGTATCGTTGCCGGTGTGGGGCATGGTGAAGCAAATGCTTCCGTGACCTAGGATACGCCATCGGAAAAGATGGCCGGACGTCGCAGGGGGGCTTTGATGAGTTTCGTGCGTAAGACTGCGCTGGTCGCCGGTTTCCTGGCCGTGGCGGCCCCGGCCCTCGCTCAGGACGGGGCTCGTGTCCGCCAGATCGTGGTGCAGGGCACGCAGCGTATCGAGGTCGAGACCGTCAAGTCGTACATGGCGATTTCCGAGGGCGATCCCTACGATTCCGATCGCGTCGACCGGTCGCTGAAGACCCTGTTCAACACCGGCCTGTTCGCCGACGTCGCCATCCGGCGCGAGGGCGACATGGTGGTGGTGCGCGTGGTGGAAAACCCCATCATCAACCGCATCGCCTTCGAGGGGAACAAGCGCATCAAGGAAGAGGAGCTGACGCAGGAAACCCAACTGCGTCCGCGCGTCGTCTATACCCGCACCAAGGTGCAAAGCGACGTCAAGCGCATCCTCGACCTCTATCGCCGCAATGGCCGCTTCGGCGCCACCGCCGAGCCGAAGATCATCCAGCTTGAGCAGAACCGCGTCGATCTGGTGTTCGAGATCAGCGAAGGCGAGCCGACCTACGTCAAGCGCATCAATTTCGTCGGCAACCACAAGTACAGCGATTCGCGCCTGCGCGAAGTGCTGATGACCAAGGAAGAGCGGTGGTACCGCTTCTTCTCCAGCGACGACACCTATGATCCCGATCGCGTCACCTATGACCGCGAATTGCTGCGCCGCTATTACCTGAAGCACGGTTTCGCCGATTTCCGCGTGTCCTCGGCGGTGGCGGAACTGACGCCGGACCGTCAGGGCTTCTTCATCACCATGACGGTGGACGAGGGCGACCGCTACAAGTTCGGCACCTCGGAGATCAACGCCAACATCAAGGACCTCAAGGTCGAGGAACTCCAGCCGCTGCTGGTGTCGCAGCCGGGCGACTGGTACAACGCCGATCAGGTCGAAGACATCGTCCAGAAGCTGACCGACGCGCTCGGCACCCGCGGCTACGCCTTCGTCGACGTCAAGCCGCAGGTGAACCGTGACCGCGAGAACAAGGTCATCAACATCACCTACGACATTCAGGAAGGACCGCGCGTGTATGTCGAGCGCATCGACATCACCGGCAACGTCCGCACCCTGGACAAGGTGATCCGCCGCGAATTCAAGCTGGTGGAAGGCGACGCCTTCAACACCGCCAAGCTGCGCCGGTCGCGCCAGCGCATCAAGGATCTGAATTTCTTCGAAAAGGCCGAAGTCACCAACGTCCCGTCGGAAACCGCGCCCGACCGCACGGTGATCAAGGTGGACGTCCAGGAAAAGTCCACCGGCGAATTGTCGTTCGGCGTCGGCTGGTCCACGGTCGCCGGTCCGCTGGCCGAAGCGTCCATGCGCGAACGCAACCTGCTGGGCCGTGGCCAGGATCTGCGCGTCAGCGCCTCGATCGGCACCAAGCAGAACCAGGCGCAGTTGAACTTCACCGAGCCCTATTTCCTGGATCGCCAACTGGCGGCGGGCTTCGACGCGTTCGCCATCACTCGCAAACTGCAAAACGAAAGCAGCTACGATTCCAACACGGTCGGCGGTGCGTTGCGCGGCGGCTATCACATCCACGAAAACCTGCGCCAGGACATCAAGTACACCCTGAAGCGCGACAAAGTGGAAAACGTCGACACCAACGCTTCCCTCTACATCAAGGAGCAGGAAGGCACGGCGACGCTGTCGTCCATCCAGCAGACCCTGATGTGGGATTACCGCGATTCCAAGGTCGAGCCGACCGAGGGCTATTATTTCCGCGTCAACAACGAGGTCGCGGGTCTTGGTGGAAGCCAGAAGTTCCTGCGCAACAATTTCGGCGCCGGGCAATATTTCCCCCTGGACGAAGGCGTGGTGCTGGGTCTGACCGGTAGCTTCGGTTACATGAGCGGCTTCGGCGACGAAAAGATCCGCATCACCGAACGCTACTTCCTGGGCGGCGACACCCTGCGCGGTTTCGCCAGTGCCGGTGTCGGTCCCCGCGACAAGAGCTCGGGCGATGCCCTGGGTGGCCTGTGGCAATATGCCGGCAGCGCCCAGCTCAAGTTCCCGTTGGGCCTGCCCGAGGAACTGGGCTTCGGCGGCCAGATCTTCAGCGATTTCGGTTCGGTCGGTGAAACCGAGAACTACGCCAGCGGCACCATCGATCAGGCGACCTCGGTCCGCGTTTCGGTCGGCGCCGGCGTCACCTGGAAGTCGCCCATGGGGCCGGTGGCGGTCGATCTGGGCTTCCCGATCATGAAGGAAAGCTTCGACAAGCGCGAATTGTTCCGCTTCAACTTCGGCACGAGGTTCTAGCATGAATGCCGGGGTGCGGGCCCGCCTGGGGCTGGCCGTCCTTGCCGTTCACCTTGCCTGTGCCGTTCCTGCCTGGGCCGAACCGGCCAAGCTGCCGACCGCCACCGTCATGGTGGTGGACGTGCAGGGTGCGTTGCAGCAATCGGTGGCCGCCAAGGGCTTGCGGACGCAGCGCGACCAGTTCCTGCAAGGTTTCCAGGCGGAACTGGAAAAGAACCGCGCCAGCCTGAAGGAAACCGAAAGCGAACTGGTTCGCCAGAAATCGGCCATGGCCCCCGATGCCTGGCAGCAGAAGGCACGGGCCTTCGAACAGCAGGTGTTCGAGTTCAACCAGCGTTTCCAGCGCAACAACCAGGCGGTGGACAAGTCGTTCCGCGCGGGCATGAGCGAGTTGTCGGACGCGCTGGCGCAAGTCACCGAGGAACTGGCCAGCGAGATGGGCGCCAATCTGGTGCTGCCCAAGTCGCAGATTTTCCTGCATGATCCGCGCATGGAAATGACCCAGCAGGTGGTGGAACGCCTGAACAGGAAGTTCCCGTCGGTGAATTTCCCCACGCCGACCGTCGAGGGCGACGCCCCGCGCGCACCGGCGCCGCTGAAGAAGAAGTAGACCATGGCTGATCCGCGTTTCTTTTCCGTCGCCGGTCCGTTCACGCTGGCGCAACTGGCCGAGATTTCCGGCGCCGAGATCGCCCCGGGCAGCGACGGCACCCTGGTTCTTCACGACGTCGCCGCGCTGGATCAGGCCGGTCCCGAGCACATCGGCTTCCTGGACAATCGCAAGTACATCGACGCCTTCGTCGCCAGCAAGGCGGGTGCCGCCATCGTGCACCCCGATCTGGCCGCGCGTGCGCCGGGCGGCATGGCGTTGCTGTTGTCCAAGGACCCCTATCGCGCCTATGCCAAGGTGGCGCAGGCGTTCTATCCCCGGCCGCGCCTGGAAGCCTGGGTGGCGCCGACCGCCCATGTGGACCCGTCGGCCCGGGTGGGCGAGGGCTGCCGCATCGAATACGGCGCGGTGATCGGCGCCCGCGCCGAGATCGGCGCCCGCTGTCATATCGGCCCCAACGCGGTGATCGGTGACGGCGTGGAGCTGGGCGACGACTGCATCATCGGCGCCAACGCCACCGTGCAGTTCGCCCTGGTCGGCCGCAACGTCAACATCTATCCCGGCGCCCGCATCGGTCAGGACGGTTTCGGTTTCGCCATGGGGCCGCAGGGGCATCTGAAGGTGCCGCAACTGGGCCGGGTGATCATCGGCGACAACGTGGAAGTCGGCGCCAACACCACCATCGACCGCGGCGCCGGGCCGGACACGGTGATCGGCGCGGGCAGCATGATTGATAATCTGGTGCAGATTGGGCACAACGTCCAACTGGGCCGTGGCTGCGTCGTGGTGGCGCAGGTGGGCATTTCCGGTTCGACCAAGTTCGGCGATTTCGTCGCCGCCGGGGGGCAGGCGGGTTTCGCCGGCCATCTGACGGTCGGGACGGGCGCGCGGGTCGCCGCCCAGGCCGGCGTGATCAAAAGCATCGGGCCGGGTGAAACCGTGGGCGGCACCCCCGCCGTGCCGCAAATGGAATGGCTGCGCCAGTCGGCGGCCTTGAGCAAGCTGATTCGGCGCAAGGGATAGGCTGACAGACGGGGCGGCCCGTTCCGGGCGCCACGCGAGGCAGAGAAGGTAAGGACGAAGATGACAGTGAACGACGCGGGAAAGGTGATCGACATCAACCGGATCATGCAGATGATCCCGCACCGCTATCCTTTCCTCATGGTGGACAAGGTTATCGATGTGATTCCCAACGAAAGTGCCGTGGGAATCAAGAACGTGACCATCAACGAGCCGTTCTTCCAGGGGCACTTCCCGCAGCGCCCGGTGATGCCCGGCGTGCTGATCATCGAGGCCATGGCCCAGACTTCGGCCGTGCTGGTGGTCGAAACGCTGGGTGCGGCGTCGGAAGGGAAGCTGGTTTATTTCATGAGTGTTGATACCGCCCGCTTCCGCAAGCCCGTGGGCCCCGGCGACACCCTGGCCATTCATGTGGTCAAGGAACGGTCGCGGGGCAACGTGTGGAAGTTCCGCGCCGAGGCCAAGGTCGGGGACACCCTGATGGCCGAAGCCACCTACGCCGCCATGATCCTGGACGACTGATGCCCAATATCCATCCCTCCGCCGTCGTCGATCCCAAGGCGCGCATCGCCGATTCCGCCACCGTCGGACCGTTCTGCATGGTCGGTCCCGATGTGGAACTGGGCGAACGCGTCGAATTGCTGTCCCACGTCGCCGTGGCCGGCATCACCAAGGTGGGCGAGGGGACGCGGATTTTCCCGTTCGCCTCCATCGGCCACCCGCCGCAGGATTTGAAGTACAAGGGCGAGCCTTCGACCCTGACCATCGGCAGGAATTGCCAGATCCGCGAACACGTCACCATGAATCCCGGCACCGAGGGTGGCGGCATGGAAACGCGGGTCGGCGACAATTGCCTGTTCATGGCCAGCGCCCATGTGGCCCATGACTGCATTCTCGGCAACAACGTCATCATGGCCAACAACGCCACCCTGGCGGGCCATGTGGTGGTGGGCGACTTCGCCTTCCTGGGCGGCCTGTCGGCGGTGCACCAGTTCGTGCGCATCGGCAAGCACGCCATGATCGGCGGCATGTCGGGCGTCGAGGCCGACGTCATTCCGTTCGGCATCGTCATCGGCAACCGCGCCCACCTGAACGGCCTGAACATCGTCGGCCTGAAGCGTCGCGGCTTCTCGCGCGAGGACATTCACACCCTGCGCAACGCCTATCGCCTGCTGTTCGCTCCCGAGGGCACCTTGCAGGAGCGGGTCGAGGACGTGGCCGAGCAGTACAAGGACAACGGCGCCGTGATGGAGGTGGTGGAGTTCATCCGCGCCGATTCGTCGCGCCAGTTGTGCACGCCCGGCTTCCGGGATGACAAGTAAACTGGGAATCGTGGCCGGTGGCGGCGAGTTCCCCGGACTCGTCATCGCCGCCTGCCGCGCCCAGAACCGCCCTTTCCACGTTCTCGCCCTGTCCGGTCACGCCGATCCGGCGGTGATCGGCGACGCCCCGGCCGACTGGATTCGTCTGGGCGAGGCGGGAACCGGCTTCAAACTGCTGAAGCAGGTCGGGGTGGACGAGGTGGTGATGATCGGCCCCGTGCGCCGTCCCACCCTGCGCGAGCTTGCCCCCGATTTCCGCACCACCCGTTTTTTCGCCAAGGTCGGCCTCAAGGCGCTGGGCGATGACGGGCTGCTGCGCGCCGTCGCCCGCGAGATCGAGGAAGAGGGCTTCCGGCTGGTCGGCATCGATCAGGTGCTGGAGGATTGCCTGGCGGTTCCCGGCCTTTACGGCAGCGTTTCCCCCGACGACCAGGCCGAAGCCGACATCCGGCGCGGTGTCGAGGTGGCGCACGGCCTGGGTGCCCTGGATGTGGGGCAGGCGGTGGTGGTGCAGCAAGGCATCGTGCTGGGGGTCGAGGCCATCGAGGGCACCGATCGTCTGATCCGCCGTTGCGGCGAATTGCGCCGCGAGGGGGTGGGCGGGGTGCTGGTCAAGATGAAGAAGCCCGGCCAGGACCGTCGCCTGGACCTGCCGACCATCGGCACGGCAACCCTGCGCGAAGCCGCCGCCGCCGGTTTGCGCGGCATTGCCGTCGAGGCGGGGGGCGCCCTGGTGCTGGGCCGCGCGGCGGTGACGGCCGAGGCCGACCGTCTGGGCCTGTTCGTGCTGGGGATCGAGGCGGCATGCTGATCTACCTCATCGCCGGTGAACCCTCGGGCGATCTGCTGGGTGGCCGCCTGATGGCCGGACTCAAGGCACGGACCGGTGGCGACATCCGATTCGCCGGAATCGGCGGTGAAACCATGCGGGCCGAGGGACTGGACAGCTTGTTTCCCATGCCGGAATTGACCGTGATGGGGTTGGTCGAGGTTCTGCCGCGCATTCCGCGCATCCTGCGCCGGGTGCGGGAAACCGTGGCCGATATCGGTGCCCGCCGCCCCGACGCCATCGTCACCATCGATTCCTGGGGCTTCACCGGCCGGGTGCAGAAAGCCTGCCAGGACCTTTACCCGGATATTCCGCGCATCCATTACGTGGCGCCCATGGTGTGGGCGTGGAAGCCGCAGCGGGCCAAGAAGCTGGCCAAGGTGCTGGATCTGCTGATGACCCTGCTGCCGTTCGAGCCGGACTGGTTCGAGCGCGAGGGATTGCGGACCATCCATGTGGGCCACCCGGTGATCGAGAGCGGCGCGGGGCAGGGTGACGGCGCTGCTTTCCGCGCCCGCCACGGTATCGCCGCCGATGCCCAGGTGCTGGTGGCGTTGCCCGGAAGCCGCCAGTCGGAAACCAATCTGTTGCTGCCGGTGTTCGCCGACACGTTGGCGCGTCTGGCCCGCTCTCACCCCGATCTGGTGGTGGTGGCGCCGACTGTCGAGACGGTGGCCGACAAGGTGCGCGCCGCCGCCACGGGCTGGCCGTTGCGGGTCGTGGTGGTGGACAACCGCGCCGAGAAATACGATGCCTTCGCCGCCGGAACCGCCGCCCTGGCGGCGTCGGGCACCGTGGCGCTGGAACTGGCGCTGGCCGGGTTGCCCGCCGCCATCCTGTATCGCGTCTCGCCCGTCACCGCCTTTGTCGCCCGGCGTTTCATGGGGTTCAGGATCAAGTGGGCGACCCTGGTCAACATGGTGCTGGACAAGGCCGTGATGCCGGAATTCCTGCAAGAGGATTGTCTGCCCGAGCAGGTGGCGCCGGTCGTGACCCGTCTGCTGGATGATGCGGACGACCGCGCGGCCCGCCGCGCCGATATGGCAGAGGCCATGGCTCGTCTGGGCTATGGCGGCCCCAGCCCCAGCGACCGCGCCGCCGCCACCGTTTTGGACTTCATCGCCGAAAGGAGAACGCCATGAGCTGGCGCATGCTGCACACCATGATCCGGGTCGGCAACCTGGACCGCTCCATCGACTTCTATACCCGCCTGTTGGGCATGAAGCTGTTGCGGCGGCAGGATTACCCCGATGGCCGCTTCACCCTGGCCTTCGTCGGCTATGGCGACGAGGCCGCCAACACGGTGATCGAGCTGACCCACAATTGGGACACCGAATCCTACGATTTGGGCACTGGTTTCGGCCATGTCGCCCTGGGGGTGCCCGACATTTACGCCGCCTGCGACACCCTGGCCGCCAACGGCGCCAAGATCACCCGGCCGCCGGGACCGATGAAGCATGGCAAGACCGTCATCGCCTTTATCGAGGACCCGGACGGCTACAAGGTCGAACTGATCGAACACAAGGAATAGGGCCATGGCGCTGGAAGTGCTGACCGCCGGAACACCGTCGGAACGGCCGCCGCTGCTGTTCGTGCACGGCTCGTTCTGCGGCGCCTGGGTGTGGGCCGAGCACTTCCTGCCCTATTTTGCCGAGGCCGGATGGCATTGCGCGGCGGTGTCGTTGCGCGGCCACGGCGACAGCCCCGACCGCGCCGCGCTCGACAGTTACGGCCTGGGCGATTACGTCGCCGACGTGCTGGACACCGCCAAGGCTTTGGGGCGGCCGCCGGTGATCATCGGCCATTCCCTGGGCGGCATGGTGGCGCAACGCGCCGTCTGCCGCATGCGCGCCGCCGGTCTGGCCCTGCTGGCCGCGGTCGGGCCGGGCGGCATCGGTTCGTCCTTCACCCACATGTCGCTGCGCCATCCAGACCTGCTATGGCAGTTGGGACGCATGCAGACCGTGGGGCCGGAGGGCGTGGATTACGACGTGGTGCGGCGCGGCCTGTTCTCGGCCGATTTTCCGCCGGAACGGGCGTTGTCCTTCGTGCCGCGTTTCCAGCGCGAAAGCCAGTTGGCGGCCAACGAATTGCTGATGCCGCAATGGTTCCACCTGATGCCGCGCCCGCCCATTCCGGCGCTGGTGCTGGGCGGCAGCCGTGATGCCTTCATCCCCTATGGCGATCTGGCCCTGGCCGCCACCTATTGGGCGGCCGAGATGAAGGTGGTGGACGGCCTGCCCCATGTGTTGATGCTGGACAACACATGGGAACAGGCGGCGTCCGTGCTGGCCGACTGGCTGAACCGGCGTTTCCTGTAATTACTTCCCCAACGCCTTGTCCGCGTCCTCCAGCCATTGCGGCAGCGCCGTGCGGGCGCGGTCGGAATAGAGCTTCTTGCGGTCGCGGCCCTTGACCCGCTTGCCGCGCTCGTCCCGTTCGGGGGCGGGCGGGAACAGGCCGAAATTGATGTTCATGGGCTGATAGGTGTCCACCATGCCGCCGCCGGTGACATGGTCGAGCATGGCGCCCAGGGCGGTGATGGCGGGCGGAACCGGCAGGGCATTGCCCAGACGCTCGGCGGCGGCGAAGCGCCCGGCCAGCAGGCCGATGGATGTGCTTTCCACATAGCCCTCGCAGCCGGTGATCTGACCGGCCAGACGCAGGCGCGGCTGCGCCTTGAGGCTGAGGTCGCGGTTCAGCACGCGCGGGCCGTTGACGAAGGTGTTGCGGTGCACGCCGCCCAGGCGGGCGAATTCGGCGTTTTCCAGGCCGGGGATCATGCGGAAGATGCGCACCTGCTCGCCATGGCGCAGCTTGGTCTGGAAACCGACCATGTTGTAGAGGGTGCCCAGCGCGTTGTCCTGGCGCAACTGGATGACCGCGAACGGCTTGGGGCCGTTGGGATTGGTCAGGCCGACCGGCTTGCCCGGACCATAGGCCAGGGTGTCGCGGCCACGTTCGGCCATGACCTCGACCGGCAGACAGCCCTCGAAATAGGGCACGTCCTTTTCCCATTCGTGGAACGGCATCTTCTCGCCCGCCAGCAGGGCGTCGATGAAGGCGTAATACTCGTCCTTGGTCAGCGGGCAGTTGATGTAATCCGAGCCTTCGCCCTTGTCGTAGCGCGACTGGAACCACGCCTTGGAAAAGTCGATGCTGTCCTTGTGGATGATCGGCGCGATGGCGTCGAAGAAGGACAGGGATTGCTCGCCGGTCAGGGAGCGGATGGCCTCGGCCAGCGGCGGCGAGGTCAGCGGGCCGCTGGCGACGATCACCGAATCCCAATCCTCGGGCGGCAGACCGGCGATTTCCTCGCGCTGAATGGTGACGTGGGGCAGGGCGGCCAGTTCGCGCTCGACCATGGCGGAAAAACCGTCGCGGTCCACCGCCAGGGCGCCGCCCGCCGGAACCTTGCAGGCATCGGCGCAACGCAGGATCAGCGAATCGGCGCGGCGCAATTCCTCGTGCAGCAGGCCGACGGCGTTGTAATCGGCGTCGTCGGAACGCAAGGAATTGGAACAGACCAGTTCGGCCAGGCCGTTGCTCTGGTGGGCCGGGGTGGTGCGGTGCGGGCGCATCTCGTGCAGGATCACGGGGATGCCGACGCGGGCAAGCTGCCAGGCGGCTTCACAGCCCGCCAGACCGCCGCCAATGACATGGACGGTGCGATTCATGGCCCAGGACATAAGCCGCCATGGCCCGCCTGTCCAGTCCCTCGCGTCGCCACGTTCCTTTTGTTAGCCGCAAGGCCCCAACCGGTCGGGTAGGCGACAGTGGTGGCGGCGGAAGATTGTTGCGCCATGAAACGAAGCCGCGGCGTCATGTCGGAAGGGCATTTCCTCGCGCCCCGGCTTGCGGTATAAGCAACCACCGCCAGCCACCCTATCGAGTGGGATAAACACTACCATGGCCAAGAAATACTATGTCGTGGGCGGCGAGTACGCCGACACCGCCTTTACCCAGATCGCCGCCGGGCACAAGGAAGAACGTTACGGTCCCTTCGACGAGCACGAAGCCCATGTGTGCTGGCGCGCGCTGACCGGCAAGAGCGTCGATAACGCCATGTGCCGCTATTTCATCCGCGCCGAGGGCGAGGAAAGCGCCGGTGACGAATGGTATGTGGTGGGCGGCGAATACGCCGATACCGATTTCGAAACCATCGCCGAGGGCAAGACCCTGGAAAGCCATGGCCCGTTCGCCCGTCAGGACGCCCTGAACAAGTGGCGCGAGCTGACCGGCAAGACCGTGGACAACGCCATGATCCGTTACGATCTGTGCTCGGCCACCGAATTGCTGAGCCGCAAGGGCTGATGTTCGGAGGGGGGGCTTTCAGAGCCCCCCCTTATTCCTGCCGTTCCGTCATGGAACCATCCCGGATGGCTGACGGTGGCGGGGCACGATTACTCGGTGCGCTGGATCAGGTGATAGCCGAAGGCGGTTTCGATCACATCGGACACCTGGCCCGGTTCCAGGGCAAAGGCCGCCTTGTCGAATTCCGGCACCATGGCGCCGCGCGGGAACTGGCCCAGATCGCCGCCTTCCGCGCCCGAGGGGCAGTCGGAATTCTTGCGGGCCAGTTCGGCGAAATCGGCGCCGCCCGCGATCTCGGCCTTCATGGCGGTGATGCTGTTCAGGGCCTCGTCCTTGGAACGGGTCGCGCTGGAGCGCATGGACCCCTTGTACATGAGCAGGATGTGCGAGGCGCGGATTTGCGACGCCATGGAAATTCTCCATACAAAAGGAATGTCAGGGCCGCGACCATAGCAGGGCGGCCCCGGCCTTATCCAGCCAGCAAATGAAGCAGGATGGCGGCGGTGGCCGAGACGTTGAGCGATTGCACCCGGCCCGAGCCGGGCAGGGTGGCGATGTCCTCGCACGCCGCCAGGGTGGCGGGGGGCAGGCCGTGTTCCTCGTTGCCCAGCACCACCGCCAGCGGCCGGTCGCCTTTGGCCAGCACCTCGGCCAGCGGCCGATGGGCGCCCAGCGCGGTGCCGATCACCCGGTAATGGTCGCGCAGGGCGGCCAGAACGGCGGGCAGATTGGCGGCGCGCTGGACCTCGACCCATTCCAGGCCGCCCTCGGCGATGCGGTAGGCGGCTTCCGACGGCAACGCCTGGCCGGGATGGTCGGACAGCAGCAGGGTGTCCAGGCCGAAGAACGCCATGGTGCGGATGATGGCGCCCAGATTGTGCGGGTTGCCGACGCCGTCCAGGATCAGCAATTGCTTGCCCGCCTTGGCCCAATCCGCCACCCGCGCCGGGTCGAAGACGGCGACCGGCTTTTCCCGCGTCACCGCCAGGATGCCGCCATGCAGCGGCGTGCCCGCCACCTTGGTCAGTTCCTCGGTCGGCACATGGCGATAGGGTTTGCGCGTCGCCGCCAGCAGCTTGCAATAGGGCTCGGCCTGGGTCTTGAAGCGGTCGTCGAAGAACAGGCGCAGCACCCGGTCGGGATCGCGGGCGAACAATGCCTGCACGGCGGGCCAGCCCGCCACCTTCTCGGTTTCCTCACGCGGGGGGCGCGGCGGCCTGTCCGGCTGGGACGGGCGGGGGCCGCCTAAGGTCAGGGTGGGGCGCTGCTGCGGCTTGTGCGGGCGGGGCGGTCGTGCCATGGATGGGGCCTGTGCTGATGGAGCCTGTGTTTTGCCCCGGCTGATCCTGTTCAACAAGCCTTATGACGTTCTGACCCAATTCAGCGAC
This sequence comes from Pseudomonadota bacterium, assembly GCA_023458315.1. Lineage (GTDB taxonomy): Bacteria > Pseudomonadota > Alphaproteobacteria > Rhodospirillales > Magnetospirillaceae > Magnetospirillum. The sequence goes on from JAEXAH010000030.1 coordinate 47,459, forward strand.
CGCGAAGGCGGCCGCCAGACCCTCAAGGATTTCATCCCGGTGCCGGATGTCTATCCCGCCGGGCGGCTGGACCGCGATTCCGAGGGGTTGCTGGTGTTGACCGACGATGGCGGGCTGATCGCCCGCATCGCCGACCCGCGCCACAAACTGCCCAAGACCTATTGGGCGCAGGTGGAGGGCATTCCGACCGAAGAGGCGCTGGCGCAATTGCGGCGGGGCGTCATCCTGAACGACGGTCCGACCCGGCCCGCCGGGGCGCGGCTGATGGCCGAGCCGGACAATCTGTGGCCGCGCGATCCGCCCATCCGCTGGCGGGCCAACATCCCCACGTCATGGATCGAGCTGACCCTGCGCGAAGGCCGCAACCGGCAGGTTCGCCGCATGACGGCGGCAATCGGCTTTCCCACCCTGCGGCTGATCCGCTGGGCCATCGGCGATTGGACGCTGGATGGGCTGGTGCCGGGGCAGTGGCGGGCGGTGCAAAGCGCGCCCCAGAAACAGGAAGGGCGCCACCGTCCGAAACGGGGCGCCCTGTCCAGGACATCCGGAAGCGCTCAGCGCTTGACCGGGAAACCGAAGGAGTGAGCCTTGAGCCCGGCGGTGGCGGCGCGGGTCACGGCCATGCCCACCGCGAACGGCGTGGTGACATAGGGATTGGGCTTCACGGACCGGGTGCCCTCGACCCGTTCCTCATTCATCGCCTCGTCGATCTCGCGGAGTTCGGCCGGCCCCAGCATGGTTCAGTCCCTTTCAACCCCAAAGTGAATGGCGTGGATGGTAATTTTATTATCCGAACCACGCCTCTTGCAGAAGCTTATTACTTGATATGTCATCGCAATGCAACATGTTTTAGGCACAAAGGCGGTTAGAACCTATCCAAAAGGGCAGGGGGCCTATCCCCCCTTTTCCCCTACCTCTGCAAATAGGGCTGCAAGTAGCGGCCGGTATAGCTTTCGCCGCAGGCCGCGACCTCTTCCGGCGTGCCCGCCGCCACCACCCGGCCGCCGCCGTCGCCACCTTCCGGCCCCATGTCGATGATCCAGTCGGCGGTCTTGATGACCTCCAGGTTATGTTCGATCACCAGCACGGTGTTGCCGCCTTCGACCAGGGTGTGCAGCACCTCCAGCAGCTTGCGCACGTCCTCGAAATGCAGGCCGGTGGTGGGTTCGTCCAGGATATAGAGGGTGCGGCCGGTGGCGCGGCGCGACAATTCCTTGGCCAGCTTGACGCGCTGCGCCTCGCCGCCCGACAGCGTGGTCGCCTGCTGGCCGAGATGGATGTAGTCCAGGCCCACCCGTTGCAGGGTGATCATCTTGTCGCGGATGGCCGGAACCGCCTTGAAGAAGTCAGCGGATTCCTCGATCGTCATATCAAGAACGTCCGCTATGCTTTTGCCACGGAACGTTATTTCCAGGGTTTCCCGGTTATAGCGCTTGCCCTTGCAGACGTCGCATTGCACATAGACGTCGGGCAGGAAATGCATCTCGATCTTGATGACGCCGTCGCCCTGGCACGCCTCGCAGCGGCCGCCCTTGACGTTGAAGCTGAAGCGCCCGGCTTTGTAGCCGCGCGCCTTGGATTCCGGCAATTCGGTGAACCAGTCGCGGATCGGCGTGAAGGCGCCGGTATAGGTGGCGGGGTTGGACCGCGGCGTGCGGCCGATGGGCGACTGGTCGATGTCGATGATCTTGTCCAGGAACTCGATGCCGTCGATACGGTCGAAGGGCGATGCCTGTTCCTTGGCGCCCATCAGGCGGCGCGCCAGCGCCTTGTACAATGTTTCGATCACCAGGGTCGACTTGCCGCCGCCCGAAACGCCGGTGACGCAGGCGAAGGTGCCCAGCGGAATATCGACGCTGACATCCTTCAGGTTGTTGCCGCGCGCCCCCACCAGCCGCAGGGTGTTGCCGTTGCCCGGCCGCCGGGTCGCCGGAACGGCGATGCCGCGCTTGCCGGTCAGGTATTGGCCGGTCAGGCTGGCGGGATTGTCCATGACCTGCTGGGGTGTGCCCTCGGCGACGATCTGGCCGCCATGGATGCCGGCGCCCGGCCCCATGTCGATCAGGTAGTCGGCGGTGCGGATGGCGTCTTCGTCATGCTCGACCACCACCACCGAATTGCCGATGTCGCGCAGCCGTTTCAGCGTCGCCAGCAGGCGGTCGTTGTCGCGCTGGTGCAGGCCGATGCTGGGCTCGTCCAGCACGTACAGCACGCCGGTCAGACCGGACCCGATCTGGCTGGCCAGCCGGATACGCTGGGATTCGCCGCCCGACAGGGTGCCGGACCCGCGCGACAGCGTCAGGTAATCCAGCCCCACATCCATCAGGAAGCCCAGGCGGTCGTTGATCTCGCGCAGGATCCGCCGGGCGATTTCCTTGTCCTTGGGCCGCAGGTGGCTTTCCAGTTCGCCGTACCATTGATGGGCCTTGGCGATGGAATATTCCGCCACTTCCGAGATGTGCAGGCCCCGCACCTTGACCGCCAGCGCCTCGGGCTTCAGGCGGGCGCCGTTGCAGGCTTCGCAACAGGTGGTGTCCTGGAAGCGCGACAATTCCTCGCGCACCCAGGCGGAATCGGTCTCGCGGTAGCGCCGCGCCATGTTGTTGATGACGCCCTCGAACGGCTTGGCGGTGGTGTAGCTGCGGAAGCCGTCCTCGTATTTCAGTTCCACCGCCTCGGCGCCGGAACCGTACAGGATGACCTCGCGCGCCTTGACCGGCAGGCGGCGCCACGGCGTGTGCAGGTCGAAGCCGTAATGGCGGCCCAGGCCCTCCAGGGTTTGCAGGTAATATTGCGAGGTGGAATTGGCCCACGGCGCCACGGCGCCGTCACGCAGGCTCAGATCCTCGTCCGGCACCACCAGTGCGGGGTCGAAATACAGCTTCACGCCCAAACCGTCGCAGGCCGGGCAGGCGCCGAACGGATTGTTGAAGGAGAACAGGCGCGGCTCGATCTCCTCGATGGTGAAGCCCGACACCGGACAGGCGAATTTGGCGGAAAAGGTGGTGCGTTCGCCGGTTTCGGCATTCTCGGCGATGCACAGGCCGTCGGCCAGGTTCAGCGCCGTCTCGATGGAATCGGCCAGACGGTTGCCCAGGCCGGGCTTCACCACCAGGCGGTCCACCACCACCTCGATATCGTGCTTCTTCTTCTTGTCCAGCGCGGGAACCGCGTCGATCTCGTGCAGGGTGCCGTCCACCTTGACGCGCTGGAAGCCCTTCTTTTGCAGCTCCAGCAATTCCTTGCGGTACTCGCCCTTGCGGCCGCGCACGAAGGGGGCCAGCAGGTACAGGCGGGTGCCCTCGGCCATTTCCTCGACCCGGTCCACCATCTGGCTGACGGTCTGGCTTTCGATGGGCAGGCCGGTGGCCGGGGAATGGGGGATGCCGACGCGCGCCCACAGCAGACGCATGTAGTCGTAGATTTCGGTGACGGTGCCGACGGTCGAGCGCGGGTTCTTGGAGGTGGTCTTCTGCTCGATGGAGATGGCCGGGGACAGGCCCTCGATGCTCTCCACGTCGGGTTTGCTCATCAGTTCCAGGAACTGGCGGGCATAGGCCGACAGGCTTTCCACGTAGCGGCGCTGGCCCTCGGCATAGATGGTGTCGAAAGCCAGCGACGACTTGCCCGAGCCCGACAGGCCGGTGACCACCACCAGCTTGTCGCGGGGAATGTCCACGTCGATGTTCTTCAGATTGTGTTCGCGCGCGCCGCGCACGCGGATGTAACCCGACATCGTCCGTCACCCTTTGGTGTCCACGAAAGGCCGGGATGTTAGAGGTATTTGAATCTGGATGGAAGGGGGGAGAAGAACATAACGGGAAAAAATAGACCCCGGGGCGGAACCCGCCCCGGGGTCGGGCATGATCGGAACAAGGTCAGGCGGCGGGAGAGACCTTGCCCTGATCGTGCTTGAGGGTGAGCGCCAGGCAGACGATGGACAGGCCGCAGGCGACCAGCAGCAGGATGAAGCCGCCGTCCCAGCCGAACGCGTCCACGGTATAGCCGACGATGGCGTTGGCCGCGACGGTGCCGCCCAGATATCCGAACAGACCGGTGAAGCCCGCGGCGGTGCCCGCCGCCTTCTTCGGGGCCAGTTCCAGGGCGTGCAGGCCGATCAGCATGACCGGACCGTAGATCAGGAAGCCGACGGCGACCAGGGCGGCCATGTCGACGGCGGGATGGCCGGCGGGGTTCAGCCAGTAGACCAGGACCGCCAGGAACACCAGACCCATGAACAGGATGCCGGCGGGGGCGCGGCGGCCGTTGAACACCTTGTCGGAAACCCAGCCGCACAGCAGGGTGCCGGGGATGCCCGCCCATTCGTACAGGAAATAGGCCCAGGACGATTTATCGACGCTGAAATGCTTGGCTTCCTTCAGATAGGTCGGGGCCCAGTCCAGCACGCCATAGCGGATCAGATAGACGAACACGTTGGCGAAGGCGATGGCCCACAGCAGCTTGTTGTTGAGGACGTACTTGACGAAGATTTCCTTGGCCGACAGCTCTTGCTCGTGCGAGGCGTCGTAATCCTCGGGGTAATCGTTCTTGTATTCCTCGATGGGCGGCAGGCCGACCGATTGCGGGGTGTCGCGCAGTACCGCCAGGGCGAACACGGCCACGGCCAGGGCGGCGGCGGCGGGGACGTAAAAGGCGCTATGCCAGTCGTTGAACCAGCCCATGCCCAGGATGAACAGCGGGCCGATCAGGCCGCCGCCGACGTTGTGGGCGACGTTCCACACCGACACGATGGAGCCGCGTTCCTTTTGCGACCACCAATGCACCATGATGCGGCCGCAAGGCGGCCATCCCATGCCCTGGACCCATCCGTTCAGGAACATCAGCACGAACATGATGGCGATGGACGAGGTGGCCCACGGCGCCAACCCCATCAGGAACATGATGCCCGCCGACAGCGCGAGGCCCAGCGGCAGGAAGAAGCGCGGATTGGAGCGGTCCGAAATGTTGCCCATCAGGAACTTGGACAGGCCATAGGCGATGGCGACGCCCGACAGGGCGACGCCCAGATCGCCGCGTGAAAAGCCCTGTTCGACCAGATGCGGCATGGCCAGGCTGAAATTCTTGCGAACCAGATAATAGCCCGCATAGCCGATGAAGATGCCGATGAACACCTGCCAGCGCAGCCAGGTGTAGGTGGGCGCGATGCGCGCTTCGGGAAGGCGCGCGACGTGTGGCGGTGGTTTCATGAAGCTGAGCATGGCGGTTTCCTTTCTGGCGTCCTTTTGTTTTCTTACAAGGCTTCAGTCAGGCGGGTGCGCAGATGGTCCCGTTCCCGCTGGCGGCGATTGTCGTCCCAGCCCAGTTCGGCGGCCATCAGGTTGATGACCCGGGGGGCGGCGGCCTTGGCGGCCTCCGTGTCCACCAGGGCCAGGGTCAGGCGACGGCACAGCACGTCGGCGGCGCGGACCGCCGCCTCCTCGCGCACCGTGTAGATAACTTCCGCCTCGATATAGGGGTGGTCGGCATGCAGGCGGGCGGCCAGACCCTCGGCGGCCAATGCCGCCACCTTGGGGGCGCGGTCGCCATAGGCGCGGTGCAGGTGCCCGGCGATGTCGTCGGCCAGGTTGTAGGCACGGGCCAGCGCCGGGGCGCCGTGCGGGTCGTAGCCTTCGCCGCCCAGCAGGCGCATGTCGTGGGTGCGGCACGGCCCGGCGCCCAGGCGGCCGACGGCGATGGCGCGGTCCACGGCCTCTTCGGCCATGAAGCGATAGGTGGTCCACTTGCCGCCGGAAATGGTGATCAGGCCCGAGGGATCGTCGATGATCACATGGTCGCGGGCCAATTGCGCGGTGTCCTTGGCCTTGGGATCGAACACCAGCGGGCGGATGCCGCTCCACGCCGATTTGATGTCGCTTTCGCTGACGTCCATGTTGAAGTAGCGGCGGGCGTGCGACAGCAGATAGGCGATGTCGGCCGGGGTGGGGGCGGGGTGATCGGAAATCTCCGCTTCCTCGTCGGTGGTGCCGATGATGGCGTGGCCTTGCCACGGCAGCACGAACAGTACGCGGCCGTCGTCGGTCTTGGGGATCAGCAGGCCGGTTTCCGGCGGCACGAAGCGGCGGTCCAGCATGATGTGGATGCCGGAACTGACCTTGAGGATGGCAGCAGCCCGGGGATCGTCCATGCGACGGACCGCGTCGGCGAACGGTCCGGTGGCGTTGAGCACCACACGGGCGGCGATATCCCATTCGCCGCCGCCCAGCGCGTCGCGCACGCGGGCGCCTTGGATGTGGCCATCGGTGTTTTTGTTCAGGGCGGTGACTTCCACATGGTTGGCGATCACCGCGCCCTCGCGCCGGGCGGTCATGGCCAGGGTGGCGGCCATGCGCGAATCCACGAACTGGCCGTCGTAATAAAGCACGCCGGCCTTGAGTCCCTCGGCCTTGAGCATGGGAAAGCGGCGCAGTGCCTCGGCCCGGCTGAGCAGCTTGGAATGACCGATATTCATGCCGCCGGACAGCAGGTCGTACATCTTCAGACCGGCGAAGACATAGGGCACCTGCCACCACGAATAGATGGGCGTCACCAATGGCAGGCGGTTGGTCAGGTGCGGCGCGTTGCGCAGAAAGGCGCCGCGCTCGTGCAGGGCATGGCGGACCAGGGCATACTGGTCACGGTCCAGCCGCTTGACCGCCGCCTCAAGATAGCGCACGCCGCCATGCACCAGATTGGTGCTGCGGCTGCTGGTGCCCTCGGCGAAATCGTAGCGTTCCACCAGGGCGACCGACAGGCCACGGGTGACGGCGTCCAGCGCGATGCCGCAGCCGGTGGCGCCACCGCCGATGACCAGCAGATCGAACTTGCCGTTTCGCAGGGCCTGGAGGGTGGTGTGTCGCATGATGGACATCCTTTGACCGGGCGCGCCGACGGAACCTGTCGCGTTGCGCGGTTTTGATCGTTTCTCCGTTCCCTGATGTTCTATCACCTTTCGTTTTTGCGCGAAACGAAAATAAACGAACATTCCGCGCGGGTCTGCGCCATGCTTTTTGCAATCCGAACGCAAAACGCGCTAAAGTGGTCGCGCATATGAAAATGATGGTTGTTCGGACGGAGGCGCGGTCATGCGCGAACACATCCCGGCGGTTTCCGCGGCCTCGGTGGCGGCGCTGAACCAGCGCCAGGCGCAGATTGTCGAACGGGCCAACGCCGACGGCTTCGTCAGCATCGACGCCCTGGTCGCGGCGTTCGACGTGACGCCGCAAACCATCCGCCGCGACATCAACACCCTGTGCGATCTGGGAATCCTGCGCCGCTATCACGGCGGCGCCAGCCTTGTCACCAACACCCGCAACGTGGATTACTCGGCACGCCAGGGGCTGATGCCCGATGAAAAGGAACGCATCGGCCGTTTGGTGGCCAGCCACATTCCCGACGGCGCCTCGCTGTTCCTCAATATCGGCACCACCACCGAGGCGGTGGCCCGGGCCTTGGTGAACCATCGCGGCCTGCGCATCATCACCAACAACCTGAACGTGGCGGTGTTGCTGCGCAATGGTCAGGACTTCGAGATCACGGTGGCGGGCGGGCGGTTGCGGCCGCACGATTTGGCGGTGGTGGGCGAGGCCACCATCGATTTCATCAGCCAGTTCAAGGTGGATTTCGGGGTGATCGGCATTTCCGGCATCGACCCCGATGGCACGCTGCTGGATTTCGATTACCGCGAGGTACGGGTGGCCCAGGCCATCGTGGACAATTCCCGCACCGTGTTCCTGGCCACCGATCACAGCAAGTTCGGGCGTCGTGCCATGGTCAAGCTGGGACATGTCTCCATGCTGGACGGTCTGTTCATCGACCAATTGCCGCCGCAGCCCTATCTGGACGTGCTGCGCGAGTCGCAGGTGTCGGTGCACGTCGCCGGGCAAGAATAAAAAAGCCGGAAGAACAAGGTCTTCCGGCTTTTTCCTGATGTTTTTTTCGACGATCAGAACGGGATTTCGTCGTCCAGGTCCGGCGGGGGCTCCCAGCCCGAGCCGCCACCCGAACGCTGGCCGCCACCGCCGCCGCCTTGGTTGCCGCCGCCCGAACGCTGGCCGCCGCCATAGCCGCCGCCACCACCGCCAGCGCCACCGCCGTAGCCGCCACCCTGGCCGCCACCGTAACCGCCGCCGCCGAAATCGTCGCCGCCGCCGCCCTGGCCGCCTTCGCCACGGCCGCCCAGCAGGGTCAGTTCACCCTTGAAGCGACCGATCACCACTTCGGTGGAATAGCGTTCCTGGCCCTGCTGGTCGGTCCACTTGCGGGTCTGCAACGCGCCTTCCACATAGACGCTGCTGCCCTTGCGCAGAAACCGTTCCGCCACGTCGGCCAGATTGGGATTGAAGATGACCACGCGGTGCCACTCGGTCTTCTCCTTGCGCTCGCCGCTGCTGCGGTCCTTCCAGGTTTCGGAAGTGGCGATGGAGAGGTTGACGATCTTGGAACCGTCCTGAGAAGTGCGCACCTCGGGGTCGCGGCCCAGATTGCCGACCAGGATAACCTTGTTTACCGACCCAGCCATTGTCCCGGCGCTCCTTGTAAGATATCGAGCCGGGACAATAGCCCAAGCCCGAGGGCGGATCAATCGGGGCAGGAAAGGGGGCGGTGTGCCCCCGCAGTTGTCGCTACCCCCGATATCTGGTAGCGTGCGCCACCGTGGCAGACCTGCCATCCCCCAATCCTGGTTTTCCAAAGACCAACGGGAAGATTTCGTTGACCACACCTCCTTCGACGTCCCAGTTCGATATCTCTCCGGTAACAATCGAAGAGGAGATGCGGCGCTCGTATCTCGATTACGCCATGAGCGTGATCGTCAGCCGCGCCCTCCCCGATGTGCGCGACGGCCTCAAGCCGGTGCACCGGCGCATCCTCTATGCGATGAAGGAGAGCGGCTACGATTATAACAAGCCGTTCCGCAAGTCCGCGCGCATCGTCGGTGACGTCATGGGTAAGTATCACCCCCATGGCGACTCGGCCATTTACGACGCCATGGTGCGTATGGCGCAGGATTTCTCCATGCGCCTGCCGCTCATCGACGGCCAGGGCAATTTCGGCTCCATGGACGGCGACCCCGCCGCAGCCATGCGTTACACCGAAGCGCGCATGGACCGGTCCGCGCATTTCCTGATCGAGGACATCGACAAGGAAACCGTCGATTTCCAGCCGAACTACGACGATTCCACCGTCGAGCCGACGGTGCTGCCCGCCCGTTACCCGAATTTGCTGGTCAACGGCGCCGGCGGTATCGCGGTCGGCATGGCGACCAACATCCCGCCCCATAATCTGGGCGAGGTGATCGACGCCTGCTGCGCCTATATCGACCACCCCGAGATCACCCCGGAACAGTTGATGGAGCTGGTTCCCGGTCCGGACTTCCCGACCGGCGGCACCATCCTGGGCCGCGCCGGTATCCGCTCGGCCTACACCACCGGGCGCGGCTCGGTGATCATGCGCGGCCGCTGCCATATCGAGGAAATCCGCAAGGACCGCGAGGCCATCGTCGTCACCGAGGTTCCGTACCAGGTGAACAAGGCCCGCATGCTCGAGCAGATCGCCGAGTTGGTGCGCGACAAGAAGATCGAGGGCGTGTCGGACCTGCGTGACGAATCCGACCGCGACGGCGTGCGCGTGGTGATCGAGATCAAGCGCGACGCCATCGCCGACGTGGTGCTGGCGCAGCTTTACAAGTTCACGCCGCTTCAAACCTCGTTCGGCGTCAACGCCCTGGCGTTGAACGGCGGCCGTCCGCAGATGATGCCGCTGAAGGAGATCATTGCCGCCTTCGTCGCGTTCCGCGAAGAGGTGATCACCCGCCGCACCATCTATGAACTGGGCAAGGCCCGCGACCGCGCCCACGTCTTGGTCGGTCTGGCCATCGCCGTCGCCAATATCGACGAGGTCATCGCCCTGATCCGCCGGGCGCCCGATCCGGCCACCGCGCGCGAACAATTGATGGCCCGCGACTGGCCCGCCATGGATGTCGAGCCGCTGATCAATCTGATCGACGAGCCCGGCCGCGCCATCGTGGACGGCAAGTACCGGCTGTCCGAGGCCCAGGCCAAGGCCATTCTGGAACTGCGCCTGCACCGCCTGACCGGCCTGGAACGCGACAAGATCGGCGACGAACTGACCGAGATCGGCGGCCAGATCCGCGAGTTCCTGGAAATCCTGTCGTCGCGGCCCAAGCTGCTGGAGGTTCTGCGCGGCGAGTTGCTGGAAATCCGCAACCAGTTCGCCACGCCGCGCCGCACCACCATCGAGGACGCCGAGTTCGAGGCGGACATCGAGGATCTGATCGCCCGCGAGGACATGGTGGTGACGGTGACGAACACCGGCTACATCAAGCGCGTGCCGCTCTCGACCTACCGCGCCCAGAAGCGCGGCGGCAAGGGCCGCTCGGGCATGTCCATGAAGGAAGAGGATTTCATCAGCCAGGTGTTCGTGGCCAACACCCACACGCCCATGCTGTTCTTCTCCTCGACCGGCCAGGCCTACAAGCTCAAGGTCTACCGCCTGCCGCTGGGTACCCCCCAGGCCAAGGGCAAGGCCATGGTCAACATCCTGCCGCTGGACGATGGCGAGACCATCTCGACCGTCATGCCCATGCCCGAGGATGAAACCACCTGGGCCGATCTGAACGTCATGTTCGCCACCTCGGTCGGCGACGTGCGGCGCAACCAGTTGTCCGACTTCGTGGACATCCGCGCCAACGGCAAGATCGCCATGAAGCTGGGCGAGGGCGAGCGGCTGATCGCCGTGCAGACCTGCTCGGAAAACGACGACGTGCTGCTGGCCACCCGTGGCGGCAAGGCGATCCGCTTCCAGGTTGGCGACGTCCGTGTGTTCAAGGGCCGCGATTCCACCGGTGTGCGCGGTATCCGCATGGTTGACGACGAGGTCATCTCCATGTCGATCCTGCGCCATGTGGATTTCGACATGGAAACCCGCGACGCCTATATGCGCGGCGATCTCGGCGGTCCCGAGGCCGAACGCATGAGCGCGGACGAGGAAATCATCCTCACCGTCACCGAGAACGGTTACGGCAAGCGCACCTCGGCCTATGAATACCGCATCACCGGACGCGGCGGTCAGGGCATCGCCAATATCGACCTGACCGACAAGAACGGTCCGGTGGTGGCGTCGTTCCCGGTCAACCACGAAGACGAGATCATGCTGGTGTCGGACGGCGGCAAGCTGATCCGCATGCCGGTTGACGACATCCGCGTCTGCGGCCGCAAGACCCAGGGCGTCATGCTGTTCCGCACCGCCGATGGCGAGCGGGTGGTGTCGGTGGCCCGTCTGTGCGACATCAACGGCGGCGACGACGACCAGGTCGAGGACGACGTCGAAATCGAAGGCGAAGGCGAGGCGGGGGACGACAATGGTTGAACGCGTCGGGCTGTATCCGGGGACCTTCGACCCCATCACCAACGGCCATCTGGACATCGTCATCCGCGCCGCGCGCATGGTTGACCGTCTGATCGTCGCGGTGGCGGTGAACGCCGGCAAGGGGCCGCTGTTCACCCTGGAGGAGCGGGTCGCCCTGGTGCAGGCCGATCTGGCCGAACGGGCCAGGATCGATGGCCTCAACATCGAGGTGCGGTCGTTCAACAACCTGCTGGTGGATTTCGCCAAGCAGTGCGGCGCCCATGTCATCATCCGCGGCCTGCGGGCCGTGTCCGATTTCGAGTACGAGTTCCAGATGGCGGGCATGAACGCCCGCCTGAGCCCGGAAATCGAGACCACCTTCCTGATGGCGTCGGAACGCTGTCAGTTCATTTCGTCGCGTTTCGTCAAGGAAATCGGCCGCCTGGGCGGCGATATCTCATCCTTCGTCAGCCCGCGCGTCCGCGCCGAGCTGGACGAAAAGTTCGAACGGCGCTGAGAGCGCACTCAGGGAGACTGGTGGTGGACCGCGAAAACACTCTCTTTCTCGATCTCAAGGACGGCCGCGTGGTCATCGAACTGCGCCCCGATCTGGCCCCGAACCACGTGGCCCGCATCAAGGAATTGGTGCGTCAGGGCTATTACGACGGCCTGAAGTTCCATCGCGTCATCGATGGCTTCATGGCCCAGACCGGCTGCCCCGAAGGCACCGGCACCGGCGGTTCCGGCCAGAAGCTGAAGGCCGAGTTCAGCCGCGAGCGCCACGTGCGCGGCACCTGCTCCATGGCCCGCGCCGCCAGCCCGGATTCGGCCGATTCGCAGTTCTTCATCATGTTCGACGCTTCGCCGCACCTGGATGGCAAGTATTCCATCTGGGGCCAGGTGGTCGAGGGCATGGACTTCGTCGACGCCATCAAGAAGGGCAGCAGCATGGCCAACGGCGCCGTCAAGGACCCCGACGTGATCGTGCGCATGCAGGTCGCCGCCGACGTGGCCGAGGAATAGGAAAGGGACGGGCGATGATCTCCAAGCTTCTCAGGCTGTGCGCCGCCATCGGCGCCGCTTTGTTCCTGGCCGCGCAACCGGCCGCCGCCGCCGATCCGGAAAACACCCTGTTCCTGGAATTGCCCTGGGGCCGGGTGGTGATCGAAATGCGGCCCGATCTGGCGCCGAACCATGTGACCCGCATCAAGGAACTGGTGCGCAAGGGCTTTTATGACGGCACGCCGTTCCATCGCGTGATCGGCGGCTTCATGGCCCAGGGCGGCGACCCCACCGGCACCGGCACCGGCGGTTCCGGCCAGAAGCTGGCCGCCGAGTTCTCGGGCGAGCACTTCACCCGCGGTGTGGTCGGCATGGCCCGTTCCAGTTCGCCCAACAGCGCCGATTCCCAGTTCTTCATCATGCTCGGCACCACCCCCAGCCTGGATTACAAGTACACCATCTGGGGCCGGGTGGTCGAAGGCATGGAACACGTCGACAAGATCACCAAGGGCTCGGAAAGCGACAACGGCATGGTTTCCCGCCCCGACAAGATCGTGCGCATGCGTGTCGCCGCCGATATCCGTCAATAGAACATTGACCAGCGGGCGCCATCTCCCTATGGTGTGCGCCCACTCTGGTGGGAGCTTGCCGCTCAGTCGGTTTTCAGGCATGTGCTGAAGGCCGTTTGGCATTGCCTCTCTGTGATCCGGTAGCTCAGTGGTAGAGCATTCGACTTTTAATCGAATGGCCGTGGGTTCGAATCCCACCCGGATCACCACCCATCCGTAGAAAGGCCGCCCGATTGGGCGGCCTTTCTTCCGTTATGGCATCTATTCGAGTTTCTTCGGCGGCCTCATCGCCGCAGGCGCAGCAATTCGCGGTCGGGGTCGCAGAATGGGGCTACGCCGTAGGACATGGCGGTCTGGCAGGTGTGGCAGGGCAGGGAACCTTCGGCGGCATCGGCGAAGCGTTCGACGCGGCTTTCAAAGCGTAGCTGGTTCGACATTTTTTCCCAAATGTCGCAACGCATTCCAGTCTGAGGGTGGGCCGCCGTCATTCCGGCCTCCTGTCCTTTTGGGGTGGCCGACATTGAAACACACACCTGCGAACGGCATATATTCTCTGTTGAAACAGAGTGTAAATGCTGTGGCTTGCGTCACCGGATGTCCCGTTAACTCCTTGAAAAAACGATAAGCCGCCGGGTTTCCCCGACGGCTTTCGCTTTTTCTTGGACTTCCTCGAACTGATGGGAAAACCATACCCCGAAAGCCGGATTGCCGCAACCCCTATGGGTAGGGGGCGCGCCGCTATGCGTTTGTCGCATCGGCGCATGCGTGCTTATGCCTTTTCGGCAGGCATCCTCCTGCCGTATGTTCTCCCTCGCCCAGTGCTTAGGCATTGGGCTTCTTGGACGTTTCCTCCCTAAACTTGAGCCCCGGCTTCGTGCCGGGGCTTTTTTTTATGGTTCATCGCGGATTTGCGGGGAAGGTTGCGCCCCAACCATTTGCGCCAAGCCCGGCCATGACGGGCACGTCCCGCAAATCCGCGATGAACCTTTTTTATCCGCGCAGCAAGATCAGCGCCGAGGAAACGCCGTCGTCGCCGTCCAGCAGGGCGTCGCGCTTCAGCCAGATCAGGCGCCAGATTTCCAGGACGCCGGGCGGGCGGTCGGCCTTGGCGGCGTTGCAGGCCCGGCAGGCGGCCACTTCGTTCAGCCAGAATTCCCCGCCGCCCAGGGTGCGGGGCAGGACATGGTCGATGGTGGCGGCGTCCTGACGCTTGCGGTGGCGCGGGCGCTGCGAAAGCGGGTCCGGCATGGCGCGGCCGCAATGGAAGCACAGGCCGTTCTGGTGTGCCCACAGCGCATGGCAACGGCCACGCCGCCAGGACGAATCACGATGGTCGGTCATTGCGTCTTCGGTCGGCTGGGTTTGCTGAGTATGTACCAGGCGCCATAGGCCATCACCGCCGCCATGATGGCCAGGGCGTACCACGGCGCCGCCGAATGGAACACCGCCCAGGTCAGCGACAGGGCCATGGTGGTCACGGCGATGATCTTGGCCCGGACCGGGATCACCCGGTCCCGTTCCCAGTCGCGCACATAGCGGCCCAGCCAGGGATGCTCCAGCAGCCAGCGATGAAAACGCGGCGACGAGCGCGAGAACGCCCACAGCGCCACCAGCAGGAACGGCGTGGTCGGCAATACCGGCAGGGCCACCCCCAATGCGCCCAAACCGACGCACAGCCAGCCGAGGGCCGCCAGCAGGCGATGGCGAAGGGAGAAGGGGCGTTGCGGAGTGCACATGGCCCGAGCCTAGCCGGGTGGAGGCGGGGTTGGCAATGTCCGGCGGCGATTTCGGCAATCGTTTCGGGGACTTGACAAAAAAATTCCGAGGGCTGACTGTCAACCGCGCTATTGACGAGGGGCGGGATGAACCTGCTGGACTTGATGGAATCGGGAGAGGTCCTGCGCGAAAAGGCGCTGGACCGGCTGGAAGGCATCCTGGTCCAGTACGCCTCGGAGAACGAGGACGTGCAGGACGAGGCCCTGGCCCGTGCCATCACCCTGTGCGGCAAGCAATGGGGCAGCTACAAGGCGGGGCTGGAAGAACTGGCCCGGCGCAAGGAAACCCAAGCCGCCGACGACCCGCTGGCCGCCGAAATGGAAGCGTTGCGCCTGCGGGAAGAGGCCGACGACCCCGGCGCCATGATCCGCGCCGCCCGGACCCGCCGCGCGCTGGCCGGGCGCATGGGCGCGGAAAAGGCGGCGGTGATCGCCCGCTACGGATCGCTTGAGGCCGCCACCAGCCCCAGCCCCATCGAAACCATGTTCGTGGCCGCCACGGCTCATCTCGCGGACGAAACGATGGCCGACGAGGAGCCCGACCCCTGGGGGCCGCTGGCCGGATGGTCGGTGCCGTGGCACGACATTCCGCCCGCGCTGGCCGATGCGGTCAGTGCCGCCTGTCCGTTGCCGCTTTCGGTCAGCGACGCCCGTGCCGAGGCCCTGACCTGGGAACAGCGGCGGCGCGAGCGGGAAATTCTGGCCGAAGGGCCGGGCAAGGCGTCGCTGCCCACCGCCTGCGCCGCCCGCCACAAACTGGTGGAGGATGCCTGGCGCCGCGACCTGCCGGTGCGCAACCCGGCCGAGTTCGAGGCGCGCCTGGATTATTGGGCGTCACGGGGCGGCGACGACGGCGTCGGCTATGGCATCCTGTTGCTGGATTGGCGCCGTTTGGGCGGTTTGGCGCAACCGGCCGTGGCGGTGGAAAACACCAAGGAAAAAGCCCGCCGCCTGCGAACCGAGCATCCCGACTGGTCGCTGGCCCGTATCGGCAAGGAATTGGGCATTTCCCGTCAGGCGGTGCACAAGCACCTGAAATAGATCTTAAGGCATAGACCTTATCCCTTTGACGGTCATCACAGACTCCTTTGCGCTCTGTCCACCATGGCGGCGGCCGGTTAAATTTGCCGTTGCAAGGATAGGGGACGACGCCATGGATACCTGCCATCTCTGCGGCCAGCCCTTGCCGCATCATGAAGATCAATGCCGGGCGCATCAGGATTTGGCGCTGTTCATCCGGGTCTACCAGCGGCTGCGGGCCGAGGACCGCAACCACGTGCTGCAAGACAAGCTGGCCCGCCATCTGGCCCGCCACGGCCGCATGGACGACGAACGGGCGGCCTGAGGGCACGGCCGCTGGTGTTTGACTTGGCGGCATGGCCGCCGGTGTTTATTGTGGGGCGTCCTCAACCCGGGAGAAGCCCATGCGCCGCTTGATTCTGTCCGTCGCCCTTGCCTGTATGGCCGTTCCGGCCTCGGCCCAGTTGATGGATGTGCTGACGGCGCCCAAGACCCTGATCGACCGCGCCATCGAGGCCCGTTCCGCAGGCGACATCGCCAAGGACAACGAGATCGTGGTCAAGGTCAACACCATCATGGGCAAGTTGGGCACCATCAAGGCGTCCACCGAGATTTACGAACAGCGCCTGCTGGTGACGGGGCTGTTCGACGACAAGGCCCTGTACGATCGTTTCGAACGCGAGGTGAGGGCTGTCAAGGGCGTCAAGACCCTGTACTGGCACGTGTCCTATCTGGCCAAGGACGATCCCAAGCGCAAGGCGCTGCTGGATTGGACTGATGTCACCCTGATCTCCACCAAGGCCCAGGCCCGGCTGGTGGGCACCGGCGGCGTCGCCGACGTCAATTTCCGCACCACCGCCGATGCTTTCGGCACCGTCTATCTGATGGGCCGCGCCCGTTCCAAGGAAGAATCTAGGAAGGCCCTGTCGCGCGCCCGCGATGGCGACGGCGTCAAGAAGGTGGTGTCCTATGTCGAGGTCCGCCCCTGATGCGTCTGGTTCGCCGTCTGGCGGTCTATGGGGCGTGCGGCGCGGTTCTTGCCGCTTTCGCGCCGGTTCTGCCTTTCCGCTATCTGGCTGCTGCCGGGGTGATTCTGGTCGGACTGGCGCTGATTGAACTGGTTCAGGCCGGACGACGGCGTTAACGCTCGGTCATCCGTTCCAGCAGGCGCCGCAGGAACGTTTCGCCCTGGGCAAGCTGTTCCAGGGTGATGAATTCGTCGGGCTTGTGTGCTTGCTGGATGCTGCCGGGGCCGCACACCACGGTCGGAATGCCCGCGTCGTGGAACAATCCGGCCTCGGTGGTGAAGCTGACCTTGGCGGTGTCGTTGTTGCCCGACAATTGCCGCGCCAGGACCGCCGCCTCGTCGTCGGGGGCGGTGTCCAGCCCGGCGGTGGTGTTGTATTCGGCGAACATGATGCCGCTGGCTTCGTCCACTTCCAGCATTTCCGGAATCATGGTCTGGGCGAAGGCGCGCAATTCCGCCATCAGATCATTGACGTCGTGATTGGGCAGGTTGCGGAATTCGAATTCGAACTCGCACAAGGCGGGGACGATGTTCAGCGCCGTGCCGCCGTCGATCACCCCGGTATGAACGGTGGTGTAGGGCGGATCATAGCCGTGGTCGAAGGGGCCTTCGCGGCGGATGCGCCGCTGCATCTGGCGCAGGAAGGCAACCATTTCGGCGGCGATCTCGACGGCGTTGACGCCGCGATGGTTCAGCGCCGAATGACATTCCTTGCCATGCACCTCGCAGCGAACGTTTTTTTTACCCTTGTGGCCGATGATGACCTTCATTTCGGTCGGCTCGCCCACGATGCACAGGCGCGGCCGCACGGCCAACCCGCCCAGATCCTCGATCAGACGGCGGGCGCCGATGCAGCCCACCTCTTCATCGTAGGAAAAGGCGAAGTGGACCGGCTGGCTCAGGCGGCGGGCGGCGAAGTCCGGCGCCAGGGCCAGACACAGGGCGATGAAGCTTTTCATGTCGGCGGTGCCGCGACCATACAGCCGGTTTTCGGCGCGCCGGACGTGGAAGGGGTCCGAGGTCCAGTCCTGGCCATCCACCGGCACCACGTCGCTGTGGCCGGACAACACGATGCCGGGCCGGTCCGCCGGGCCGAGCGTGGCGAACAGGTTGGCCTTGCCCCGACTGTCGTCATAGGTCAGGCGGATGTCGGCGCCAAGGGAACGCAGATGGTCCGCGGCGAAGTCGATAAAATGGAGATTGGACCGATAGCTTGTGGTATCGAAACCGACCAGACGTTCGATCATTTCGATACTGCGCTGCGACGGGGCGGACAAGGATTGGGACACGGATCGGCTCGCTTGGGCTGACGGCGGCGGCCATCATAGGGCCAGGGGCGGGCAAGTTGCCAGCCCCGCCGCGACGAAGGGAAGGGGAATGGGTTTGGCGGCTTCCGAGGCTGCGGCAATGAAGGCAAAACCGGGCAGGGCGTTCAGGTTGGGATCGCTGTCCACGCTGAAGTCGAACGCGTTCGACCTGGCGGTGGCGTCGCTGTTCCTGAACATCCTGGGCCTGGCCATGCCCATGTCGCTGTTGCAGGTCTATGACCGCATCCTGCCCAACAAGTCCACCGGCACCATGGTCTTCCTGCTGCTGTCGGTCCTGGGCGCGCTGGTGCTGGAAAGCATCCTGAATTTCGGCCGGTCCTGGGTCACGGGCTGGGTCGGCGCCCGTTTCGAGCACAAGGCGGGCTGCGAGGCCCTGCGCCGTCTGGCCATGACCGGAATCGACAATTTCGAGAAGGAAGGGTCGGGCGTCCACCTGGAGCGCATGAACTCGCTGGCCACCGTGCGCGAATTCTATGCCGGGCAGGCGCTGCTGACCATCCTGGACCTGCCCTTCGCCCTGCTGTATCTGGGGCTGGTGGCCATGATGGGCGGCAATCTGGTGCTGGTGCCGATCATCTTGCTGGTGGCCTTCGCCTTCGCCGCCATGAAGGTCGGCCATTCCCTGCGCGACGCCATCCAAAAGCGCATCACCGCCGACGACCGCCGCTTCAACTTCATCATCGAGGTTCTGGGCGGCATCCATTCGGTCAAGGCCATGTCCATGGAAGCGCAGATGGTGCGCCGCTACGAGCGGCTGCAAGAAGGCTGCGCCGAAAGCTATCACCAGGTGGCGCTGAAAAGCGCCAACGCCCTGGGCGTGTCGTCGTTCTTCTCGCAGATGACCACCATCGCCGTCGCCGCCTTCGGCAGTCTGATCGTCATGGACGGCGACATGACCACCGGCGGGCTGGCGGCCTGTTCGCTGCTGGCCGGGCGCGCCATGGCGCCGCTGCAAAAGGCGCTGGGGGTGTGGACGCGCTTCCAGACCTTCCTGCTGGCGCGGGAACGGCTGGACGAAATCTTCAAGCTGCCCCAGGAAGCCGCCGGGAACCTGCCCAAGCTGGAAAGCGTGCGCGGCAGGCTGGAACTGGAAAACGTCAGCTTCCGCTTTGGCGACAAGGGGCCGGACATCATCACCGAAGCCTCGATCGCCATCGAGGAAGGCGAGTGCATCGCCATCCTGGGCGGCAACGGTTCGGGCAAGACCACGCTGCTGACCCTGATGCAAGGCGCCCTGCGTCCCAAATCCGGCCGATTGCTGATCGACGGCCAGGACGTCACCGAATTCGACCCGCAATCGGTGCGCGACAAGATCGCCTATCTGCCGCAGATGGGCGTGCTGTTCCAGGGCACCATCCTGCAAAACATCACCATGTTCCGCCCCGAACTGGAAGACGTGGCGGTGGAAACCGCCGCGTTGCTGGGGCTGGACGAGGTGGTCGCCACCATGCCCATGGGCTTCGACAGTTCCGTCGGCGACGGCGCCTATGATTCGCTGCCGCGCGGCATCAAGCAGCGCATCGCCATCGCCCGCGCGCTGGTCAACAACCCCCGCATCGTGCTGTTCGACGAGGCCAACACGGCGGTCGACGGCGCGGGCGACAACTTCCTGCGGGTCTGGCTGGAACGGGCCAAGGGCAAGCGGACCCTGGTCCTGGTCACGCACCGTCCGTCGCTGGTCAAGCTGGCCGATCGGGTGTTCGACCTGGATCGCGGCCGCCTGAGCCCGCGCGGCCATGCCGAGCAGCGCCCGGCCCTGGCCCCGGGGGCGCCCGTATGACCGGCGGCCCCATGATCAGCGCCCAGCCCAAGGCCACGGCGCAAGCCATCGAGCAATACCAGCAGCATCTGGCGCACAACGCCCTGGGCGGTTTCTCCGCCGCCTCGGATCTGGCGGCCTGCCTGTTGCCGCTGCTGAAGGCGCTGGGCTGGAAGGGCGACCCGCGCAACGTGGCCGAGGCGTTGCCGCATTTCGCCAACGACCTGGACCTGACCGGCCTGCGTAACGTCATGGCGACGCTGAACTATTCCAGCCGCCCCGAACGGGTGACGGTGGATGAGATCGACCCGCGCCTGCTGCCGTGCCTGTTCCTGCCCGATCGTGACCACGCGCTGGTGGTCAAGTCCAACCGCGACGGCGCCATCGAGGTGTTCGACAGCGCGACGGGCGAGGCGCGGCCGCTGGACGATCCGCATGTGCGCGGCACCGCCTATTTCTTCACGCCCATGGCGCCCGACACCGGCCCGGTGCGCGGCGGCTGGTTCCGCGGCGTGCTCGACCGCTTCCGGCCGCTGTTCTGGCAGGCGTTCTTCGTGACCCTGTTCCTGAACATCATGAGCCTGGGCGCGCCCATCTTCGTCATGAACGTCTATGACAAGGTGATCGGCACCGGCTCGATCCCGACCCTGATGGCGTTCTGCATCGGTGTCGGCATCGCCCTGGTGTTCGACACCATCCTGCGGGCGGTGCGGGCGCGCATCCTGGCCTTCATCGGCGCGCGTCTCGACAACATCATGGGCAACAACATCTTCCAGCATATCCTGGCGCTGCCGCCCGGTTTCACCGAACGCGCCACCATCGGCGCCCAGGTGGCGCGTATCAAGGATTTCGAGTCGGTGCGCGAGTTCTTCACCGGGCCGCTGGCCACGGTGTTCATGGAACTGCCCTTCGCCATCTTCTATTTCGCCATCATCTTCTGGCTGGGCGGCGTGCTGGCCCTGGTGCCGATCATCGGCACCCTGTGTTTCGTCATCGGCGGCTATCTGGTCATGCCGGTGGTGCGCAAGAACGTCGCCATCGCCGGCCGCGCCGCCTCGCGCCGCCAGGAATTCCTGGTGGAGACGCTGGGCAAGATGCGCGCCGTCAAGCTGGCGGCGGCCGAACAGAACTGGCTGAAGCGATACCGCGACATGTCGGCCCGCGCCGCCTATGGCGGGTTCAAGAACGGCGTGTTCGCCTCGATGATCACCGGCGGTTCCAACGCCCTGATCGTCAGCGCGGGCATGGCGACCATCGCCATCGGCGTGCTGGGCGTCATCGAAGGCACCATGACCACCGGCGGCCTGATCGCCGCCATGATGCTGGTGTGGCGGGTGCTGTCGCCGTTGCAGACCGCCTTTACCCTGATCCAGCGCATCGAGCAGGTGAGGGGGTCTGTCAACCAGATTGACAGCCTGATGAACCTGAAGCCCGAACGCGATCCGCGCGCCATGGTGGCGCCGCTCAAGAACCTCAAGGGCCGGGTGTCGTTCTCGCGGGTGTCGTTGCGCTATTCCAACGATGCCGATCCCGCCCTGGTCGGCGTGTCGTTCGACGTGGAACCGGGCGAGGTGGTGGCCGTCACCGGCCGCAACGGTTCCGGCAAGTCCACCATCATCAAGCTGATCCTGGGCCTGTACGCGCCCCAGGCCGGGTCGATCCGCATCGACAGTTCCGACATCCGCCAGATCGATCCGGTCGAACTGCGCCACGCCGTCGCCTATGTGCCGCAGGTCTGCAACCTGTATTTCGGCACCATCGCCCAGAATCTGCGTCTGGCGGTGCCGACCGCCAGCGATTCCGACATCCGCTGGGCGTGCGAGATGGCCGACGTCTGGGACGAGATTCAGGCGTTGCCGCGCGGCCTGGACACCCGGGTCGGCGACGGCACCATCGAACACCTGCCCACCAGCTTCGTGCAAAAACTGTCGCTGACCCGCGCCTATCTCAAGCGCAGCCCGCTGATGCTGTTCGACGAGCCGGTCAACGGCCTGGATTTCGACGGCGACCGCCAGTTCATGCAGGCGGTTGATTTCTTCCGCGGCCAATCCACCATCTTCATGGTGACGCACCGCCCCAGCCATCTGCGCTTCGCCGACCGTATCCTGGTGTTCGACGCCGGTTATCTGCGCCTTGCCGGTCCCGCCGAAGAAGTGCGCGCCCGCATCCCCCCGGACTTGATCTGACCATGACCAGCCAGAGCCTCATCCCCCGCGACCCCAACCTGCCGGCCCCGCACGAGCAGTCGCCGCGTCCGGTGGTCAAGCAATCCAGCCGCGTCACCCGCCATCTGGCCCAGGCGGTGCAGTTGGAGGAAAGCGGCACTGCGCCGTTGATCCGCTTCACCATGGTGCTGGCGTCGCTGGCCTGCATGGCCTTCGTCACCTGGGCGGCCTTCACCCATATCGACGAGGTGGCGGTGGCCGAGGGCGAGATCAACCCGGTCGGCTCGGTCAAGACCGTGCAGCACCTGGAAGGCGGTCTGGTCGAGGAAATCCTGGTCAAAGAGGGCGAACTGGTCGAGGCCGACCAACCGCTGGTGCGGCTGTCGCCCGCCGCCGCCCTGGCCGATCTGGAGCAGACCCGCGCCCGCGAGATGACGCTGCTGCTGAAATCGGAACGCCTGCGCGCCTTCGCCGAAAACCGGTCGCCGGATTTTTCCTTCGGCAAGGGCTATGAAAAGCTGATCGCCGACAATCTTTCCATCCATCAGGGCCAGATCAACGCCCGCGACACCGCCCGGTCGGTGGTGTTGGCGCAGATCGACCAGAAGCGGTCCGACCTGCGTGTGCTGGAGGGGCAGCAGGGAACCCTGCGCGAGCAGATCGCCTCGTTGCAGCAGGTGATGTCCATGAAGGAGGAACTGGTCAACAAGGGGTTGATCAGCCGCGTCAATTATTACGACGCCAAGCGCGAACTGGCCCGCGTCACCGGCGAACTGACCCGCACCCAGGGCCAGGCCGTCACCGCCCGCGACGCCCTGCGCGAGATGGAACAGCGCCTGTCCGACCAGCATTCCACCCTGATGAAACAGACCATGGACGATCTGGGCAACACCGTGTCGGAACTGGCCCAGGTCCAGGAAAGCATCGGCAGATTGGAGGACAAGGTCAAACGCCTGATCATTCCGGCACCGGTGCGCGGCTACGTCAAGGGTCTCAGCGTGCGTAATTCCGGTGCGGTGATCCAACCGGGCGGCGTGCTGTGCGATATCGTGCCGGTGGACCGCGAAATGAAGGTGGACGCCAAGGTTCTGCCGCGCGACGTCGGCCACATCAAGCCGGGGCAACGGGTCAAGGTCAAGGTCACGACCTACGACTTCGCCCGCTACGGCGCCATCTATGGCGAATTGCGCAGCGTGTCGGCCACCAGCTTCCTGAACGAGAAGGGGGAGCCCTATTTCAAGGCCGACATCGCCCTGGGCAAGAACCATGTGGGCGACGATCCCGCGCTGTACGTGGTGACGCCGGGCATGACCGTGCAGACGGAAATCATCACCGGCAACAAAACCCTGCTGCAATACATGCTGAAACCGATCTTCACCCAGATGCAGCAAAGCTTCCACGAAAGGTAAGGGGAAATGCCGGGTTGCGCCGGGGCATGGCCTCGGCCATGCTGGCGCCTGCCTTTTCCAGGATGACCCAGCCCCCATGACCAGCGATATTCCCACCCCTCCGGCCGCCGAGCCGGAAAAGTTGCCTTGGCATCTCAGCCTGCTTGGCCGGTTGCGCGCCTATTTCTTCGCCGGCATCCTCGTCACCGCTCCGGTTTCCATCACCTTCTATATCGCGTGGCAGTTCATCCAGTTCATGGATGATACGGTGTCGCCGCTGATCCCGCCGACCCTGAACCCCAAGAACTGGGGCATTCCCGGTTTCGGTCTGGTGGCGGTGGTGGTGTCGCTGACCCTGATCGGCGCGCTGACCGCCGGTTTCGCCGGTCGCATGCTGGTGCGTCTGTACGACGCCATCCTGGAACGCATGCCGGTGCTGCGCGGCATCTATTCGGCGGTGAAGCAGATTTTCGAAACCATGCTGGCGCAAAAGGCCAACGCCTTCCGCGAGGTGGCGCTGATCCAATACCCGCGCCAGGGCATCTGGACGCTGGCCTTCATCACCGGCTCGCCCAAGGGTGAACTGGGCCGCTGTTTCGATCGGGAAATGGTCAACGTCTTCGTGCCGACCACACCCAATCCGACCTCGGGCTTTCTGCTGTTCCTGCCGCGCGACGAGGTCCGCGTGCTGGAGATGAGCGTCGAGGACGGCATCAAGATGGTGGTGTCCACCGGCATCATCACGCCGCCGGACAAGGCCGAGATCAGCCCGATCGCAGAGTCCTGACCGCCGCGTCGCGGTCGAACAGGTATAGCAACACGCGCAGCGCCTCGCCGCGCGGGCTGGACAAATCCGGGTCGCGGCTGAGGATCAGGGCGGCATCGTCGCGGGCGGCGGCCAGCAGGTCGCCGTGGATGGACAGATCGGCCAGGGCGAATTCCGGCAGGCCGCTTTGGCGGGTGCCCAGCACCTCGCCGCCGCCGCGCAGGCGCAAATCCTCCTCGGCGATCAGGAAGCCGTCCTCGGTGGCGCGCATAATCTCCAACCGCGCCTTGGCGTTTTCCGACAGCGGCGCGTCGTAAAGCAACAGACAGGTCGAAGCGCCGGAACCGCGCCCGACGCGGCCGCGCAACTGGTGCAATTGCGCCAGACCGAAGCGCTCGGCATGCTCGATGACCATGATGGTGGCCTCGGGCACGTTGACGCCGACCTCGATCACCGTGGTGGCGACCAGGATATCCAGGGACCCTTCGGCGAACTCGGCCATCACCTTGTCCTTGGCCGGTCCCTTCATCTTGCCGTGCACCAATCCGACCCGGTCGCCGAACAATTGGGTCAGGTGGCGATGGCGGTCCTCGGCCGCCGCTAGATCGGAATTCTCGGATTCCTCCACCAGCGGGCAGACCCAATAGACGCGGGCGCCGCCGCGAATGGCGCGGTGGACGCCATCGATGACGTCTTCCATGCGGGCCAGCGGCAGAACGCGGGTGGTGACAGGCTGACGCCCCGGCGGCTTTTCGTCCAGACGCGAGCCGTCCATGTCGCCGTAAGCGGTCAGCAGCAGGGTGCGGGGAATGGGGGTGGCGGTCATCACCAGCACGTCCACCGCGCTGCCCTTGGCCGCCAGTTCCAGGCGCTGGTGCACGCCGAAACGGTGCTGTTCGTCGATCACCGCCAAAGCAAGGTCGCGGAAGGTCACGTCTTCCTGGAACAGCGCATGGGTGCCGATCATGATGGCGATCTCGCCCTCGGCCAAAGAGGCCAGCAGGCGTTCGCGCGCCTTGCCCTTGTCGCGGCCGGTCAGCAGCCCGACCTTGATCCCGGCGGCCTCGGCCAAGGGTTCGATGGTGGCGAGGTGCTGGCGGGCCAGGATTTCCGTGGGCGCCATGATCGCCGCCTGGGCCCCGGCCTCGACCGCACTCAGCGCCGCCAGCAGCGCCACCACCGTCTTGCCGCTGCCCACGTCGCCTTGCAACAGCCGCAGCATGCGGATGGGCTCGGCCATGTCGGCATCGATCTCGGCCAGGGCGCGGTTTTGCGCCCCGGTCAGCGACCACGGCAGCGCCGCCAGCACCTTGGCGCGCAGGCTGCCGTCCCCCTTGATCTCGCGGCCCTTCAGCTTGCGCATGGTGGCCCGCACCATGGCCAGCGCCAATTGGTTGGACAACAACTCGTCATAAGCAAGGCGGCGGCGGGCCGGGGAATCCTCGACCACGGCGCGCTCGCTGTCGGGGCAGTGCAACGCCTCCAGCGCCACCCGCCAGGTCGGGCTGCGCTGACGGTCCAGCCAGGCCTCGTCCTGCCATTCCGGCAGATCGGGGGCGCGGTCCAGGGCGGCACGCACCGTCTTCGCCACCATGCGCGCCGACAACCCGGCAGTCAGCGGATAGACCGGCTCGATCCCCATGACACTGTCCTGATCGGCCACCGGCACCATGTGGTCGGGGTGGGTCATCTGGATTTCATTGTTGAAATGCTCGACCACGCCGCTGACCACCCGCCATTCGCCCTCGGGCAATTGACGGCGCAGCCAATCCTCGCGGCCATGGAAGAACACCAGATTCAGAATTCCGGTCTCGTCCGAGCAGCGCACGCGATAGGGGCGCTTGGGGCTGGACGAGGGGATGTGTTCATCGACCTGCACCACCAGGGTTGCCACCTTGCCCGATGGCGCCTCGGCGACCTTGGGGTTGAAGCGGCGGTCGATCACCCCGGACGGCAAATGCCACAGCAGATCCACCACCCGTTCACCGCACAGCTTGCCGTACAGCGGCGCCAGCTTGGGGCCGATGCCGGGCAGGGTGGTGATCGACGCGAACAAAGGGTTCAGCAGGGCAGGGCGCATGAAAGGACGAGCTTGTGGCTGACAGAAGGGCGGGAACGCTCTATATCCTAGGCTCCCTTGATAGTGAAGCATGCGCGCGCCATGGATGCACGACTGAAGCGATTGAATTTCCGGGCCCACCACATGGGGTCCAACGAAAACGACATCCTGTTCGGCGGCTTCGCCGACAAATATCTGGCGGCCCTGACCGCTGAACAGGTGGACCGGTTCGAGACTTTGCTGGCCGAGACTGACACCGATCTGTTCAACTGGATCACCGCCAAGGAACAGGTGCCCGAGCATCTGGACCATGACGTGATGGCCATGCTCAAGACCTTCGTCCAGACCGAGGCATCCCCCATTTGAACCGTATCGAGGATTTCCTGGGCGCGCCTGGGCGCGTCACCATCGGCGGCGCCCCCGAGGGCGTCGATGCCCTGATCCTGGCCCGTCTGGCCCGTGCCGAAGGTGGCCAGGACGTGTTGCACGTCGCCCGCGACGACGGCCGCATGGCCCGCATGGCCGAGGCGCTGGCGTTCTTCGCCCCCGACGTGGAAATCCTTGAATTCCCGGCCTGGGATTGCGTGCCCTATGACCGGGTTTCCCCCAATGTGGACGTGGTGGCGCGGCGCATCGACGCCCTGGCGCGGCTGAGTTCGGCGCCGCGTGTCGGGGCGCGGGTGGTGCTGACCACCGTCGCCGCCCTGATGCAGCGCCTGCCGCCCCGGCAAACCCTGTCCGGCGCCAGCTTCGCCGCCCGCATCGGCGGCCGCATGGATGTGGATGGTGTGGTCTCGTTCCTGAACCGCAACGGCTACAGCCGCGCCGATACGGTGATGGAGCCGGGCGAATACGCGGTGCGCGGCGGCATCGTCGACCTGTTCCCGCCGGGCACGCCCGAGCCGGTGCGCCTGGATTTCTTCGGCGACGAACTGGAAAGCATCCGCGCCTTCGACCCCATGAGCCAGCGCACCACCGGCAAACTGGAGGCGTTTTCCCTGGCCCCGGTCAGCGAGGTGCTGCTGGACGAAGACTCCATCGCCCGCTTCCGCACCGGCTACCGCGAGATGTTCGGCAATCCCTCGGGGTCGGACCCGCTGTACGAGGCCATTTCCAGCGGCGTCAAGTTTACCGGCATGGAACACTGGCTGCCGCTGTTCCATGACGGCCTGGACACCCTGTTCGCCTATGTGCCCGACGCGGTGGCGGTGCTGGACCATCAGGTCGAGGAAGCGCGCGAGGCGCGCCAGGCCCTGGTGCTGGAATATTACGACGCCCGCCGCACCATCACCGGTGCCGGTCTGGCGGAATCCGGCATGGTCTATCACCCGGTGCCGCCGCCCAAGCTGTATCTGGAGCCGGACGAGTGGGAGCGCCTGCTGGCGGCGCGGCCGTGTTTCGCCCTGTCGCCCTTTGCCGTGCCCGAGGGCGTCAACAAGGTGGTTGACGCCGAGGGGCGGGCGGGGCGCGACTTCGCCGACATCCGCGCCCGGCCCGGCGCCAATCTGTACGAAGCCCTGCGGGACCATGTCGAGGCCGAAACAAAATCCGGCCGCCGGGTGGCGGTCGCCGCCTGGACCGCCGGGTCGCGCGACCGCCTGAGCCATCTGCTGGCCGATCACGGCGTCAAAATCGAGGTGGTTGACAACTGGGTTGACGCAGGAAAGCTGGCCAAGGGCAAGGTGCCGCTGGTGGTGCTGGGCCTGGACCACGGCTTCGCGCTGCCCGATCTGGCGCTGATCACCGAACAGGATCTGTTGGGCGACCGCCTGGCCCGCCCGGCGCGCAAGAAGAAGAAGGGCTCGCAATTCATCGCCGAGGCCGCCGCCCTGTCCGAGGGCGATCTGGTGGTGCATGTGGAGCACGGCATCGGCCGCTATGACGGCCTGGAAACCCTTCAGGTCGGCGGCGCGCCCCACGACTGTCTGCGCGTGCTGTATGACGGCGGCGACAAGCTGTTCGTGCCGGTCGAGAACATCGACGTCCTGACCCGCTACGGCTCCGAGGATTCCGGCGTCCAGTTGGACAAACTGGGCGGTGCCGCGTGGCAGGCGCGCAAGGCCAAACTGAAAAAGCGCATCCGCGACATGGCCGACCAGTTGATCGCCATCGCCGCCCAGCGCCAGTTGCGCAAGGCCGACAGCATGGCCCCGCCCGAGGGGCTGTGGGACGAATTTTGCGCCCGTTTCCCCTATGCCGAGACCGAGGACCAGATCCGCGCCATCGAGGACACCATCGCCGATCTGCAATCGGGGCGGCCCATGGATCGGCTGGTGTGTGGCGATGTCGGCTTCGGCAAGACCGAGGTCGCCATGCGTGCCGCCTTCGTCGCCGCCATGGCCGGCATGCAGGTGGCGATCGTGGTGCCGACCACGCTGCTGGCCCGCCAGCATTACCGCAATTTCGCCGAACGCTTCAAAGGTCTGCCGGTCAACGTCGAGCAATTGTCGCGGCTGGTTTCCGCCAAGCATGCGGCCGAGGTCAAGAAGGGCATCGCCGACGGCGCCATCGACATCGTGGTCGGCACCCATGCGCTGTTGGCCAAGGCCATCTCGTTCAAGCGCTTGGGCCTGCTGATCGTCGACGAGGAACAGCATTTCGGCGTCGCCCACAAGGAACGCCTGAAGCAATTGCGCGCCGATGTCCATGTGCTGACCCTGACCGCGACGCCGATCCCGCGCACCCTGCAACTGGCGCTGACCGGCGTGAAGGAGATGAGCGTCATCGCCACGCCGCCGGTGGACCGTCTGGCGGTGCGCACTTTTGTTCTGCCCTTCGACCCGGTGGTGGTGCGCGAGGCCATCCTGCGCGAACGCTATCGCGGCGGTCAGGTGTTCTATGTCTGCCCGCGTCTGGCCGATATCGACCGGGTGGCCGACCGCATCGCCAAGCTGGTGCCCGAGGTCAAATGCGCCGTCGCCCACGGCCGCCTGACCCCGACCGAGTTGGAAGAGGTGATGACCGCCTTCGGCGACAAGCAATACGACGTGCTGCTGTCCACCAACATCATCGAATCGGGCATCGACATGCCATCGGTCAACACGCTGATCATCCACCGTGCCGACATGTTCGGCCTGGGCCAGCTTTATCAGTTGCGCGGCCGTGTCGGGCGCGGCAAGACGCGCGGCTATGCCTATTTCACCCTGCCGACCGACAAGGTGTTGTCCAAGGCGGCGGAAAAGCGGTTGCAGGTCATGCAGGCGCTGGACAGTCTGGGCGCCGGGTTCCAGCTTGCCAGCCACGATCTGGACATCCGCGGCGCGGGAAATCTGCTGGGCGAGGAACAGTCGGGCCACATCCGCGAGGTGGGTATCGAGCTGTACCAGCAATTGATCGAGGAAGCGGTGGCTGCCGCCAAGGGCGGCGACGGCGAAATGGCCGCCGAGGAATGGTCGCCGCAGATCACCCTGGGTATGTCGGTGCTGATCCCGGAAACCTATGTCCAGGATCTGTCGGTGCGTCTGTCGCTGTACCGCCGCATCGGCGGCCTGTCCGATGCCGCCGAAATCGACGCCCTGGCCGCCGAACTGGTGGACCGTTTCGGCAAGCTGCCGCCGGAAGTGGACAATCTGTTGCAGATCGTCACCCTGAAGGTGGCCTGCAAGCAGGCCAATATCGAAAAGGTGGATGCCGGTCCCAAGGGCGCGGTGATCACCTTCCGCAACAACTTCTTCCCCAACCCCGCCGGTCTGGTGCAACTGATCAGCCAGCAATTGGGCACGGCCAAATTGCGCCCCGATCACAAGCTTGTCTTCATCCGCACCTGGGAAGAACCCAAGGCGCGGGTCAAGGCGCTTCAGAAGTTGATGTCCAAGCTGGTGGACATCGCCAAGGCGGGGTGAGGAGTCAGCTCAGCGCCGCCTCGGCCTCGGCCTCGCGGGCGATGTCGATCAGGCGCAGCAGCACGTCGGGTTCCTGGGCGCCCGCCACCGCGTAGGTGCCGTCCAGCACCAGGCAGGGAACGCCGTTGACGCCCAGGCGATGGGCGCGGGCGTTTTCGTTGAAGATGGCGGCGATGTCGGTGTCCGATCGCAGATAGGCGTCCAGGGCCGCACCGGGCAGCCCCAATTCCTGGCCCAGTTCCACCAGTTCCGGCACCGAACCGATGTCGCGGCCTTCGCAAAAATAGCCGCGATACAGCGCCTCGACCGTTTCCGCCTCGCGCCCCAATCCTCCGGCGAAACGGATCATGCGGTGGGAATTCAGGGTGTTGGGGGCACGCAGGATGCGGTCGAAGTCAAAGACGATGCCCTCGACCTCGCCCGCCGCCGCCACGGCGCTGTGCACCCGTTGCACGCGGGCGGGACCGCCGAACTTGCGGTCCAGATAGGCGCGGCGATCGATACCTTCGGCCGGGATGTCGGGGTTCAGCAAAAAGGGGCGCCAGGCGATGGTGGCGCGGGTGCCGGGGCGCATGGCCAGGGCGCGCTCGAACCGGCGCTTGCCCACATAGCACCACGGGCAAACGGTGTCGAAGATGAACTCGATCTTCACGATGGCTCGCGTTCAGTCGATGTTGCCACGGGCGCGGGCCAGCAACGAGGCGACAGTATCGTCGGGACGGGCGTCGGTGCAGCCCACCTGGACCCACACCTTGACCGGCTGGTAGACCTCGCGCACCGCGAAATCGGTGTAGGCCAGAACGCCGGCGATGCGGTGCATGACCACTTCGGCCTCGGCCAGCGGGGTGTCCGGCAGGACCACGCAGAATTCGTTGGCGGCATAGGCGGCGGTCAGATCCTCGGCCCGCAACAGGCCGCCGATCCATTGTCCCACCTGCTGGGTCAGGTGCAGGGCCGCGTCGTCGCCGAACTGGCGGCGGACGCCGTCGATGTTGGGGGCGGCGAAGAACACCACCGACAGGTGACGGTTCTGCGCCTTGGCCAGTTCCAGCCGGGCCGCCACATAGGCGTCGAAGAAGGCGCGGCCGTAAGCCCCGGTGACGGTGTCACGGGTCGCCTCGGTCAGACTGTCGTTCAGGGCGGCACGGATGCTCCAGCGCAATTGCTGGCGGCGCACCAGGGACAGCACCGCGGAATGCAGCAGGGCCGGATCGGCGTCGCGCGGCAGAACGCGCGTGGCGCCCCGGCGATAGGCGTCGGCGGCGGGCAGGGCGGTCAGCAGCACCATGGGCAGGTTGAACAGGCGGGGGTTGTTGCGAACCTGCGAACAGAAGCCCAGCAGCCCCTCGGGCTCCTCGCTGAAGCACACCACGGCGGCGTCGAAATTGCGCCGGGGCAATTGGTCTTCCGCTTCGTACAGGGTGGCGGCGGTGGCGATCTCGCCCACCGCGCCCAAGCTGTCCTTCAGCCCGGCGATGGCGTCGCCGATCAGCAGCAGGACAGGCGGCGCCCCGGCGGGACCGCTGACCCGCGCCCGCGCCTCGACCCCGAACGACCGGGCGATCTGGGCGCGTTGGCGCAACTCGGCATGCATGATTTCCAGCCGCACCAGCGGGCGCAGGCGGGCCTGCAATTCGGCATCGTCACAATCCAATGCCAGGACATCATCCAGCCCGGCCGCCAGCGCGTCGCGGCACAATTGGGCGGAAACACGGTCGGCGAACAACAGCACCGGAATGTCGGCGGTGGCGACATCGGCCTTCAGCGCCCCGCCCAGGGCGATGGCGTCGCCCCCCGTCGGGCTGCCCACCAGCACCAGATCGGGATGCTCGGTGCGGGCATGGGCCACGGCATCCTCGGCAGCGGCCAGGGCGGTGGCATGATAACCGCCGCCGACCAGCCGTTGCGACACCTGTTCGGCACGGGCGGCATCGGCGTCGACGATCAGGACGTTGGCAAGCCGGATCATGTGCGTTGTGTTCCCATCAAACCCCCAAGGAACATCCAGGATAATACGGCCGGGCCAGGGCCGGAAGGGGCTTGAGAGGAATTCGGGAAACTGGCGGAAGGGGTGTCCGCAAACAACTCAAGAAAAACAAGCGATTATCGTGATAACTCGCGACATACCCATCTAAGCCCACATTCCCCAAGTAAATCGCTGATTTTGCTGTCAGGATCTCAATATTTCCGATATAAATCATGGTGTTGATGGCCGTGAGGGGCGCGTTTGATGGATCACCCAGAGGGTGCGGGTTCGAAGCGGGCAGATCGGGTCGAGTTCGACCGCCGGGTGCATGTGGAGTTCCGAGGTGCGCAGCTCAGTTCCGACGGCGGCCTGCTGGTGATGCGCGAGCTGGATGACGCGCTCGGGCTGTCCGATCTGGCGGCAAAAGCATTGCGCGACACCCGGCGCGGCAAGAACACGGTCCACCGGCTTGACGGGTTGTTCCGGCAATCGGTGTTCGGGCGACTGGCCGGATACGAGGATGTGAACGACGCCGACCGCCTGGCCCTCGATCCGGTGATGCGCCAGGTCGTGGGTGGAAGGGCTGTCGATGCGCAAGCGGCCTCGGCCTCGCAGATGGGACGGTTCGAGACCGAGACACTGGCACAGCCCGAGAACCGTGCCGCGCTGGCCGACCTGAATGGCCAATGGATCGACCGGTTCCATGACCGTAACGGGCTGAAGTACATCGTTCTGGACATGGACAGTTCGGTCAGCCCCACCCATGGCGATCAGGAGGGCGCGGCCTGGAACGGGCATTTCGACTGCACCTGCTATCACCCGAACTTTTTGTTCAACCAGTTCGGCATGCTGGAGCGCTGCGCCTTGCGCCATGGCAACGTCCACAGCGCCGATGGCTGGCGGGACGTTCTCGACCCCGTCATCGCCCGCTACGCGGAGCGCGACCTTTGCGGCCGGTTCTTCCGGGCTGACGCCGCCTACGCGATCCCCGCGATCTATGAGCGGCTGGAAGAAGCCCGATTCTTCTACGCCATCCGGCTGCCTGCGAACAACGTCCTGCGCGAGAAGATCGCGCATCGGCTGACGCGCCCTGTCGGGCGACCTTCGCTGACCAAGGTCAAGCGCTTCTACGAAGACTTCGAGTATCAGGCGGCATCCTGGGACAAGGAACGCCGGGTGATCGCCAAGATCGAATGGCATCCGGGCGAACTGTTCCCGCGTGTCGGCTTCATCGTCACCAACCTGCCGATGGAGCCCGACTGGGTGGTGCGGTTCTATAACCAGCGCGGCACCGCCGAGCAGCACATCAAGGAAGGTAAATATGCCTTCCACTGGACGCGGCTGTCATGCCGGAAGTTCCGCGACAATGAGGTGCGACTGCAACTGCATGCGCTGGCCTACAACCTGGCCATCTTCTTGCGCTGCATCGAGTTGCCCGAGACGATGGCCGACTGGTCGTTGACCAGCCTGCAACTGAAGCTGATCAAGATCGGGGCACGTGTCGTCCGCCATGCCCGCGCCATCACCTTCCAGCTGGCCGAGGTGGCCGTCACCGGTCCGATGGTCCGCGCCATCCTCGCCGCCATCCGCCGATTGCGAGCGCCTCCGCTATGCGCATGACCGCCATCCACGCCCAAACTGAACGAAAACGGCAGGATGGGTCTGTCCGCTGCGCTGAAAAACACCGCCACCAGGGCACAACACGGCGGCTTCGCGGGCCGATCTGCCCTGTCTCAGCGCCTTGCGCGCCCGACGACGCCGCTCGGGACGGAAAATGATTGTCCTGCGGTCGGATTCAGGCGAAACTCACGTCAGACGGCATGAGCTACCCCCCGAAAATCGGACAGTGACGGAAGCTACGATCTGAAGTCTGCTGATCTCCAAGCAC
>JAEXAH010000031.1 GCA_023458315.1 Pseudomonadota bacterium
CGAGGGGGCGCGCAGGCGCTCGGCCAGGGCGGCGGCCTTGTCGCGCAGCCGCGCCGCCACCTGCCGCGACAGATCGGCCAGCGGCGTGCCCGCCGGAAGGGTGGTGCGCGGCGGCGCGAAGGGTTCCAGCGCGAAGGCGTCGTCCTTGAACGACACCACGGCGATGGGCAGCGACACGTATTTGCTGGACGGCGGCACGCGCGGCGAGGCGGTGGTCAGCAGCGTCAGCGCCGGGCGCAGGCGGGGCACCGCCACCTCGCCGTCGCCGGTGTTGGCATCGGCCACCGGCCGTCCCTCGACCGAGCGGAACCGGCGCAGGGTGCCGGGCTCGGGAATTGGCGCCTCGACCGGCACCGCCAGATGCACCGCCTGCGGCCCGTCGGCCAGGGCGTCCTTGGCCTTGGTCATGTCCAGTTCCAGCAGCGGCTCGCCATCGCGCGGATACAGAACGCACAGGCCGTCCGGCAGCACCGCCTCCAATTCCAGCACCCGCAACCGCCCGGTGGCCAGCAGCGCCCGGTCCAGGGCCAGCCGCCGTACCCCCCACGGAAACAGCCCCGCCGCCCCCAGCGCATAGCCCAACAGGCTTTCCGCCCGCGCCGACGCCTGTTGGAAATGCTGCGGCGCCAGCAGCATGCCTTCGTGCCACAGCACCGCCTCGGGGATGTCGCTCAACTCGACCATCATCGTCCTTCCTTGGCGGCGCCCTGCACCACGAAGCCGCTGGCTTGCAGCAGCACCTTGACCTGCTGGTCCTCGAATCCCAGCCGGACACGGTGGTCGCCGGGCGTGCCGTAGCCCGCGAACAGATAGCCGTCGATGATGCCGTCGCGGTCGGGACGCGCCACGGCGCGCTGGCCCGGCACCAGTTCCCACGACAGCACCACCAGGGAATCGGGAAAATCCCGCTGCAATTGGGCACGGCGGCGGAACCATTCCGCCGCCGGCAGCTTGGCTAACTGGTCGGCCACCCCCGGCCCCACCACCAGCGCCACATCCACCGGCAGGGCGGTGTTGTTGTTGGCGTCGGGCTGGGCCTCGATCGCCACTTCGTCCAGGGACAGGCCGCGTTGCCAGCCGCCGCAGCCGGTCAGCAGCGTCAACAGCGCCAGGGCGCAGGTCAGGCGCCTCATCCCCGGCTCCACGGCGCGGCGGGCGCGGGGTCGGCCAGCGACACCGGATGGGCGCCCTCGAACGACCGTGCCGCCAGCGCCGCCGAAAGCCGGTCGCCGTAGCGCCCGGCCTGGACGCTGTACCAGGCGCGGCCGTTTTCATCCACTTGCAGGCGCGTGCTGGCGGCCAGCCCCAGCGCCTCGGCGTTGCGCCGCGCCTGTTCGGCCAGATCGGGGCGCAGATAGGTGCCCACCTGCACCGTGTACAGGCCAAAGGACGGCAGATCCCGCGACGGCGTCGCGGGCGCCGCGAACACTTCGGGCGCCAGGGCGGCCGCCTCGGCGGCGCCGATGCGCTCGGCCGGAACCAGCGACAGGGCCAGACGCCCGGCAGGATCGGCCTCGGCCGCCGCCCCCGCCGCCGACGACGGTGCCGGTGCTTCGACCGCCAGAACCAACGCCGTCACCATTCCCCCCGCCACGAAGGACAGGATGGCGGTGGCCGCCAGACTGACCAGGACCGGCCACAGCGGACGCCGGGATCGTGTCGTCATGCTGCTTCTCCCCCCCTCTCCGCCCTCAGGGCACCATGACCGTGGCCTGACCGGGAGCCGTCACCTGGATGACGCCGCCCCAATTGCACATCAGCTTGCTGGAATTGTTCAGCGTCGGCATGCCGCCCAGCAGAACCGTCGGCGCGCCGGGCGCCCACGGCGCCGCCGTCGCCGGAATGCACGGCATGGGCGTCAGCACCCCCAGCGCCGCCGCCGTCGCCGCCGCCACCATGGGATTGGCCGGGCTGGTGCACATGGCGAAGGGCAGGATGTTCAGCATGGGCACGTTGTCCATGATGTTGGCCGCCACCGGCCCGCCCGCCATCACCGCGTTCTTGGGCAGCACGGACAGCACGGACGGCGCGGTGCCGAAACTGCACATCAGGCTCGCCCCCATGCAGACCTGAATCGCCATGCCCTACACCTCTTGCAGGCGCATGCCGTGGCAAACGCCATGTTACGGCAGACGGTAACGCCGAAAGCCGCTCATCGAGAATATTTCCTCTTCAGTCTTGCGACTTAACCGAGAAAAGTCAACGCAGCAGCAAGGGTGTTGCTTGCAAGCGGCCGGGCAGCCCGCGCCAACCCGGTTATTGCATTGCAGCAAAAGATCAAGCACAGTGCCAGGAGCTAAGCTTCCGGATGCAAGGACTGGAGATCGCCATGCCGATTCCGCCCCTTTATGTGCCCAAGGTTTCCGCCTGGCTGGCGCGCGAAGGCTTCACCATCCTGACCGCACCGCGTTCGCTGGTGCAGCGGGCGCTGGAAGCGGTTCGCCAGGATTCCCCCTGATTTTTCCCGTCGCCCGAAAGGACGTTTCATGCCCGCCGCCACCGCCGAGCGCATCCGCGCGCTGATCGACAGCGCCAGCCGTCAATCCGCCGCCGAAGGCCGCGCCCTGGATCTGCATTCCGTTTATGTGAACGTCCTTGTCCGCTGCGGCGTCGGCCGCGACGACGCCCGCCAGATCGTCGCCGACAACGACCAGGACCCGGTTGACCACATCCTGCATTTCGCGGGCGATTCCCACAATTTCGCCGTCCTGGCGGTCGAGGAAGCCCTGGCCGCCGCTTGAGCGGCATCCTCCCCGGCTTGATCCCGTTCAGAGGTTGATACCAGATCCCGATGAGAGGAACTCATCGGGATCTGGTATCAGCTTGTGGAAACCGCGAGCCACATCCCGAGCGGCATTACATTTGCCGCACGCCGTCCAGGAAACGATCCAGGCCGCTTTTCATGCTGGCGGCGTCGCGGGCCAGGGAATCGGCGGCGGTCAGCACTTCGCGGGCGGCGGTGCCGGTTTCGTCGGCGGCGCGGGTGACGGCGCCGATATGGGTGGAAACCTCGTGCGCGCCGGTCGCCGCCTGGGCGACGTTGCGGGCGATTTCATGGGTGGCGGCGCCCTGCTGTTCCACCGACTGGCTGATGGATTGGGCGATGTCGCTCATGCTTTCGATGGTCTGGCCGATTTCCTGAATGGCGTGAACCGCGTCCGAGCTGGTGCTTTGGATGGCGGCGATCTGGGCGCTGATCTCGTCGGTGGCCTTGGCGGTCTGGTTGGCCAGATGCTTGACCTCGTTGGCGACCACGGCGAAGCCCTTGCCCGCCTCGCCCGCCCGCGCCGCCTCGATGGTGGCGTTCAGCGCCAGCAGGTTGGTTTGACCGGCGATGCCGTTGATCATGCTGACCACTTCGCCGATGCGCGCCGCCGCTTCCGACAGGCCGCGCACCACGGCGTCGGTGCGGCGCGCCGCCTCGACCGCGCCACGGGCGATGCTGGCCGATTGCTCGACCTGCCGCGAGATTTCACCGATCGAGGCATTCAGTTCCTCGGCCGCCGCCGCCACCGTTTCCACATTGGCGGTGGTCTGCGACACCGCCGCCGCCACCACCTGGCTTTCCTCGCTGGTGCGGTCGGCGGTGCCGGTCATGGCGTTGGCGGTCGAACGCATCTGGGCGGCGGCGGCGTTGACCGCCTGGGCGGCCGCCGACACGCCCATTTCCAGTTCCTGCGCCAGATTGCTCAGGGTTTCGCGGCGGTCCTGTTCGGCCCGCAGGCGCAGGCGTTCCTGTTCCTCGTGCAAGCCCTGCACCTCGATGGCGTTCTTGCGGAACACCTCGATGCTCTGGCTCATCTCGCCGATTTCGTCCTTGCGGCCGTGCAGCGCCACCGTGACCGAGGTGTCGCCGTCGGCCAGACGGTGCATGGCGCCCGAGATGGTGGACAGGGCGCTGACGATGCGCGCCCCCACCAGATACGAAATGCCCAGCACCACCACCATGACCACGGCCATCAGCATGCCCTGGCGGGCCACCTGCCGCCAGAAGGCGGCGTCCACGTCGTCGATGTAGATGCCGGAACCGACCACCCAGCCCCATTCGTCCACGCCCATGACGTAGGACACCTTGGGCACCGGCTGTTCGAAGCCCGGCTTGGGCCACAGGTAATCGACGAAACCGGCCTTGTCGGCGGCCACCTTGGCCACGAATTCGCTGAACAGCTTCTTGCCCGCCGGGTCCTTGAACTCGGCCAGATCCTTGCCTTCCAGTTCCGGCTTGATGGGATGCATGACCATGCGCGCCCGCATGTCGTTGACCCAGAAATATTCATTGCCGCCATAGCGCAGTGCCCGCAGCGACGACAACGCCGCCGCCTGCGCCTGTTCGGTGCTCAGACGTCCCGCCTTGGCCTCGGCCAGATAATGGCGCACCAGACCGTGCCCGACCTCGACCACGTGCTGGGTCTTGAGACGGCGGCCTTCCAGCAGTTCACTGCGAAGATTGGTCAGGGCCAATGTGACCATCAGCCCCATGCCGACCAAGGAAGCCGCGACGATGAGCAGGATTTTCGCGCGCACGCGCCAGTTGTCGATGAACATTTCCGCTCCCTGCATCCCGATTATGGTTCGGGTTATGCCCAAGGATTTCTTTCCCTGTGCATTATTGAGCCATGGCAGGGGGCACGGTCAATCAGACGATTGACGGATGCAGTCCCCTGGCGGCCAACCCAACAACAATCGCCAAGTGGCAGCGGTTTATCCAAGAAAAAAAGGGGCCGCCCGGACGGGCGACCCCTTTGGTATTAACCCGATAGCAGTATCAGCGCGGCAATTCGCTGCTGCCCATCAGGAATTCATCCACCGAACGGGCGGCTTGACGGCCCTCGCGGATGGCCCACACCACCAGGGACTGGCCGCGGCGGATGTCGCCCGCGGCGAAGACCTTGGGGTTCGAGGTGCGGTAGCTGTCGGTGTCGGCCAGAACGTTGCCGCGCTGGTCCTTGTCCAGCCCCAGGCCGTCCACCAGACCCTCGTGCACCGGATGGACGAAGCCCATGGCCAGCAGCACCAGATCGGCCTCGATGGTCAACTGGCCGACCGGATTGAACTGGGCGTCCACCTGGACACAGTTCAGGCCGGTGACTTGGCCGTTCACGCCGAAGAACGACTTGGTGACGATGGACCAGCGGCGCTCGCAGCCCTCGTCGTGGCTGGTCGAGGTGCGCAGCTTGTTGGGCCACAGCGGCCAGACGGCCAGCTTGTCTTCCTTTTCCGGCGGCTTGGGCATGATCTCGATCTGCGTGACCGAGGCGGCGCCTTGACGGTTCGAGGTGCCGACGCAATCGGCGCCGGTATCGCCGCCGCCGATCACCACCACGCGCTTGCCGGTGGCCAGGATGTCCTCGCCCTGGATGGCCTCGCCCGAAACCCGGCGATTCTGCTGGGTCAGGAAGTCCATGGCGAAGTGCACGCCCTTGAGATCGCGGCCTTCCACGTCCAGATCGCGCGGCTTTTCCGAGCCGCCGGTCAGCAGCACGGCGTCAAAGGCGTTCAACTCGGACACCGGCACGGTCACGCCCACATGGGCGTTGGTGCGGATTTCCACGCCTTCGGCCGCCAATTGGGCGGCGCGGCGTTCGATGATGGTCTTTTCCAGCTTGAAGTCCGGGATGCCATAGCGCAGCAGACCGCCCACCTGGGCGTTCTTTTCGAACAGCACCACCGAATGACCGGCGCGGGCCAATTGCTGGGCGGCGGCCATGCCGGCCGGACCGGCGCCGACCACCGCCACCTTCTTGCCGGTGCGCGGGCGCGAGGTGTCGGGCTTGACCAGCCCCTCGGCCCAGGCGCGCTCGACGATGGCCTGCTCGATGGTCTTGATGGCCACCGGGCTGTCTTCCAGGTTCAGGGTGCAGGCGGCCTCGCACGGGGCGGGGCAGACGCGGCCGGTGAATTCCGGGAAGTTGTTGGTGGAGTGCAGGACCTCGATCGCCTCGGCCCAGCGGTTCTTGTAAACCAGATCGTTCCAATCCGGGATGATGTTGTTCACCGGGCAGCCCTGATGGCAGAACGGCACGCCGCAATCCATGCAACGCGCGCCCTGCTTGGACAGTTCCGCGTCGGTCAGCGGCTTGGTGAACTCGTTGTAGTGCTTCACGCGCTCCTCGGGCTTTTCATAGCCCGGGGTCTGACGCTGAAACTCCTTGAAACCGGTCGCCTTACCCATCTTAACGGCCTCCCGCGACAGCAGCTTTGGGGGCCTGGGCCTTGGCCATTTCCTCAAGCGCGCGGCGGTAATCCACCGGCATCACCTTGACGAACTTGGGCATGTAATATTCCCAATTCAGCAGGATTTCATGGGCCCGCTTGGACCCGGTGTAGTGGATGTGGTTGCGCAGCATGGCCTGGATGCGGTCGGCGTCGCCCCGGGTCATGTCGCCCAGGATGTCCACGCGGCCGTGGGTTTCCAGATCGTTGCTGAGGCCCTCGTGCTTGGCCATCGCCTCTTCCTCGGCGGTGACGGGCTCCAGTTCGACCATGGCCATGTTGCAGCGCTTGGCGAAGTCGCCCGCCTCGTCCAGCACATAGGCGACGCCGCCCGACATGCCCGCCGCGAAGTTGCGGCCGGTCGGACCGATGACCAGGACGCAGCCGCCGGTCATGTATTCGCAACCGTGGTCGCCCACGCCCTCGACCACCGCGATGGCGCCCGAGTTGCGGACGGCGAAGCGTTCGCCGCCGACGCCGCGGAAATAGACCTCACCCTCGGTGGCGCCGTACAGAACGGTGTTGCCGACGATGATGTTGTCTTCCGGCACGATCTTGGAGGACTTGGGCGGGTAGATGATGATCTTGCCGCCCGACAGGCCCTTGCCCACGTAATCGTTACCCTCGCCTTCCAGTTCCAGCGTCACGCCGCGCGCGGCGAAGGCACCGAAGGACTGACCGGCGGTGCCGGTCAGCTTGATGGCGATGGTGTCGTCGGCCAGACCCTCGGCACCGTGCGCCATGGCCACCGCGCCGCCCAGCATGGCGCCGACGGAACGGTCGTAATTGTGCACGGCCTTGGCGATCTTGACCGGCTTCTTGCTCTGGATGGCGGGCTGCGCCTCGGCGATCAACTGGCGGTCCAGGACGTTGTCGATCTCGTGATCCTGGTCCTCGACCTTGAACACCGGCTGACCCTTGGCATCCACCTTGTGGAACAGGCGGGTGAAGTCCAGGCCCGAAGCCTTCCAGTGCTCGATGGCCTTGTTGGTGTCCAGCAGGTCCGAGCGGCCGATCATCTCTTCCATGGTGCGGAAGCCCAGCTTGGCCATCCACTCGCGCACTTCCTCGGCGACGAAGAAGAAGTAGTTGATGACGTGCTCGGGCTGGCCCTTGAACTTCTTGCGCAGCTCGGGGTCCTGGGTGGCGACGCCGACCGGGCAGGTGTTCAGATGACACTTGCGCATCATGATGCAACCGGCGGCGATCAGCGGCGCGGTGGCGAAGCCGAATTCATCGGCGCCCAGCAGCGCGCCGACGATGACGTCGCGGCCGGTGCGCAGCGCGCCGTCCACCTGCACCGAAATGCGCTTGCGCAGGTTGTTCAGCACCAGGGTCTGGTGGGTTTCGGCCAGACCGATTTCCCACGGGCTGCCCGCGTGCTTGATGGAGGTCAGCGGCGAAGCGCCGGTGCCGCCGTCGAAGCCCGAGATGGTGACGTGGTCGGCCTTGGCCTTGGACACGCCGGCCGCCACGGTGCCGACGCCCAGTTCGGACACCAGCTTGACCGAGATGCGGGCCACCGGGTTGACGTTCTTCAGGTCGAAGATCAACTGGGCCAGATCTTCGATCGAATAGATGTCATGGTGCGGCGGCGGGCTGATCAGGCCGACGCCGGGGGTCGAGTGGCGCAGCTTGGCGACGAAGGCATCCACCTTGTGGCCGGGCAACTGGCCGCCCTCGCCGGGCTTGGCGCCCTGGGCCATCTTGATCTGGATGTCGTCGGCATTGACCAGATATTCGGCGGTGACGCCGAAGCGGCCCGACGCCACCTGCTTGATGGCCGAACGCATGGAATCGCCGTTGGCCAGACGCTTGAAGCGCGCCGGGTCCTCGCCGCCCTCGCCGGTGTTGGACTTGCCGCCGATGCGGTTCATGGCGACCGCCAGGGTCGAGTGCGCCTCGGCCGAGATGGAGCCCATGGACATGGCGCCGGTGGCGAAACGCTTGACGATGGCGCTGGCGGGTTCCACCTCGTCGATGGAAATGCCGTTGCCGGCCGGCTTGATCTCGAACAGGCCGCGCAGGGTCAGCAGACGCTTGGACTGTTCGTCGATCTGGGTCGAGAACTGCTTGAACGTCTCGTAATTGTTGGTGCGGACCGCGTGCTGCATGGTCTGGATGGTGCCCGAGGTCCAGGCATGTTCCTCGCCACGGTTGCGCCACGCGTACTCGCCGCCCACGTCCAGCGCGTTCTTGTAAACCGGCGCGTCGGAATAGGCCAGCTTGTGGCGGCGCACCGATTCCTCGGCGACCTGGGTCAGACCGACGCCTTCGATGCGGCCCTTGGTGCCCGCGAAATACTTGTCCAGGAACGCGGTGGACAGGCCGACCGCGTCGAAGATCTGGGCGCCGCAATAGGATTGATAGGTCGAGATGCCCATCTTGGCCATCACCTTGAGGATGGCCTTGTCCACACCCTTGATGAAGCGCTTCTGCACTTCATAGCCCGAAAGCTGCTCGGGCAGGGTCGGGCGCATGGCTTCCAGCGTCTCGAAGGCGAGATACGGGTTGATGGCCTCGGCGCCGAAACCGGCCAGGCAGCACATGTGATGGATTTCGCGGGCCTCGCCGGTCTCGATGACCAGACCGACCTGGGTGCGCAGACCCTCGCGGATCAGGTGGTGATGCACCGCCGACACCGCCAGCAGCGACGGCACCGGGATGCGGTCGGCGCTGACCTTGCGGTCGGACAGGATCAGGATGTTGTAGCCCTCGCCCACCCGGCCCTGGGCGTCGCGGCACAGGGATTCGATGGCCTTTTCCATCCCGGCGGCGCCGGACGAGGCGGGCCAGGTGATGTCCAGCGTGACCGAGCGGAAGCCGGAACCGGGCACCTGTTCGATGCGGCGGACCTTCTCCAGATCCTCGTTGGTCAGGATCGGCTGCTTGACCTCGAGCCGCTTGCTTTCGGCGCCGTGATTGATGGCCAGCAGGTTGGGACGCGGGCCGATCAGGCTGACCAGGCTCATGACCGATTCCTCGCGGATCGAATCGATCGGCGGGTTCGTCACCTGGGCGAATTGCTGCTGGAAGTAATTGAACAGGTTCTTGGGCTTGTCCGACAGCACCGCGATCGGGGTGTCGGTGCCCATGGAGCCGATGGCTTCCTGGCCGGTGACGGCGATGGGCTGCAACAGGAACTTGACGTCTTCCTGGGTGTAGCCGAACACCTGCTGACGGTCCAGCAGGGTATCGCCGTCGAAGCCCTTGGGCTCGACGTCGATCTTCAGGTCTTCCAGCACCAGTTGCGCCTCGTCCAGCCATTGCTGGTACGGCTTCTCGGTGGACAGCTTGGTCTTGATCTCGGCATCGTCGATCAGACGGCCCTGCTCCAGATCGATCAGCAGCATCTTGCCGGGTTGCAGGCGCCACTTCTTGACGATCTTGTCCTCGGGGATGGGCAGCACGCCCATCTCGGACGCCAGCAGCAGCTTATCGTCCTCGGTGATCAGATAGCGGGCGGGACGCAGGCCGTTGCGGTCCAGGGTGG
This sequence comes from Pseudomonadota bacterium, assembly GCA_023458315.1. Classification (GTDB taxonomy): domain Bacteria; phylum Pseudomonadota; class Alphaproteobacteria; order Rhodospirillales; family Magnetospirillaceae; genus Magnetospirillum. Next base: position 9,707 of record JAEXAH010000031.1, read on the forward strand.
CGCCGATCATGCGGCCGTCGGTGAAGCACACGGCGGCCGGGCCGTCCCACGGCTCCATCAGCGCGGCGTGGTACTCATAGAAGGCGCGACGCTTCTCGTCCATCAGCGGGTTGCCGGACCACGCCTCGGGCACCAGCATCATCATGGCATGCGGCAGCGAATAGCCGCCCAGCACCAGCAATTCCAGCGCGTTGTCGAAGCTGGCGGTGTCCGACTGGCCTTCGGCGATCAGCGGGAACAGCTTGGCCAGATCGTCGCCCAGCACCGGGCTGCTCATGGCCTTGCGGCGCGCGTTCATCCAGTTGACGTTGCCGCGCAGCGTGTTGATCTCGCCATTGTGGCAGATCATGCGGAACGGATGGGCCAGACGCCAGGACGGGAAGGTGTTGGTCGAGAAACGCTGGTGCACCAGGGCCAGGGCCGAGGTCATGCGCGTGTCGGCCAGATCGCGGTAATACACGCCCACCTGATCGGCCAGCAGCATGCCCTTGTAGACCAGGGTGCGCGACGACAGCGACGGGATGTAGAAATCCTTGTCGGCCCCGGCGGGGACGCGGTTCTCGGCCTGCTTGCGGATGACGAACAGCTTGCGTTCGAAGCTGTCCTGGTTGGGGCAATTGGCGCCGCGGCCGACGAAGATCATGCGGACCTTGGGCTCGGTCGGCTTGACCGTCTCGCCCAGGCAGGTGGCGTCGACCGGAACATCGCGCCAGCCCAGCACGGTCTGCCCCTCGGCCTTGACCAGTCGCTCGACCATGCTTTCGCAGGCGGCGCGCAGGCCGGAATCCTTGGGCAGAAACACGGTACCGGCGGCCCAGCAGCCGCTTTCCGGCAGCGACACGCCGATGGCGGCGGCCTCGGCGCGCAGGAACGCCTCGGGCAATTGGATGAGGATGCCCGCGCCGTCACCGGCCAGCGGATCAGCACCCACGGCGCCACGGTGAGTCAGGTTCTTGAGGATCTCCAGACCCTGCTGGACGATTTCGTGCGACTTGCGGTTCTTGATGTCGGCGATGAAGCCGACGCCGCAAGCGTCGTGTTCATACTGCGGGTCGTAAAGTCCCTGCACTTCAGGCAATCCGCTCATCTGACGCTCGGTTCCTCTGGATCACGACGCGGGGACGGCCGTCCCGGTCCGCGACCGATTTCATTGATTGTAAGAATGGAGACCCGGCCCTTCGCGCATCCCTGTCGGTACGCGCGCACGCCCCAGCCCCTGGCGCAAAGGTGACTTCATACGGCATTCGCCGTGCCACGCCAAGGAAAACACACCTTGGCAAGGCAGCTCCCTATTAACGCAAAGACGAGCTGTGTCATACTCCCCCACAGGGTAGGGCGAGGCAGGAAATTCCGTGCGCGCACGCATCTTTTTCATTTTTTTCCTGGTGGTTCTGGCCATGACGGCGGGCACGGCCGCCCTGTTCCGCCATGCGCCGCCGCCCCGGACGATCCTGGTCCTGAACAACGCGATGGTCGGCGAGCGGGCCTTCGACGGCCTGCGCGAGGGGCTGGAGGAACTGGGCTGGCGCGAGGGCGTGGACATCCGCTATCTGCATCCCGGCCCGCAGCCATCCGCCGCCCAATTGCGCGCCCAGGCCCGCGACCTGATCGACGGCGACACCGCGCTGGTGGTGACGTTGTCCACCCCGGCGGCGCTGGCGGCACGCGAAGAGGCGGCGCGGCGCGGTCTGCCGCTGCTGCTGGCCCCGGCCAGCGACCCGGTGGCGGTGGGACTGGTGTCCAGCCTGTCCCATCCCGGCGAGAACGTCACCGGCATCGCCTTTGGCCTGCAAGAAGCGCGGCGGCTGGAGATGCTGACCATGGTCGCCCCACGGGTCCGCCGGGTGTGGCTGCCGTTCAACCATGCCGACCCCAGCCCCACGACCATGCTGCCCCGCCTGCGCGACACCGCCGACCGGCTGGGCCTGACCCTGGTGCCCGCCGACGTGCGCGACATCACCGCCCTGCGTCCGGCGCTGGATGCCCTGCCGCCCGACATGGACGCCATCTTCGTGCCGCCCGACGCCATGCTGGCCAGCAACCTGCGCGCCATCCTGAACACGGCGGCGGCCCGCGGCCTGCCCGTCACCACCCCCCACCGCGAAGGGGTTGCGCAGGGCGCGCTGTTTTCGTATGGCTTCGACCTTTACGCGGCCGGGCGCCAGGCGGCGCGGTTGGCCGACCGCATCCTGTCGGGCGTTCCCGCCGCCGACCTGCCCATCGAGTTCGCCGACATGGAAGTCACCCTGAACCTGGCCACCGCCGATCGTCTGGGCCTGCACGTCCCGGACCACATCCTGCGCCACGCCCTCATCGTCGGTCGACCGGGGGAATGACCGCCATGCGGCTGAAGCGGCGCCTTGCCCTGGCCATCGTCCTGCTGGCGGTCCTGCCGCTGGCGGCGGCGGGAATCGTGCTGACCCGGGCGGCCTATGTGGCGGCCTACGACCTGAAGCTGGCGGAGCAGCGTCAGGCGGCGACCCTGGCGGCGGGCGAGGTCGAGGCGCTGGTGGCCGGGCTGGTGCGCGAACTGCACCTGATGGTGCGGGTCAAGGGCCTGGGCCGCCTGCCCGCGGCCGAACAGCGCGCCATGCTGAGCGAATTGCTGACCTGGGAAAAACAATTCGCCGAACTGGCCTGGCTGGATGCCGAGGGCAAGGAACGGGCGCGGGTGTCGCTGCATCAGGTGTTCGGCCCCGACGATTTGCGCAGCCGCGCCGACCTGCCCGAGTTCCAGGCCCCGCGCGCCAGCGGCGCCGCCGCCTTCGGCTCCATCGAAATCGATGCCGCCACCGCCGAGCCGCTGATGGCGGTGTCGGTGCCGGAACTGAACCCGCGCAACGGCATGGTCAGCGGCGTGCTGGTCGCCCGCCTGCGCCTGAAACACATGTGGGAGGTGGTGGTGCGGTCGCGGGCCGTCAACGCCAACCACCTGATCTATATCGCCGATCCCGGCGGCCTGGTGGTCGCCCACCCCAACCCGTCGCTGGTGCTGCGCGGCGCCCGCGCCGAACTGCCGCGCCAGGACGGCATCACCACCGGCCTGGACGGCGACCGCGTGCTGGCCGCCCGCGTCACCCTGGTGGCGGGCGCCCGCGAACTGGCGGTGGTGGCGGAACAGCCGCTGCATCAGGCGCTGGCCTTGCCGTTGCAAACCGCGCTGACCACCCTGGCCATCGTCGCCGGGGCGCTGGCGGCGGCGCTGGCCCTGGCCTTCCTGGCGGGATCGTCCATCATCCGCCCCATCCAGCGTCTGGCCGAGGTGGCCGGGCACATCAGCGCGGGCGACCTGTCGCGCCGCGCCGCCGACGAAGGGCGCGGCGACGAGATCGGCGATCTGGCCCGCGCCTTCAACACCATGACCGCGCGGCTGGTGGATCTGGTCGCCACCCTGGAAATGCGGGTCGAGGACCGCACCCGCGACCTGACCACCGCCCAGGCCCGCCTGCGCGAAGCCATCGAAAGCATTTCCGAAGGCTTCATCCTGTGCGACGCCAACGACCGCGTGGTGATCGCCAACCACCGTTTCCGCGATTTCTATCCCGAGATCGCCCATCTGGCCCAGGAAGGCCGCCCCTTCCGCCATCTGATCGAGGCGGCGGCCCGTCTTGGCTTGGCCTGCGACGACGACAACCGCCAGCAATGGCTGGAACAGCGCCAGTCCCTGCGCGAAAGCCAGACGCCGCACCTGCAACACCTGAGTTCCGGCCGCTGGCTGCTGATCAACGAACGCCGCACCGCCAGCGGCCAGATGGTGGCCATCTACACCGACATCACCGACCTGAAGGCGGGCGAAGAGGAATTGCGCCACGCCAAGGCCCAGGCGGAAAGCGCCGCCCAGGCGAAAAGCGAGTTCCTGGCCAGCATGAGCCACGAATTGCGCACGCCGCTGAACGCCATCATCGGCTTTTCCGACACCATGCTGAACGGGGTGTTCGGGCCGCTGGACAATCCCCGCTACCAGGAATACGTCCAGGACATCCTGAATTCCGGCCAGCACCTGCTGTCGCTGATCAACGACATCCTGGACCTGTCCAAGATCGAGGCCGGGGCCATGGCGGTGGATCACCACCCGGTGGCGCTGGGCCATGTGGTGGAACGGGCGCTGAGCATGACCCGCGATTCCGCCATGGCCAACGGCCTGTGCCTGGACGTGGACGTCGCCGCCGACCTGCCCGCCGCCGAGGGCGACGAGCGGCGGCTGTTGCAGGTGATGCTGAACCTGCTGTCCAACGCGGTGAAGTTCACCCCCGAGGGCGGCACCGTCGCCATCAAGGCCGAGGTGGACGCGGAAACCGTCACAATCCGCGTCACCGACACCGGCATCGGCATCGCCGCCGCCGACATCCCCCTGGCCCTGGAAGCCTTCGGCCAGATCGATTCCGCGCGGTCGCGCCGCTTTCCCGGCTCGGGTCTGGGGCTGCCGCTGTCGCGCAAGCTGGTGGAACTGCACGGCGGCAGCCTGACCATCGACAGCCATGTCGGCCAGGGCACCACCGTCATCGTGCGCCTGCCGCGGGCCAAGGACTGAAAGCGGCGTTTCGCAAGCGTCCAAAACGTCACGGCCCGCTTTGCTTCACTGCAACACGTCGCTTTCCTTCCCCCCCAAGGTTGGCTATGGTGACTTCGCGGGCAGGAGGAAAACAGACGCCGTTGTTCTGTCGGGCGACCACCGACACTCCATCTTGGCGTCAAGGGACGGACTTCACGACACAATGAGCGACGACTTCGAGCTTTTTGACGATACTCCCGCTCCCGCCGCCCCGGCGCCGTCCTCCGCGCCGTCTTCCTCTTCCGACCTGTTCTTCGACGACGATTCCGGCGACACCGCCCCAGCCGCTCCCGCCGGGATCAGCATGAAGGAACGCGTGGCGCAATACGTCGAACTGTTCGCCGTGGACCAGGATTCCCAGGCGCTGATCCGCGGCAACAGCCAGGACATCATGCGCGCCACCGAGGATCTGGTGACGGGCGCCTCGGACTGGGTGACACGCTTCCCGCCCTTCGGCGAAAAGCTGGCGGGCGACGCCGGAACCACCCTCAAGGGTGTGCTGGTGGAACACTGGCGCCACCTTTATTCCTGCGAATTCACCGCCGACTACATCGCCACCGCCCAGCAGCTTGGCTTCATGCTGGCCTATCTGGACCTGGGGGCAAGCTGGTATCAGGCCATGGCCTCGGCCGGTGCCGCCCGCGCCCTGGCCATGCTCAAGGGCAACCGCCGCTACGAGGCGCTGGCCCAGGCCATGGGCAAGGTGGCGCAGATGGACGTGTCGCTGGTGACGCACGATTATTTCGAGGCGGCCAAGCAGGCCCGCGCCAAGACCGTGACCGACCTCGCCTCGGGGTTCGAGCGATCCATCAAGGGCGTGGTGGACGAAGTCGGCGCCATGGCGGCGACGCTGAAATCCCATTCCGACGAAATGCTGTCGCGCCTGTCGCACATGGATTACGAGACGGTCAACATGGCCGCCGCCGCCGAGGAGGCGGCGTTCAGCGTCGACAACATCTCGCAGAACACCACCGATCTGGCGCAAAGCATCGAACACATCCGGGTCAACGTGGTGCGCACCGCCGACGCCGCCGAACAGGCCGCCCGCGCCGCCCAGGCCACCGACGAGGCCATGCGCGGCCTGCTGGACGTGGCCTCGCGCATCGGCAAGATCGGCGAAACCATCGACACCATCGCCCGCCAGACCCGCATGCTGGCCCTGAACGCCACCATCGAGGCGGCGCGGGCCGGCACCGCCGGACGCGGTTTCGCCGTGGTGGCCCAGGAAATCAAGAAACTGTCGGAACAGACCAGCACCGCCACCCACGACATCGCCGCGTCGGTGCAGGAAGCGGTCAGCGCCACCAACACCGCCGTGGAAACCATCCACCACACCGTGGCCGCCGTGTCGGGCATCAATCAGGTGGCGACCGAGGTCCGGCAGGCGGTCGAGGCCCAGACCTCGTCCACCGGCACCATCGCCGCCCATGTGGGCGAGGCCGCGTCGGGCGCCAAGGCCGTGACCAGTTCGGTCAACAGCGCCATCGAGGCGCTGGGCGTATCATCCTCGGCGGCGGGCGAACTGAACCGGTCAGCCGACGCCCTGGCCGCCAAGGCCACCCACATGCGCAACGAGGTGGACAACTACCTCGCCCGTCTGCGTGCCATGGGCTGACCTCGGCATTTTTTTGCAGCACTTATACTTTAGTCGCAGGAATGGCACGGGGCCGGTTACTGGCCCTTGCGCGCCAGTTTCTTGATGAAGACCCAAAAGGTTCCCAGGATCGGGCTGACCTTGAGGTGGACGCGCACCTTGTGCGGCAGGCGGGCGACGGCGCAGTCGAAGACCACGTTCAGTTCGCCGCTGGCGACGCCCTGGCGGAACTGGCTTTCCAGCAGGCTGCTGCCCGCCCAGCGCGCCACTTCCGAGAAAAAGTCGCGGCCGACCAGCGACGGACGCGACGGGCCGAAATCATCGGGTTCGGTGTCGTTGTAGGCCACGACCTTGCCGTCCCGGTCCAGTTCGGCCGCGCCATAGGGCAACCGCGCCACTTCGTCGGCACCGACGCGCAGCAACGGATTCTCGGGATCATCCTCGGCGAAGGCATAGACCGTCATGTTCCACGGCCCCGCCTGAGTGGTGATTGTCGGCATGAAAACTCTTCACCTCTTACTCCCGGAAGGAATTTGCCGTATTATCCACGCTCGGTCCACAGGGAAAACGTGGTCAAGCGGTATGGAGCTCAAGGACAACAACGGCAGGTTGGAAGTGGAATTGCCCGTCGCCATCGATCTGGTGGCGGCCGGGGAGTTGCGCGACCTGCTGCTCGACGCCCTGGCCAAAGACAGCGCCGCCGACCTGGTGCTGCGGGCCGGAGCGGTCGAACGCATCGCCACCGCCGCCATCCAGGTCATCCTGGCGGGCGAGCCCGCGTTCCGCACCGCCGCCCGCCGGCTGGAAATCGAGGACGCTTCCCCGGCCCTGGCGGCATCGTTCCGCCAGTTGGGGCTGGGCGAGGATCTGGACAAACTTCTATTGATTGCCTGACAGGGGATTATCTCATGGGTAAGAGCGTTCTCGCCGTCGACGATTCCAAGACGATGCGCGACATGGTCTCCTTCACGCTGCGTGGCGCGGGCTACACGGTGCTGGAGGCCGAGCACGGCGTCGCCGCGCTCAAGGTGTTGCAGGGCCAGAAGGTCGACGTCATCATCACCGACGTCAACATGCCGGAAATGGACGGCATCACCCTGACCCGCCGCATCCGCGCCCTGCCCACCCAGGCCGGCACCCCGATCCTGATCCTGACCACGGAAAGCGACCAGTCCAAGAAGGACGAAGGCCGCGCCGCCGGTGCCACCGGCTGGATCGTCAAGCCGTTCAGCCCCGACAAGCTGTTGCAGATCGTCGCCAAGGTCTGCCCGTAAACCAAGCGGAAGGAAGCCGGGCATGAGCGAGGATCTGGGCTACGACCTGTCGCAGTTCAAGGCGACCTATTTCGAGGAATGCGCCGAATTGCTGGCCAACGCCGAGGAGACGCTGAGCCGTCTTCAGGACGGAACCGGCACGGCCGAGGATTTGAACGCGGTGTTCCGCTGCGTCCACTCCATCAAGGGTGGCGCCGGGGCCTTCGCGTTCGAGGATCTGGTCCACTTCGCCCATGTTTTCGAAACCGCCATGGACGCCCTGCGCTCGGGCCGGGCCGAACTGTCGTCCCATGTGGCGGAATTGCTGGTGCGCGGCAACGACGTGCTGGGCGATTTCGTGCGCGCCGCCCAGGCGGACGTGGCCCTGCCGTCCGACCACGGCGCCGACATCCTGGCGCAACTGGCCGCCATCACCCAGGGCGGCGGGACGCCCGCGCCGCGCCCTGCCGCCACGCCCCCCGCCGCCGCGCCGGAACCGGCCGCGTCCCCGGCCTTCCGCACCTTCCGCGTTTCCTTCCAGCCCCAGGCGGCCATGCTGCGCACCGGCAACGACCCGTTGCTGATGGTGCGCGAACTGGCGGCGCTGGGCGATCTGGAGGTGGCGGCCGACCGTTCCCGCCTGCCGCCGCTGACCGAAATGGACCCACAGGCCGCCTATCTGGCCTGGAGCTTCACCCTGACCACCGACCGCGACCGTCAGGCCATCGCCGACGTGTTCGAATTCGTGGACGGCGACACCGCCACCATCGTCATCGAGGAAATCGAGGGCGCGGTGGAAGGCGACGGCTGGGGCCTGTTCGCCCCCCTGCCCGCCGCCGCCCCGGCGGCACCCGCCGTTCCCGGCGACGTGGACGGCGACGGCTGGGGCCTGTTCGCGCCCTCCCCCGCCAACCAGGGCGTGCCCCCGGCGGCCGAGGCGGCGAAGCCCGCCGCCCAGGCCCCGCATCCCACCCCTTCCCAGGCCGCCCCCTCCCAGGCTGGCGCCAACGCGGGCGGGCCGGTGCACACCGCCTCGATCCGCGTCGATCTGGACAAGGTGGACCGGCTGGTCAACATGGTCGGCGAACTGGTCATCACCCAGGCCATGCTGGGCCAGCAGGCCAGCGGCTTCTCGGTCGAATCCCACCCTGAACTGATCCAGGGCCTGCAAGAGCTGTCGCACCACACGCGCGAGCTTCAGGAAAGCGTCATGGCCATCCGCGCCCAGCCGGTCAAGGCGCTGTTTTCCAAGGCGCCGCGCCTGGTGCGCGACCTGTCGGGCAAGCTGGGCAAGCAGGCCCGGCTGGTCATGAGCGGCGAGAACACCGAGGTGGACAAGACGGTGATCGAACAATTGTCCGATCCCCTGACCCACCTGATCCGCAACGCCCTGGATCACGGCCTGGAAACGCCCGAGGAGCGCATCGCCGTCGGCAAACCGGCCGAAGGCACCATCCATCTGGCCGCCGAACACCGTTCCGGCCGCATCATCATCGAGATCACCGACGATGGGCGCGGCATCGACCGCAAGCGCGTGCTGGAAAAGGCCATCGAAAAGGGTCTGGTGGAACGCGGCCAGCAATTGGCCGACGAACAGATCGACATGCTGATCTTCGCCCCCGGCTTCTCCACCGCTTCCGAGGTTTCCGACGTCTCGGGCCGCGGCGTCGGCATGGACGTGGTGCGCAAGAACATCCAGGACGTGGGCGGCCGCGTGGTGGTGCAAAGCACCCCGGGCATCGGTTCGCGCTTCATCCTGTCGCTGCCGCTGACCCTGGCGGTCATGGACGGCATGCTGGTGGCCATCGGCGGCCAGCGTTACGTGCTGCCGCTGACCAACATCGTCGAATCCCTGCGCCCCGCCGCCAATCAGGCGCGGTTCCTGGTGGATGTGGGCGACGTGCTGACCCTGCGCGGCGAATACATCCGCCTGATCCCGCTGCACCGGCTGTTCGGCATCGGCAACGCCATCGCCGACCCGACGCGCGGCCTGGTGGTGGTGGTCGAAACCGAGGGCGGCGACCGCGTCGGCCTGCTGGTGGACGAATTGCTGGGCCAGCAGCAGGTGGTGATCAAGTCGCTGGACGCCAATTTCCGCCCGGTCGAGGGCATTTCCGCCGCCACCATCCTGGGCGACGGCCGCGTCGCGCTGATCCTGGACGTGGGCGCCATCCGCGCCATGGGGGAACGGCTGACCGTACAGGACCGAAACGCGTCGGTGGCGGCGGCGGAATAAACCTGGGCGATTGACGCACCCGGCGTCCCCGGGCAGAATCCATTCCCAAATCACCATGACCCGGGCCGCCGCCCCGGGTGGGAGGATCGCATGTCCACCACAGACGCCGCCGGTTTCCGTCAGTTCATCTCGTTCAAGATCGGCGACGAGGAATACGGCGTCGACATCATGGCCATCCGCGAGATCAAGGGCTGGACGGAAACCACCGAACTGCCCGATTCGCCGCCCTATCTGCGCGGCGTCATCAACCTGCGCGGCGCCATCATTCCGGTGTTCGACCTGCGCGCCCGCTTCAGCGGCGTGCCGACCCAGGCCACGCCCCGCCACGTCACCATCGTCGTGACCGTGGGACGGCGGGTGTTGGGGCTGCTGGTGGACGCGGTCGCCGACATCATCACCATCGCCGCCGATTCCATTCAGCCGGTCCCCGACATGGAGCGCGGCGACCACGCCCGCTTCCTGGCCGGACTGGTGACGGTCGAAGGGCGCATGGTCGCCCTGCTCGACCTGGAAAACATGTTGCTTGGCGACCTGCAAGCCGCCGTCGAAGCGGCCGCGTAAATCAGAAAAAAGGGGGCATCACCATGGCGAAGACCACGGGATTGACGGTCAAGGGGCGGATCTACGGCGGTTTCGGCGCCGTTCTGGCATTCCTGATCGCGGTGGCGGTGGTGGCGCTGCTCGGTTTCTCGGCCGTGCGCGATTATGTGGACGATTATGCCCGCGTCACCAGCAACACCACCATCATCCAGCAGATCGACCGCAACGTCGCCGGTATGCGTCGCAACGTCTTCATCTTCGTCAGCGACGGCAACCAGAAGGCGCTGGACCGCACCAACGAACTGCGCGCCGCCCTGCGCAGCGACCTGACCAACCTCACCGCCAAGGTGCGGCTGGCTGAAACCAAGGCCGCCCTGGAAAAGATGACCGTCCTGTTCGAACGGTACAGCAGCGAACTGGACAAGGTGGTCGAGTTGCGCCGCGAACGCGAACGACTGGTGCGCGAGGGCACCGACGTGATCGGCCGCGAAACCTCGGCGGGCATGGACAAGATGACCGCCGCCCGCATCCAGGAACGGGATTTCGACACCCTGGTCAGCCTGTCGGCGGCGGAAAGCCATTTCAACGCCGCCCGTCTGGCGGTGCTGCGCTTCCAGGGCCGCATGGAAGAAAACGAGGCGGAACTGGCGCTCAAGCAGATCGGCGAGGCGGTCATCACCCTGGAAGCCGCCATCCGCGCCGAATCCCATCCCACGGACCGCGCCGAACTGGAAAAGCTGCTGGGCAACGTCAAAGCCTACCGCGATTCCTTCGCGCAGCAGCGCGACGTCACCCTGAGCTACCGCAAGCTGGTGGCGACCATGGGCGACATCGCCACGGAATTCGGCGACGCCGCCCGCATCGCCGCCGAACGCCAGCACACGCTGATGAACACCATCGAGGAAACCACGTTCTCGTTGATGGCCAACCGCTCCACCCTGGCCACCATCACCTCGGTGATCGCGCTGATCCTGGGCATCGCCTCGGCGGTGCTGATCGCGCGGTCGATCCTGGTGCCCATCAACCGCATGACCGACGCCATGGGCGATCTGGCGGGCGGTCGGCTGGACGTGACCGTTCCGGCGCTGGACCGCCATG
>JAEXAH010000032.1 GCA_023458315.1 Pseudomonadota bacterium
GGCGCCCGCCGCCAGATTGGTGCCGGTGTGGTCGAAGCTCCAGGCGCCGGTGCCGTCGGCGGTGGCGGTGCCGATCTGCACGCCGTCCTTGTACACCAGCACGCTGGCATTGGCCGGGGCGGTGCCGCTGATGATCAGGGTGGTGTCGTTGGTGATGCGGTCGTTGCCGCTATCGTCGGACACCGCCGTCACCGCCGGGGCGGCCGGACCCGTCACCACCTGGGCGGTATAGCCCGCCGAGGCGGCGCTGGCATTGCCCGCCGTGTCCTTGCTGGTGGCGGTGAAGACATAGCTGCCCACCGCCAGGGTGGTGCCGGTGTGGTCGAAGCTCCAGGCGCCGGTGCCGTCGCTGGTGGTGGTGCCGATGGAGACGCCGTCCTTGAACACCTCGATCACCGTGCTGGCCGGGCCGGTGCCGCTGATGGTCAGGGTGGTGTCGGTGGTGATGCCGTCGCTGCCGTTGATGCCGGTATCGCCGGAAATCCCCGTCACCGCCGGAACCGCCGCCGCCGTGGTGTCGATGGTGACGCTCAGACCCGACGACAGGACGCTGGTGTTGCCCGCCACGTCGGTGGCCTTGGCGGTGATGGTGTGCGCCCCCTCGGACAAGGCCGAAACCGTGATGGTCCAATTGCCCGACCCGTCGGCGGTGCCGGACCCGATCTCGGTGACGCCGTCGGTGTCGTACAGCTTGACCGTGGCCCCCACCTCGGCCGTGCCGCTGAAGGTCGGCGTGGTGGTGTTGGTGATTTTGTCGGTGCTGGAGATGCCGGTGTCGGTGTCCAGGCTTGGCACGCTGGGGGCGTTCGGCACCGTGGTATCCACCAGGACATTGGTCGTGCTGCCCACATTGGCGAGGCTGCCGCCATCCTGACTGGAGCCGTTGCGGATGGTGCCGCCGTTGACGTCCAGCGAACTGACGGCGATGCCGTTGGTGTCGGTATCGCCCGCCGCCACGGTGTAGGAGAACACCAGCGCCGTGCTGCCCGACCCCGACTGATAAGTGGCGTAGCGGGTCACGCCGCCGACATCCAGCACCAGCCGGGGCGTGCCGCCCGTGGTATCGACCGTCATGGTCTGGGAATAGTTGACGGTGAAGGAAAGGCTGCCGCCCTGTTTGTAGCTGCCGTCGGCGGGAACCGCGACCGAACTGACGGTGGGACCGGCGACATCGCCGATGGTCACGCTGCGCATGGCGACCAGCGACATGTCCAGCATCTTGGTGGTGCCGTCGCGGACACTGGCGAAGCCGGAATTGATGGAATGCGAGCCGACCACGTGAACCTCGGTCACATCGCCGAACTTGCCCGAGGCACTGATCTCCGACGCCAGGGTCTTTTCGATGGGATCGGTGCTGGCCGTCGGGGTGAAGGTGATGCTGCCGGTGGGAACGCCGTCCTTGAACCCCTCCACATGCAAGGTGAACACGTCGAAGAACAGCAGCGACAAGTCCTTGAAGGAAAAGGCGGCGCCGTCGCTGCGCTTGACGACCATCATGCCGGTCATCAGAGAATCGTTGTCGATCACGCCATCAACATTGGCATCGCGCAGATCGGTATAGGAATAGCCGCTGGTGTTGTAATGCTGAAAGATCTTGCCGCTGAGGATGCCGTTGTAATCGCTGGCATTGCCGACGCCGACCACGCCATCCTTGAGCTCCGAGGACCAATCGGTGAAATAGACCTCGACCTGACCGGCGGCGGTTCCGGCCTCGCCGCTTTTCAGTTCCGGACCGTAATTGGTGTTATTGGTGGTGGGGGCCAGGGTCTGGTCCGCCAGCAAGCGGTCGTAGGATAGGGCCGAGCGGGCCAAAGTCTCGACCTGACCGGCGGCGGTTTCCAGTATCCAGTCGCCACCCAGGGCCGCCGCGCCGCTGGCATCGTCCGAGGCCGCAACATCGGCGCCCGTCGCCAGGGCCACCCCGTCCAGCAACGCCTGCCCCTCTGGCCCGGCCCCCACCGAGCAACCGTACAGCATCACGTCGCCATCCGCGGTCAGCGCCTGTCCCAAGGCCGACAGATCGCGGCCCACCGTCGCGTCCATCATGGATTGCACGGTCAGGATGCCACCGCCCAATTGCACCCGCCCCTGGGAACCGTGGCTGAAGATATGGATGGCGTCATAGCCCGACTGCCCGGCGGCCCAGGCCGCCATCTGCGCCAGACCGTCGGCGGCGCCGCCGATCTCGACGATGGCGATGCCGTCGCCAAGCCCGGCCTCGAACGCCTTGTAATCGGCCAGGGCGGTATCGACGAAGGCCACTTCCTTGCGGCCGCCCGCCTTGGCCGGATCGGCGTCGCGCACCACCACCGGGGCGGGCACCTTGGCCCCCGCCGCCTCGACCGCGTCGGCCACGGCGGCACCGTCGAACATCAGGCGCGGTTCCAGCGCCAGGATGCGGAACGGCGACACGACGGAACGGGAATGGCGGCGCATGAGGCGATCTCCCTAAACGAATGCAGGCGGTTTTTCCCACCCGAACGTTAGGGGGCAAGGACTGCCGAAGACAATTGCAACATCTTACAATGTCGCCAGAAAACTCAACTTGAGGTTTTATTCAAATCGACATCATGCCCAAGGACAACGCCCGCGCCACCGCTTGTGGCAACGTCTTCGCGCCCAGGCGTTTTTTGGCGTTCTCCACATGGGCGATCACCGTCCGCTCGGAAATGTTCAGGATGCAGGAAATCTCCCACGCGGTCTTCCCCGCCGCGACCCAGTGCAGGCACTCGCTTTCCCGCGCCGTCAGGCTGGGGATTTCCACATTGGCGATCTTGGTGCCGGGACCGGGCCGCACCCGGCGGATGGCGTCGTACAGGGCGGTGCTGAACAGGCTGGCCTGGGCCGCCATGTCCGACATGCGGCCCAGGAACGACCCTTCCTTTTCCGACAGCAGGATGCCGACCACGGAATACGAGTTGAGACCGTGCAGCGGCACCACCAGGCCACAGCGGCAATCGTAATCGCCGACGAAGGAATAAAGGTCGAATTCCTTGCCGGAAAAGGTCGAACGCTGCTCGGGCAGGCCGAACGGCACCGGCAGGGATTGGAACCGCGCCATATAGGTGACGACGTCGATGTTCAGGATGCCTTCCTGAAGATAGGCGGTCAGGAAATCCTCGATGCTGAACATGGCGCGCGGCGTGCCGGTACGGCCCCAGCTATGATCGTGGATTTGCAGGAAGCCGCAGCGCGGAATGCCGTTGGCGTCGCAGAACTTCTGCATGGCCGCCACCAGATCGGCCTCGGTGGTGGCGGTGCACAGCATGTCCAGACAGGGCTGCAACGCCTGGATCGCCTTGCCCAGCGACAGGTTGCGAACCGGCTGATAGCGGTTCTGCATCCAGTCCTCACGACCGGACCACCAGTTCGGGACAGGTTCCTTTTTCATGGCCGCCACGGCTGTCGTCCCCAATCCGGAAAACGACGATTCTGGGGGCGAAAAACCGCCTTGGCCGGGACCACGGATCCCCACGTTGCGACGACACGCCCCCACGTCATCGTCCACACGCGAATTTTGTATCCGGAAAGGGATACCCCTCTATTGTAAGATCTTACAATAGAGATAAGCCGCTCCCGCGCCGTCTTGTGACGGAAATCCCATGGACCGCCTGTTGCATTTTTCCGCGTCCGGCTCCACGGTTGTTCGCGGGGGTTGATCATCGTCGCCTGGGGGGGGAACGTCTTGGATCGTGGATTGGTGATGTACGCCGCCAGCCGCCGCGCGCTGGCCGGGGCGTTGCTGGTGTGGGTGGTGGTGATCGCGGGCTTGCTGGCGGCAAGCGACGGCGCCCATGCGGAACTGGCGGAAACCGGCTATCGCATGGCCACCGGCATGGGTCTGATGGCCCTGGCGTGGTTCGGGTTGCTGAACATTCGCTATGGCCTGCTGCACGATTTCTCGGTATCGCAGGTGGTGCTGACACTGTTTGCCCTGGGCCTGGGCGGCTTTGGCGTGCATGTGGCGTTCTCGACCCTGGCGCTGGCGCCGTTCCTGGCGGCGACGGCGTTGTTCGTGTTGGGCGAGGCGGCGGTGGTGGCCTGGCTGCGGCGCCGCATCCGCCGCGCCACCCGTCAGGCCCTGCGCGACGAGGCCGGGTCGAACAATCCGGCGGAACGGTTCGAGCGCCGCCTGATCCGCCATGTGGAGCGGGCGCTGGAGGTCGAGGCGGTCGCCCAGTCGGGCACCAATTCCCGCTATTGGAGCTTTCGCCTGCCCGGCCGGGGCGAAGTGGTGGAAATGTCGGTGATCGGCCCCGGCTACAACACCTCGGCCCCGGTGCGGCCGGGCGAGCGGTGGCTGCTGCGGGTGCGCGAGCCGAAACCCGCCCTGTTCACCCCGTGGATCGCCCGGCATTTCGGAGCGGACGACGCCGGAACCACCCGCGACCTGGGCGCCCAGCAACAGACCCAGTTCGCCAGTTCGCTGCTGGCGGACGACCGCGCCTTCTTTGACGCCGCCATCCCGTGGCAGCCCCCGGCGGAAGCGGATGAACGCCCGGCCTGGGTCATGCACGTCGTCCGCCTGTCCCCCGCGGATGACGACGAAACCGCCGCCCCGGAAAAACCCACCATCCACTGAGCGGCAAAAAATCCGGCACCGCCGTCTAACCATCAAGAAGGCCGCCAAAGCGGCCCGGTTTCTGGGGGAATGAAGACAATGGCCCTGCGCACGGCACGTCTGGTTCTGGTCGTCGGCCTGCTGGCCGCCGTCCCCGCGCCCACCTTGGCCGCCAACCGCCCGGCGGACATGATGGACAAGGTGGATTCCCTGCTGGCGGCGGAACGCTATGACCTTGCCGTCCCCATCCTGCGCGAGTTGGACGCCGCCGGACGCATCGCCCCGGCCGACACGGCGCTGATGCTGGGCCGCATCTATCTGGGCCTGGGCAAGCCGGGCAAGGCGGCCGAGTTCTTCGAGCAGGCCGAGATGGCATCGCTGGGGGCCGAGACGGCGGCGCGGCTGGGGCTGGCGGAAAGCCGCCTGGGCCTGGGCGATCTGACCGGGGCGCGCAAGGCGGCCGAGGCGGTGCTGCGGACCGACCGCGACCAGATGGACGCCCATCTGGTGCTGGCGCGGGTGGAACAGCGGCTGGGGCAGTCCGAGGCGGCAGCCCGTCGCCTGCGCGAACTGCGCGATAACCGTCCCGATTCCGAGGACGCGGCGCTGGTGTCCGCCCGCTTCCGCGCCCTGAACGACGGCCCGGCCGCCGCCCTGGACGAATTGCGCGACTTCGCCGCCCGCCATCCCCACGCCGCCGCCGCCTGGGACCGCGTCGGGCTGTACGCCTGGGGCCTGGGCCACACCGCCGAAGCGGTGGAGGCGCGCCGCACCGCCCGCGCCCGCTATGCCGAACAGGGGCGCCAGGGACGGGTCGAGGCCATCGATTCCTGGCTGGCCGCCATCGGCCAGACCGAAAAACCCAAGGCCGCCCCACCGAAAGCCCCGGAACCGGCCGAACCGCCGCCGCCCGTCCAGGCCCCCGCCCGGCCGCGGATCGAGGCCGCCCCCCTGCCGCCTCCTCCGCCGCCGCCGCCGCGCCCGGCGCCCAAGACCATCCCGGCCGCCGTGCTGGCACAGCCGGAACCGCTGCCCTTTCCGCCCGGTTCGCCCATCATGACCGGCAGCGGCATCGTGCTGGAGGGCGGACGGCGCATCGTCACCAACCGCCACGTCATCGACGGCCAGCGCGAAATCGCCGTGCGCAACGGCAGCGGCCACGTGCGCATGGCCCGCGTCATCAGGACCGCGCCCGAGGACGATCTGGCGCTGCTGGAGATCGACACGCCCTTTCCCGACAACCCGGCCCTGCCGCTGGCCCGCATCGCCGATCCGGCGCCGGGCCGGGCCGCCGTGGTCATGGGCTATCCGCTGATCGGCATCCTGGGCGACGAACAACCCGCCCTGACCGAAGGCATCGTCGCCAAGAATGCCGGACTGGCCAACGACCCCAAGACCTTCCAGATGACCGCCAAGATCAATCGCGGCAATTCCGGCGGCCCGGTGTTCGACCGCCAGGGGCGGCTGATCGGCATCGCGGTGGGCAAGATGGACACCGCCGACATCGTCGCCAAGGGCGGCCCAATGCCCGAGGACATGAACTTCGCCATCAAGGCCGGGCGCCTGCTGGCCTTTCTGGGGGTGCAACAATCCCGCGACGACGGCGCCGCCGCCGAGATCGGCCTGGAAGATTTGTACCAGCAGATGCTGCCCCGCGCCGTGCTGGTGGCGGGGCGGAAATGAGGCCCGCCATGCGCCGCCGCCTGCTGGCCCTGTCGCTGTGGCTGCCCTCTCCCGCCCTGGCCGAATGGGTCGAGGCGCGCGGCAGCTACCTGTTCCCGCCGACCATGGCCGAGGCCGAGGCATGCTTCTATGCCGAGGAGCGGGCGCGGGCCGACGCGGTGCGGCAGGTGACGGGGGAAACCATCGCCGCCGAGGACGTGCAACGCTGCACCGAACAGGGCGACGAAACCCAATGCGCCCGCAATTCCGCCCTGTGGTCCAGCATGCGGGGCTATGTCCGCCGCACCGGCGACAAGAATGTCGAGGTGCGGCCCGCCGCCGCCGGGCACCGCGAATGCGTGGTCGGCTTCGCCGCCGACGTGGCGGCGGCCGAGGGGCGGCCCGACCCCGCCTTCGACCTGGGGGTGTCGCTGACCCAGCCGGTGCTGCGCCATGGCGAGGCGCTGGTGATCGGCCTGTCGCCGTCGCAGCCCATGTATGTGCAGGTGTTCCAATGGCTGCCCCATCGCGGCGGCGAACAGGCGGTGACGCGGCTGTTCCCCAACCCTTACGACCCCGTCTTGCGCCTGGACGGTCCCGCCACCATCCCCACCGCCGCCGGGGCGCGGCGCTATGACCTGCGGGTGGAATTCCCCCAGGGCCAGCCGCCCGGCCGCAAGATGGTGGACGAATATCTGATGGTGGTTGCGACCCGCACGCCGCTGCCGCTGCGCGACGCCTACAGCCTGGACGATTTCCGCCGCCTGATGGCCGAATTGCCGCAAGCCCACAGCCGGGTGGTGCGGCGGGCCTACAACATCGTGCGGGGGACGACGCCATGAACCGCGCCGTGCCCCTGCTGCTGCCCCTGCTGCTGGGACTGGCCGCCTGCTCGGCGCCCGCCTATGTGGACCAGGGCAAGGCGGAACAGGCCGGGGTGCTGTCCCTGGACCCGGTGCTGTTCCAGGTGCATCCGGCCTTCGCGGCGACCACGCCCGATTGCGTCGCCATCCTGCCGCTGGCTATTCCAGGCGTCGGAGGCGCTGATGCCGCCGCCGATGCCTCCCGCGTGCGGCTGGCGCTGTACGCCCATTTGCAGACCCAGGCCAAGCGCGGAATTCGGCCCGAGCGGGTGGACAAGGCACTGGCCGAGGTCAAGGGCGACCGTGCCGCCCTGGGCCGCCGCCTGGATTGCGTGGCGCTGATGGAAGGCAGCGTGACCGAATACGGCACCACCTTCCTGGGCATCTATTCCAGCGTCACCGTCGGCGCCGATCTGCGCCTGATCCGCGCCGCCGACGGCGCCGTGCTGTGGCAGGGCCGCCATGTCGCCGCCGCCCGCGACGGCGGCCTGCCGCTCGACCCGGTGGGGCTGGCCCTGGGCATCTATGGCGCCATCGACAACATCCGCGACGAACAGGTGCTGCGCGTCACCGACGATCTGGCCCGCCGTCTGGTGTCCACCATTCCCGACACCGCCACCCTGGCCGACGACATTCCGGCCGCCCCCACCGCCGAGACATGGTTCGCCAAGGGCCGCGCCCTGGCCCTGGCGGGAAAGCGGGCCGAGGCGGAAACCGCCATCGCCCGAGCCGCCGAACTGGCCCCGGCCGATCCACGCATCCTCAACGCCCTGGGCGCCCTGGCCGCCGATCGCGGCGACACCGCCGCCGCCCTGGCCGCCTATGGCCGGGCGGTGGCGGCGGCGCCGACCAACGGTTTCGCGTGGTATCAGTCGGGCGTGCTGCTGGACGAAAGCGGCGAAACGGCCGAGGCCGCCGACGCCTTTTACGCCGCCGCCCTGGCCTATGGCCGATCGGGCGACCCGACCCGCGCCACCCACGCCCTGGATCGCTTGCGCCGCCTGTCCGACCCCCGCGTTCCCAATGTGGAAAGCGCCCTGGCCCGCTGGGCCGAGGGGGCATGACCATGACCGGAACGCCGACCCTGGTGCTTTGCCTGCTGCTGCTGGCCCATCCCCTGGCATTGTGGCGACTGACCCGCCTGCCCGGCGAGGGGCCGCGCCAGTGGCTGGGCCGTTACGAGCCGCTAGACTGGCCCGCCCTGCGCCGCGACGTGCTGCGCCATGCCTGGGTCGGTCCCGGCTGGTGGCTGCGGTATCTGTTCGGGGTGGTGGTGATCAGCGCGATCCTGCCCTGGGCCATGGCGCTGTTCGTGGTGGTGTCGGGACAATGGCGCCTGCCGGGGGCCGCGCTGGAAATGGTGCAGATGTGGCTGGAACTCGTCCTGATCCTGACCGTCACGCTGTTCCTGCGCGTCATGCACCATCACCAGCCCGCGCCGGTGGTCCTGGACTGGCGGCTGGTCGGGCGGTGGCTTCAGGTATGGGCCTATGCCCTGGCGGCCTTGCAAGCCTATGGCGCCGTGGTCGCCGCCACCCGATTGCCCGGACTGGACCGTCTGGTGGCGTGGCGATGGTTTTGAACATGGCAAAAAATCCCGTCACCGCCGTCTAAGCAACAAGAACGACACGCCCCCCGGGGCCGGAGGACATCATGACCCGCTTGCCGCTCGCCCTTGCCGCCCTGACCCTGCTGGCCGCCTGCGCGCCCGATCCCGGCTCGCCCGCCTGGACGGCGCAGCAGGCGCAGAAGAAGGAAGAGGCCCGCACCGCCGCCATCAAGGGCGCGGTGGACGAGATCCCGTCGTGGTACAGCGCGGTGCCCGACGACGAAACCGCGCTGTACGCCCCGGGCACCGCCGCGTCCAGCGACCTGCAATTCGCCTTGGACAAGGCGGTGCTGGCGGCCAAGCGGTCGCTGGCCGACCGGCTGAACGGCAAGATTTCCGCCAAGATCAAGGAATTCATCGCCGAATCCGGCGCCGCCGAGGGCACGCCGCCGACCAGCGAAAGCGAACGCACCACCACCAACCTGATTTCCGAGGTCGCCCTGACCGGCTATGTGGTGAAAGAGCAGAAGTTCATCCCGTCCGGCGGCCAGTACCGCGCCTATGTGCTGCTGCAATACCCGCTGGGCAAGGCCAACCGGCTGCTGGTGGATCAGGTGGGCAAGGATGCGGCGCTTCAGGGCAAGCTGCGGGCGTCCAAGGCATTCCAGGAACTGGAGGCGGAACTGGCCAAGCCCGCTGCGAAACCATGACTTCCAATGATATGAATGTTGGGTTTCATCAGGGTGATCGGGGGGAATAGAGAATGTCGTTGAATCGTTCCACGGGCGTAGCGCTGCTGGTCTTGTCGTTCATTTATCCGCTTTCCTGCGTCGCGGCCGAGCCGACCTGGAGCGTTGACGAGACGACCGGTTGCAAGGTCTGGAACTCCTCGCCATTGCCCAATGAAACGGTGAGCTACACCGGCCCCTGCGTGGACGGCATCGCCAACGGCCACGGCATTCTTCAATGGTATCAGGATGGCCGCCCCGGTGGCCGTGGCGAAGGCGAATACCGCAACGGAAGATTGTACAAGGGAACGCAGAAATACCGGAACGGCGACGTTTTTCAAGGTTCCTTCGATGACACGGGCCGATCGGGCAAGGGGGTCTACACTTGGCCGAACGGCTCCCGTTATGAAGGGGAATGGGCCAACGACAAACGCAACGGCTTTGGTGTCATGTCCCTGGTCGAAGGAGATCCGGGCCTCTCGTCCTACAACAAGAAGGGGGCCTGGGAAGAGGGGCGTTTGGTCATCCGTGGCCTCTGGGCCGACGGCAATATCAAACGCGAATGCCGCTCCGCCTCGGCTTGCCAGCCGTCTGGAACCTCGGGCTGGTTCGTCGACGACATCAGCGGTTGCAAGGTCTGGAACAACAGTTCGTCACCGGAAGAGGACGTCCGCTACAGCGGCGCATGCCCCAATGGCATCGCCGAAGGGAAGGGTACCGCGCAATGGTACAAGAACGGTCAACCCTCGGAGCGCGCCGAAGGCGTTTTCCGCAACGGCCGACTTGAAGGCAAGACCGTCTATACCTGGAGCAACGGCGAGCGTTACGAAGGCAATTACAGCGACAACAAAAGAGCGGGAAAAGGCGTTTATACCTGGCCCAACGGCTCCCGCTACGAGGGCGAGTGGAGCGACGGCAAGCGCGACGGCTACGGAGTTCTGAGTTTGGCGCGCGGCGACGGCGGCATCGCCAGCTATGGCAGCCGAGGAACCTGGCAAGGGAACCTTTTCATCATTCGCGGCATGTGGTCGGGCGGCCAGATGCAGCGCGAATGCGCCTCTGAAAAGGAATGTCAGACCCTGGCCGCGGCGGAACGCGAACGCGAACGCCAGGAAGAAGCCCGTCGCCACCGCTGCGGACACCTTTATACCGGCAAGGTGGTCAAGGCCCCGACCAAGAGCTGGCTGTTCGGCTCGGGCAACGAGCAGGCCATCGTGCTGGGCTTTTCTGCTTCCGACGGCGTCGCCACGGTCAGGTCCACCCAAAATTCCAACATGGTTGGAGAAGTGCCGTGCTGGTCACTGCAATGACCTTGCGCCGCATCGGCACCGCCGCCCTGGTCGGTGCCCTGACCGTCGCCGTGGCGGGCTGCGAGGGGACGCAGACCCGCACCCTGACCGAGCGGCGCAACGTGCGCAGCGTCGAGCGGGTGGCCGACGACGCCCAGGCCGTGGTGCGGCCGGTGCTGGCGTCGCGCTTCAACGTCGCCACCGGCGCCCTGACCCTGAGCGTGACCCGCGAGTTGTCGGGCGAATTGCGCCGCTACGACACTTATGACGAAGCCCAGATCACGGTGAAGGAGAAACAGCCCGATCTGGTGCAGGACGTCATCTCGCTGCCCTTCGCCGTGGCCCTGGCGCCACTGGATGCCTCGGCCCGGCGGGAATTGCCCAATCTGTTCCAGGCGCGCGAACTGGAGCGCAAGGAAAAGGTCGTCACCGGCCGCGTCAGCGCCGAGGGCACCCCCCTGGGCAAGCAGGGGGTGACGCGCCGCCCGTGGGGCGGCCTGACCCTGGCGCTGTCCGTCGAGGAGGCGCCGCCGCGCCACAAGACCAACGACACCGATGGCGAGGCGGTGTTCGACCTGACCGACGCCATCGACACCGCCAGCCAATTGCTGGACCGCGAAAGCCTGGCGCTGCGGGCCTGGACCGAGGCGGGCGGCAAGAAGGTGGAGCTTCCCGTCACCCTGACCGGAAGCGATTTCGCCGCCCTGCGCCGCCTGACCGCCAGCCGCGCCGCCGATCGCGGTCGGCTGGCCCGGTCGGCGGGCGAGCAGGCCGAGGCCGCCCGCCGCTTCCGTCTGGCCGCCGAATTGGGCGACCCCGAGGCGCAGCACGCCCTGGCCGAGTTGTACCGCGACGGCCACGGCGTGCCGCAAAATCACCAGCAGGCCCGCCACTGGACCGAGCGTGCCGCCCGCCAGGGCCACCCGGCGGCGCAACTGGCCCTGGCCGAAGACGGCCGCGCCGCCACGGCCGAAACCTATGTCTGGGCGACGCTGGCCGCCGCCCATCTGCGCGACGATGCGCGCCGCCGGGCGGTGGCCCTGCGCGACTCCCTGGCCGGGCGGCTGAAGGGCGACGAATTGCGCGACGCCCAGGCCCAGGCGGCCCGCTTCGCGGCGGTGCCGGAAATGCGCGACGAAACCCTGGCGGCGGTGGCCGCCCAGACCGAACCGCCGCCGCCGCTGGATGCCACCCGCCTGAAGGGAAAGCCCAGGACCGACGCCATCGCCCTGGTCATCGGAATCGAGGATTACCTGAACCTGCCCATGGCCCAATTCGCCGGGCGCGACGCCCGCGCCTTCGGCGAATTCGCCACCAACGCCCTGGGACTGCCCCCCGACCGCGTCAAACTGCTGACCGGGGCCGAGGCGCGGCTGCTGGACATCGAAAAGACCATCGACACCTGGCTGAAGGCGGAAATCCAGTCCGGCGCCACCGACGTCTACGTCTATTTCGCCGGGCACGGCCTTGCCTCGCCCGATGGCCGCGAATTGTACCTGATCCCCCATGACGGCGACCGCGCCATCCTGAAGCGCAGCGCCATCGACCGCGACCGCCTGATCGCCGCGATCCTGGGCCATGGCGCCGCCAGCGTCACCCTGTTCCTGGACACCTGCTATTCCGGCGGCACGCGCGGCACCTCCACCCTGATCGCCGACGCCCGGCCGCTGATGATCGTCGCCAAGGACCAGGGCCTGCCCCCCGCCGCCAATCTGTTGGCCGCCGCCGGCAACGACCAGCTTTCATCGTCCTATGCCGCCGCCCGCCACGGCCTTTACAGCTATTTCCTGATGCGCGGCCTGATGGGCGACGCCGATGCCGACGGCAACCGCGTGCTGACCCTGGCGGAATTGTCCACCTTTGTCCAACGCAACACCCGGCGCGAGGCCGCCCGCCTGGGCCGCGACCAGTCGCCGGTGCTGGTCGGCGACGGCGACAAGGTGGTGATGCGATGGTAAGCCCGCCCCTGACCGCGCGCGATCGCCGCTTCGCCTTTCTGCTGCCGCCGGTGATCGGGGCGGTGACGGCGGCGCTGATGCCGCTGCCCATCTGCAACCGCCTGGGCGGCGGCGGCGACTGGCTGGCGCCGGTCCTGGCCATCGCCGGATTGTCGGGGGCCGCCGCCGGGCTGTTGCTGGCCGACCGCCAGGCGCCGGACGGGCGCGGCGGCTGGGGCCGGGTGGCGGCGCTGTGGCTGGGCTTCGTGCTGCTGTTGCCGGGGGCCGCCGCCTGGGGCTTGCGCCATGATCCGCCGGACGTGTCGTATGCGGCGCTGGCGGCGCTGTGGGTGGTGTTCTCGGCCCTGCCGTTCGGGCAGTGGGAAACCCTGACGGCGCGGCAATGCCTGGGCTTTTCGCTGCGCTTCTATGGCGTGTGGCTGGCGGTGGCCCTGGCGGTGGCGCCGCTGTCGCCCGACACCGCCGCGCTGGTGCTGGCGGTCGCCTATCTGGGCAGTCCGCTGCTGGCGGCCTTTGTCCGCCACCGGGTTGCCATGATCGGCGACCCGGCACCGTGACCGCGCCCTTTTCCCCGGACCGGCGGCGGCGCTTTTATCTGGTGCTGATCCCGGTGCTGGCGCTGTCGGCCTTTGATTTCTGGGATTACGTGGGTACCGGCATGGTTCCCGGCCACGACCTGCTGCTGTCGGCGCTGGGGATGCCGCCGCTACGCGGACTGGCCATGGCGGCGCAGCTTGTCGTTCATTTCCTGCCGCTCTATGCGCTGTTGAGCTGGATGCGCGGCAGCGGGCTGCGCGATGGCCCGGATTTGTGGGAATACGTCCTGGCGGTGTTCATCCTGGGCCACGGCTTCACCCTGCTGGTGCTGGGGCTGGTGTTCCTGCTGTCCAAGCTGGTCGCCCACCCGTCCTGGGTCAACGACTACCCCCTGGGCGTTCCCGTCGCCGCCGCCGCCTGCTCGACGGTGGCGGCGGGTTTTCTGTACAGCCGCGTCCTGACCATGCGGGTCATGACCGGCTGAGGGGACTTGCCGCGCCCACCCGCCGCTTTCATACTGCGCGCAGATCGGGACGCAGTGGGGCGGGGGCGCGGTGCGCAAGGGTTCAGCATGGCCATAGGCAACGCCGCCGACCTGCGGCTGGTGCGCGACGCGGTGGGCGGCTCGGCCGATGCCTGGGAACGGCTGGTGCGCCGCATCGCCGATGGCGTGTGGACCGCCTGCCTGATCCTGGAGGGCGACGATGCCGCCGCCCGCGCGTCCTTCGCCCTGGTGCTGGACGGCTTGCGCGCCGACGGCTTCCGCCGCCTGCGGCCCTATGACGGGTCCAGCCGCATCGACACCTTCGCCATCCTGCTGACCCGCGAGATCCTGATCCAGCGCCTGTTGCGGCAATTGGCGGAGGATCGCGGCCGCGCCTGGGCGGCGCTGGAGCATTTCTTCGCCGCCGACATCCGCCGCATCCTGGCCCGCCGCCTGCCCGGCGCCCTGCGCGAAGAGGCCCGCCGCGACGCCTATCAGGAAATCTGCCTGCGGCTGGTCGAGGACGATTGCCGCCGTCTGCGGGCCTATCAGGGCACCGGCAGTTTCGGCGGTTTCGTGCTGCACATGGTGGACCGCCTGACCATCGACATGGTGCGACGGGAAGCAGGACGGGGCGACACTGCCGAACGGCCGCGCCCGGTGCATCTGGACGACGGACAATGGCAAAGCCTGCCCTGCCCCGCCCCGTCGCCGGAACAGCAGGCGCAGCACGACCAGGAACAGGATTTGCTGGTCCAGGCATCGTCGGTGCTGGCGGGCGTGGTGGAAACCCTGCCCCCGGCCGAGGCGCTGTACCTGCGCGTCGCCCTGGACGGCGCCGAGCCGCTGCCCGCGCGCGAGATCGCCCGGCTGATGGCGCGGCCGGTCGCCGAGGTCTACAAGATCAAGCAGCGGGTCATGGCCCGTCTGCACCACCTGCTGGCCGACAATCCCGCGGTCAAAAAATGGCGGGAGTCCGTCTAATGAATCGGACAACCCAGGGTCCACCCGACATGGACACGACGAGCGACATCATGGATCTGGCCGCCCGGCTGGACGGCACCGTCCCGGAAGACCGGCGCGACCGTCAGGACCGCGCCCTGGCCGAGCGGGATGACGCACGCCACGAATTGATGGCGGCGGCGCATCTGGTGGACGCGGTCCAGGCGCGGCCGCTCGCCGCCCCGGCCGAGTTGATCCGCCAGGCCATCGCCGCCACGCCCGCCGCCCCGGTGCGGCGCCGGGTGCGGCTGGCGCCCTGGCTGTGGCTGGGCGGCGCCGTGCTGGCC
>JAEXAH010000033.1 GCA_023458315.1 Pseudomonadota bacterium
TGCACCCGATCCCATCCCGAACTCGGCCGTGAAAACCCCCAGCGCCAATGGTACTGTGTCTTAAGGCACGGGAGAGTAGGTCGCTGCCTGGTCTTCCAAGGAAACGCCAACCTAAACACGATGACAAACAGACAACGCAGGCCAAAAGCCTGCGTTTCGTCTTTTAAGCCCTTATCGCGGGATAGAGCAGCATCCCAGCGAAGCGGCACAAGAATACCGGGCCTAACGCCCGTAAAACATTAACGCGGGATGGAGCAGCCCGGTAGCTCGTCAGGCTCATAACCTGAAGGTCGCAGGTTCAAATCCTGCTCCCGCAACCAAATAAAAAGGCCCTGACTGGAAACAGTCAGGGCCTTTTCTCGTTTCCGCGCCCTGCCAGCGCCGTTGAGGGGCGATGGGGGTGTTTGGGCCTACCCGCTCGAAATCCCCCGTCAGCCCCCTTGAAAACGCCGGGAAGAGGGTGCCGTTCCGATGCCCCGCGCGAGGGGTGGCAAGTCTGGAGGAAACAGACTTGCCATTACATTATGCTGCGGTGCAGCCAAAGCAATAATGACTCTAAGTTCTGAAGACATTGCCCTGAAAAGCAAGTCCCTGTTGATTTGGCTTCATTTGCCGGAACCTACCCATTCCGATAGGGAAGGTGGGATGGGGCGGGCTTGGGGGCGGCGCAATACCCCCGTGCGGCGAAGGCAGATTTTCCGCCACTTGTGGCAAAAATGCGGCCAGCGGGGGCTTGTCCGCTTGACAGTCCGCCCCCCCTGGATTACACCACGCCTACCCGCGCGGGTGGCCGCGGAGGGGGTGTAGCTCAGTCGGTTAGAGCGCCGGCCTGTCACGCCGGAGGTCGCGGGTTCGAGCCCCGTCACTCCCGCCATGCCGCCGCTTCCGTCGCCCTTTGGCAAAAGGGTGGGGAAGTGGCGGAAAGCCGCGGTTTAAGGCTTGTGTCTTGCAGGGAGGATGTCCGCCGTTTCGTCCTTTTCCATCCCCTGAAATTCCCTTCGCGGTCGTGCGGGCGGGTCCATCGGACCCCGTGGCGCGCCAAAGGGGCGGCAGGCGGACAAGGCGAACGACGCGGAGGCTTCCCGGGCCGGACCTGTAACATTAGGGCAGGAACGATGGAAGCTTGGCTGCTCGAATATCTGCCGATCCTTATCTTCATCGGCATCGCCGTTGGCCTGTCGGCGGTGATCATCGCCGCGTCGTGGATCGTCGGCCACCAGAAGCCCGATCCCGAGAAGAATTCGGCCTACGAATGCGGTTTCGAGGCGTTTGGTGACGCGCGCTCGAAGTTCGAGGTGCGGTTCTACCTGGTCGCCATCCTTTTCATCATCTTCGACCTGGAAGTGGCCTTCCTGTTCCCGTGGGCGGTGTCCCTGGGCAAGATCGGGCTGTTCGGCTTCTGGTCGATGATGGTGTTCCTGGCCGTGCTGACCATCGGCTTCATCTATGAATGGCGAAAGGGAGCCTTGGAATGGGAGTGACCAATTCCGGACTGGTGTCGCCCGCGCACTCGGCGCCGCTGCCTCAGGGCGCGGCGCAAAGCCAGGTTCTGCAACTGGTCACCGACCAGATCCAGGACAAGGGCTTCGTGCTGGCGAACGTCGACAAGCTGGTCAACTGGGCCCGCACCGGCTCGCTGTGGCCCATGACCTTCGGTCTGGCCTGCTGCGCCGTGGAAATGATGCATGCCGGCTGTTCGCGCTATGACCTGGACCGCTTCGGCATCGTGTTCCGTCCGTCGCCCCGTCAGTCGGACCTGATGATCGTGGCCGGCACGCTGACCAACAAGATGGCCCCGGCGCTGCGCCGCGTGTACGACCAGATGGCCGAGCCGCGCTACGTGCTGTCCATGGGGTCGTGCGCCAATGGCGGCGGCTACTACCATTATTCCTATTCGGTGGTGCGCGGCTGCGACCGCATCGTGCCCGTGGACGTCTATGTCCCCGGCTGCCCGCCGACCGCCGAGGCTCTTCTGTACGGCATCATGCAGTTGCAGAAGAAAATCCGGCGTACCGGCACCATCCTTCGCTAGACTCCAAGGGACGGCCAGACCACCATGACGCAAGCGCTGAAGGACCTGGGCGAGTACATCGCCGCCGCCCTGCCCAACGACGTGTTGGAAACCGAGGTCAACCGCGTCGGCGAGTTGACCGTTCTCGTTCGTACCCCGTCCATCGTGAAGGTCCTGACCTTCCTGCGCGACGACACCACCTGTCTGTTCAAGCAGTTGGTCGACGTCTGCGGCGTGGACTATCCGGGGCGCGAGCAGCGGTTCGACGTCGTCTATCACCTGCTGTCGATGAAGCACAACCAGCGCGTCCGCGTGAAGGTGCACACCGACGAGGACACCCCCGTGCCGTCCGTGACCGGCGTGTTCAACTCGGCCGGCTGGTTCGAGCGTGAAACCTGGGACATGTACGGCGTGGTCTTCTCGGACCATCCCGACCTGCGCCGCATCCTCACCGATTACGGTTTCGAGGGGCATCCGCTGCGCAAGGACTTCCCGCTGACCGGCTATGTGGAACTGCGCTACGACGAAGAGCAGAAGCGCTGCGTCTACGAACCGGTGAAGCTCACCCAGGATTTCCGTAACTTCGACTTCCTGTCGCCGTGGGAGGGCCAGGGCCCGCTGCCGGGTGACGAGAAGGCGGAAGGGAGCCGCTGACCATGGCCGAATCCCAGATCAAGAGCTACAACATCAATTTCGGCCCGCAGCATCCGGCGGCGCACGGCGTGCTGCGCCTGATCCTCGAGATGTCGGGTGAAGTGGTGGACCGCGCCGATCCGCATATCGGCCTGCTGCATCGCGGCACCGAGAAGCTGATCGAGCACAAGGTCTATCAGCAGTCGATCCCCTATTTCGACCGCCTGGACTATGTCGGCACCATGAACCAGGAGCACGCCTTCGTGCTCGCCGCCGAGAAGCTGCTCGGCCTCGAGGTTCCGCTGCGTGGCCAGTACATCCGCACCCTCTATAACGAGATCGGCCGCATCCTCAACCACCTGCTGAACGTCTGCGCCTTCGTCTTCGACGTCGGCGGCATGACGCCCATGCTGTGGGGCTTCGAGGAACGCGAGAAGCTGATGGAGTTCTACGAGCGCGCTTGCGGCGCCCGTCTGCACGCCAATTACTTCCGCATCGGCGGCGTCGCCATGGACCTGCCGACCGGCCTGCTGGAAGACATCGCCGCGTGGTGCGAGACCTTCCCGGCGGTGCTGGACGACATCGAGACGCTGGTGACGGAAAACCGCATCTTCAAGCAGCGTACCGTCGATATCGGTACGGTCAGCAAGGAAGAGGCGCTGGATTGGGGCTTCACCGGCCCGAACCTGCGTGCCTCGGGCATCGCCTGGGACCTGCGCAAGAGCCAGCCCTACGACGTCTATGACCGCATGGACTTCGATATTCCGGTCGGCAAGCACGGCGATTGCTACGACCGCTATCTGGTCCGCGTGATCGAGATGCGCGAATCGCTGAAGATCATGAAGCAGTGCATCCGCGAGATGCCCGCCGGTGCTGTGCGCGCCGAGAACCACAAGGTCACGCCGCCGCCGCGCGCCGAGATGAAGCGGTCGATGGAAGCGCTGATCCACCATTTCAAGCTGTTCACCGAGGGCTTCCACGTTCCGGCTGGCGAAGTCTATGCCGCCGTCGAGGCGCCCAAGGGCGAATTCGCCGTGTATCTGGTGGCCGACGGCACCAACAAGCCGTACCGCTGCAAGATCCGTCCGCCGGGCTATGTCCACCTTCAGGCCCTCGACATGATGTCCAAGGGACACATGCTGGCCGACGTGGTCGCCAATATCGGCTCCATCGACATCGTTTTCGGCGAGATCGACCGATGAGCAACGCAGAAATGACCAGCTTCGCCTTCACCCCCGAGAACCTGGACCTGGCGAAGAAGATCATCGCCAAGTACCCGGCGGGCAAGCAGCAATCGGCGGTCATGCCGCTGCTCGATCTGGCCCAGCGCCAGGTCGGTTGGACCAGCATGGCGGTGATCGAGTACATCGCCGAGATGCTGGAGATGGCGCCGATCCGCGTGCAGGAGGTCGTGACCTTCTACACCATGTACAACCAGAAGCCCGTGGGTAAGTTCCACGTTCAGGTCTGTACCAACATCTGCTGCCTGCTGCGCGGCTGCGACAGCGTCGCCGAAACCGCCAAGAGCGTGCTGGGCGTCGAGTGGGGCGAGACTACCGCCGACGGCCAGTTCACCTTGGCCGAGGTCGAGTGCCTGGGCGCCTGCACCAACGCGCCGATGATGCAGATCAACGACGATTATTACGAGGACCTGACCCCCGAGACCACCAAGGCGGTGCTCGAGGCGCTCAAGCGGGGCGAGAGCCCGAAGACCGGTCCTCAGAACGGTCGTCAGTTCTCGGCGCCCGAGGGTGGCCCGACCACCCTCACCGAGCTCACCTTCGTGCCCGCGCCGTCAGGCGCTCCGAAGACCAACGGGGAGAAGGCCTGATGCTGCGCGACCAGGATCGTATCTTCACCAACCTGTACGGCATCCACGATTGGGGCCTGAAGGGCGCTTTGGCGCGCGGTGACTGGGACAACACCAAGGCCATCCTCGAACGTGGCCGCGACGCCATCATCGAGGAAGTCAAGAATTCCGGCCTGCGCGGCCGTGGCGGCGCCGGTTTCGGCACCGGCATGAAGTGGTCCTTCATGCCCAAGGTGGTGGGCAACCGCCCGCATTACCTGGTGATCAACGCCGACGAAGGCGAGCCGGGCACCTGTAAGGACCGCGAGATCATGCGCTTCGACCCGCACAAGCTGGTCGAGGGCGCGCTGATCGCCAGCTTCGCCGTCGGGGCGCACGCCGCCTACATCTACATCCGTGGCGAATTCGTGCGCGAGGCCGAGCATTTGCAGGCCGCCATCGACCAGGCTTATGACGCCGGTCTGATCGGCGACAATGCCTGTGGCTCGGGCTACAAGTTCGATTGCTACGTCCATCGCGGCGCCGGTGCTTACATCTGCGGCGAGGAATCGGCGCTGATCGAAAGCCTGGAAGGCAAGAAGGGCC
The DNA here is from genome assembly GCA_023458315.1 of Pseudomonadota bacterium. GTDB lineage: Bacteria > Pseudomonadota > Alphaproteobacteria > Rhodospirillales > Magnetospirillaceae > Magnetospirillum. The sequence continues at coordinate 5,040 of JAEXAH010000033.1, forward strand.
AGCCCCGCCTGAAGCCGCCGTTCCCGGCGGGCGTCGGCCTGTATGGCTGCCCGACCACGGTGAACAACGTGGAATCCATCGCCGTCGTCCCGACCATCATGCGCCGTTCGGCGTCGTGGTTCGCCGGTCTGGGCCGCCCGAAGAATTCCGGCACCAAGCTGTTCTGCATCTCCGGCCACGTGAACAAGCCGTGCAACGTGGAAGAAGAGATGGGCATTCCGCTGAAGGAGCTGCTGGAAAAGCATGCTGGCGGCGTGCGCGGCGGCTGGGACAACCTGCTGGCCGTCATTCCCGGCGGTTGCTCGGTTCCGGCGCTGCCCAAGTCCATCTGCGACACCGTGCTGATGGATTTCGATTCCTTGCGCGAGGTCCGCTCGGGCCTGGGCACCGCCGCGGTGATCGTCATGGACAAGTCCACCGACATCTGCCGCGCCATCGCCCGCCTGTCGCGCTTCTACAAGCATGAATCCTGTGGCCAGTGCACTCCCTGCCGCGAGGGCACCGGCTGGATGTGGCGCCTGATGGAAAAGCTGGTCCGGGGCGAATCCTCGTTCGAGGAAGTCGAACTGCTGGAGCAGGTGACCCGCCAGGTGGAAGGTCACACCATTTGCGCCCTCGGCGACGCTGCCGCGTGGCCGATTCAGGGTCTGATCCGCAACTTCCGCGCCGAGGTCGACAAGAAGATCGCCGGCCGGAACACCAGCGCGGCCTGAGGAGAGTAGACGCCAAATGCCCAAACTGACCATCGACGGAAGCGAGATCGAAGTCGAGGCCGGGGTAACCATCCTCCAGGCCGCTGAGCAGCTCGGCATCGAGATCCCGCGCTTCTGCTACCACGAGCGGCTGGCCGTTGCCGGCAATTGCCGCATGTGCCTGGTGGAAGTGGAGAAGATGCCCAAGCCCGTCGCCTCCTGCGCCATGCCGGTAGGCGAGGGCATGGTGGTGCACACCAACAACGCCAACGTCCGCAAGGCACGCCAGGGCGTCATGGAATTCCTGCTGATCAACCACCCGCTGGATTGCCCGATCTGCGATCAGGGCGGCGAGTGTGATCTTCAGGATCAGGCCGTGGCCTATGGCGGCGATCGCGGCCGTTACCAGGAAGAGAAGCGGGCGGTCGAGGACAAGTCCTACGGCCCGCTGGTCCAGACCTGGATGACCCGCTGCATCCAGTGCACCCGCTGCGTCCGCTTCATCAGCGAAATCGCCGGAACCCCGGTGCTGGGCGGTCTGGGCCGCTCCGAGCACCTGGAAATCTCCAAGTACGTGGACGCCGCCCTGTCCTCGGAACTGTCGGGCAATCTGATCGACCTGTGCCCGGTCGGCGCGCTGACCAACAAGCCCGCCGCCTACACCTACCGCGCCTGGGAACTGAAGAAGACCGAGAGCATCGACGCCATGGACGCGTTGGGCGCGGCCATCCGCGTCGACAGCCGTGGCAACGAGGTGGTTCGCGTCCTGCCGCGCGTCAATGACGACATCAACGAGGAATGGCTGGGCGACCGCTCGCGCTTCTCGGTGGATGGCCTCAAGCGCCAGCGTCTGGACCGTCCCTATGTCCGCAAGGACGGCAAGCTGGTTCCGGCCAGCTGGGGCGAGGCTTTCGCGGTGATCGCCGACAAGCTCAAGGGCGTGCCGGGCTCCAAGATCGCCGCCATCGCCGGTGATCAGGCCGATTGCGAAACCCTGGTGGCGGTCAAGGACCTGCTGGCCAGCCTCGGCTCGGCCAACATCGACTGCCGCTCGGACGGCGCCAAGCTGGACGCCAGCGTCCGCGCTTCGTACCTGTTCAACAGCACCATCGCCGGGATCGAACAGGCCGACGCCCTGCTGCTGATCGGGTCGAACCCGCGCAAGGAAGCGCCGGTTCTCAATGCCCGTCTGCGCAAGCGTTACCTGAAGGGCGGCTTCAAGGCCGCCGTGGTCGGCCCCAAGGCCGATCTGACCTTCAAGGCCGATCACCTGGGCGACCAGGCTTCGGTGCTGGCCGACATCGCCTCGGGCAAGCATCCCTTCCTGGAGGTGCTGAAGGGCGCCGCCAAGCCCGCCATCATCGTCGGTCAGGGCGCCCTGACCCGCGAGGACGGCGCCGCGATCCTGGCCCTGGCCAAGAAGATCGCCGACGCCGCCGGTGTGGTGAAGGACGGCTGGAACGGCTTCAACGTGCTGCACACCGCCGCCGCCCGCGTTGGCGGCCTGGACCTGGGCTTCGTGCCGGGGCAGGGCGGTCGTGACACCGCCGGGATCGTGGCCGGTGCCGCCGCCGGCGACATCGCGGCCCTGTTCCTGATCGGCGCCGACGACGTGGACGTCAAGGGCCTGGGCAGCGCCTTCGTGGTCTATCTGGGGTCGCACGGCGACGCCGGTGCCCATCGCGCCGACGTGGTGCTGCCGGGTGCCGCCTATACCGAGAAGTCGGCCACCTACGTCAACACCGAGGGCCGGGTGCAGCGCACCCAACTGGCGGTGTTCGCGCCGGGCGAGGCCAAGGAAGACTGGCGCGTCATCCGCGCGCTGTCCGACGCGCTGGGCAAGGCCCTGCCGTATGACAGCCCCAAGCAGGTGCGCGAGCGTCTGGCGGCGGTGAACCCGGTGTTCGCCACCCTGGACACCGTGACTCCGGCCGCCTGGGGCGCCGCGTTCGGTGCCGAAGGCGCCGTGTCCGACAAGCCGCTGGCCTCCAGCATCGACAATTACTACATGACCGACCCGATCAGCCGCGCCTCCAAGACCATGGCGGAATGCACGGCCGCGTTCGGCGAGGGTTGTGGCTGCAACCACAAGAAGACGGGGACCCATGGTTGATCTGCTCTCTGGGCTGCTGCCCGCCGAGATCTGGCGTCTGGTCGTCATCGTCCTCCAGATTCTCGCCATCGTCGTGCCGCTGCTGGTGGCCGTCGCCTACCTGACCTATGCCGAGCGCAAGGTCATCGGCGCCATCCAACTGCGCAAGGGTCCCAACGTGGTCGGCCCCCTGGGCCTGCTGCAACCGTTGGCCGACGGCGCCAAGCTGTTCCTGAAGGAAACCATCCTTCCGACCGGCGCCAACAAGGCGGTGTTCATCGTCGCCCCCATGCTGACCTTCATCCTGGCGCTGATCGCCTGGGCGGTGATCCCGTTCGATGAAGGTTGGGTGGTGGCCGACATCAATGTCGGCGTGCTGTACCTGTTCGCCATCTCGTCCTTGGGCGTGTACGGCATCATCATGTCGGGCTGGGCGTCCAACTCGAAGTACGCCTTCCTGGGCGGCCTGCGTTCGGCGGCCCAGATGGTGTCCTACGAAGTGTCCATGGGCCTGGTGATGATCTCGGTGCTGATCACCGCCGGTTCGCTGAACCTGACGGACATCGTGCTGAAGCAGAAGGAGACCCTGTGGTTCTTCATTCCGCACTTCCCGATGTTCATCGTCTACATCGTGTCGATCCTGGCGGAAACCAACCGCGCGCCGTTCGACCTGCCGGAATCCGAATCGGAACTGGTGGCGGGCTACAACGTGGAATACTCGGCGATGACCTTCGCCCTGTTCTTCCTCGGCGAGTACGCCAACATGATCCTGATGAGCGGCATCTGCGTGGTGCTGTTCCTGGGTGGCTGGCTGGCCGTGCCGGGTCTGGAATGGCTGCCGATCCCGGGCATCATCTGGTTCGCCCTCAAGATCTGCTTCATCCTGTTCGTCTTCCTGTGGGTGCGCGCCACTTTCCCGCGCTACCGCTACGACCAGTTGATGCGTCTTGGTTGGAAGATCTTCCTGCCGTTCTCGCTGCTGTGGCTGGTGCTGACCTCGGGCGTGCTGGTCGCGTTCGGTTGGCTGCCGGGTCAGGGTTAAGGAGTAAGAGATGGCCTTCATCGACCGCACCGCGCGAGCGTTCCTGCTGTGGGAGCTCGTCCAGGGCCTGGCGCTGACGTTGCGCTACATGTTCAAGCCCAAGGTGACCATCAACTACCCCTATGAAAAGGGGCCGCTGTCGACCCGCTTCCGTGGCGAGCACGCGTTGCGCCGTTATCCCAACGGCGAGGAACGCTGCATCGCCTGCAAGCTGTGCGAGGCGGTGTGCCCGGCCCAGGCCATCACCATCGAGGCCGAGCCTCGGGATGACGGCTCGCGGCGCGCCCGGCGCTACGACATCGACATGACCAAGTGCATCTATTGCGGCCTGTGCCAAGAGGCCTGCCCGGTGGATGCCATCGTCGAGGGTCCGAACTACGAGTTCGCCACCGAGACCCGCGCCGAGCTCATGTACAACAAAGCCAAGCTGCTCGCGAATGGCGACCGTTGGGAGGCCGAACTGGCCCTCCGCGTCGCCACCGACGCGCCTTACCGGTGATCAGGGGGACGGCATGATCGCGGCTCTTATTTTCTACATGTTCGCGGCTTTGACCGTGGGTAGCGCGGTGCTGGTCATCTCGGCCCGCAACCCGGTCAATTCCGTGCTGTTCCTCATCCTGTGCTTCTTCAACGCGGCCGGGCTGTTCCTGCTGCTCGGCGCCGAATTCCTCGCCATGGTTCTGGTGGTGGTCTATGTCGGCGCGGTGGCGGTGCTGTTCCTGTTCGTGGTGATGATGCTGGACATCAACTTCCTCAAGCTGCGCGAAGGGTTCCTGCAATACCTGCCGACCGGCGCCGTCATCGGCCTGGTCCTGCTGGTCGAGCTGGCCACCCTGTTCGGCGGCTGGGCCTTCGCCCCCGATGTCGAGGCGCTGATCCGCTCCCCGGCTCCGGCGGTGGCGGACGTGTCCAACACCGAGGCGCTGGGCCGCGTGCTCTACACCACCTACGCCTATCTGTTCCAGGCGTCGGGTCTGGTGCTGCTGGTGGCCATGGTGGGCACCATCCTGCTGACCCTGCGTCGCCGTGAAGGCGTGCGCAAGCAGGTGATCGCCGACCAGATCGCCCGCACCGGCAAGAACAGCGTTGAAATCGTCAAGGTTCCCACCGGGGGAGGCATCTGATGTTCGAGATCGGTCTCGCCCATTACCTGACCGTCGCCGCCATGCTGTTCACGCTGGGCGTGTTCGGCATCTTCCTGAACCGGAAGAACGTCATCATCATCATGATGAGCGTCGAGCTGATGCTGCTGGCGGTGAACCTCAACATGGTGGCGTTCTCCTCCTACCTGAACGATCTGGTGGGGCAGGTGTTCGCCATGTTCATCCTGACCGTCGCCGCCGCCGAGGCGGCCATCGGTCTGGCCATCGTCGTCGTCTTCTTCCGCAACCGCGGCACCATCGCGGTCGAGGAAATCAGCCAGCTCAAGGGGTAATCAGCGATGCAATTCGTCGCCGCCGTTTTCCTGCCGCTGCTGGGCTCGATCGTTGCCGGCTTTTTCGGCCGCTTCATCGGTGACCGCGGGGCGCAGATCGTCACCTGCACGTTGTTGGGCATCTCGGCCGCCTGTTCGGCCCTGATCTTCAAGGACGTCGCCATCGACGGCAATGCCGTGACCATCACCCTGCTGCACTGGTTGCAGTCGGGCAGTCTGGATGTGTCGTGGGCGCTGAAGTTCGACACCCTGACCGCGGTCATGATGATCGTCGTCACCTGGGTGTCGTTCATGGTCCACGTCTATTCCGTGGGCTACATGAGCCACGACCCGTCCATTCCGCGCTTCATGTCGTACCTGTCGCTGTTCACCTTCGCCATGCTGATGCTGGTGACGTCGGACAATCTGGTGCAGATGTTCTTCGGCTGGGAAGGCGTGGGCGTCGCGTCCTATCTGCTGATCGGCTTCTGGTTCGAGAAGCCGTCGGCCTCGGCCGCCGCCATCAAGGCGTTCGTGGTCAACCGCGTCGGCGATTTCGGCTTCGCGCTGGGCATCTTCGGCGTGTACTTCCTGTTCGACAGCGTCGCCTTCGACGCCATCTTCGCCGCCGCGCCGGACAAGGCGACCGCGACGGTGACGTTCTTCGGGCTGGAAAGCAACGCCATCACCATCTGCTGCCTGCTGCTGTTCGTGGGCGCCATGGGCAAGTCGGCGCAGCTTGGCCTGCACACCTGGCTGCCCGACGCCATGGAAGGCCCGACCCCGGTGTCGGCGCTGATCCACGCCGCCACCATGGTGACGGCCGGTGTCTTCATGGTCGCCCGCATGAGCCCGCTGTTCGAGTATTCGGACACCGCGCTGACGGTCGTGACCCTGGTCGGCGCCGCCACGGCGTTCTTCGCCGCCACCGTCGGCTGCGTGCAGAACGACATCAAGCGGGTGATCGCGTATTCCACCTGCTCGCAGTTGGGCTACATGTTCTTCGCCATCGGCGTGTCGGCCTATCAGGCCGCCATCTTCCACCTGATGACCCACGCCTTCTTCAAGGCCCTGCTGTTCCTGGGCGCCGGTTCGGTGATCCACGCCATGAGCGACGAGCAGGACATCCGCCGCATGGGCGGCATCTGGAAGCACGTCAAGGTGACGTGGGCGCTGATGTGGATCGGTTCGCTGGCCCTGGCCGGTATCCCGTTCTTCGCCGGTTACTATTCCAAGGACATGATCCTGGAAGCCGCCTTCGCCTCCCATTCCTTCGTCGGCCAGTTGGCCTACTGGATGGGTATCGCCGCCGCCTTCCTGACCGCCTTCTATTCCTGGCGTCTGCTGATCATGACCTTCCACGGCAAGCCGCGCGCCGACGAGCATGTGATGGCGCACGTGCATGAAAGCCCCGCCGTCATGATCCTGCCGCTGTTCGTCCTGGCGACCGGCGCGGTGTTCGCGGGCTGGCTGGGCTACGACATGTTCGTCGGTCACGACCAGGAACAGTTCTGGCGTGGCGCCATCAAGACCCTGCACCCGACCCTGGAGAACGCCCACCACGTGGAATCGTGGGTGGCGCTGGCTCCGACCGTGGTCGGCGTGGCCGGTATCTTCCTGGCCTACGTGCTGTACATGTTCGTTCCCTCGCTGCCGGGCATGCTGGCCAACACCTTCAACGGCCTGTACCGCTTCCTGCTGAACAAGTGGTACTTCGACGAATTGTACGACTTCCTGTTCGTGCGTCCCGCCTTCCGTCTCGGCAAGGGCCTGTGGCAGGGCGGTGACGGCGCGCTGATCGACGGCGTCGGTCCCGACGGTGTCGCCGCCGCCACCGGCGTCATCGCCAAGAAGGTCGGCAAGCTTCAGTCCGGGTACCTGTACCACTACGCGTTCGCGATGTTGATCGGCGTGGCGGTGTTCGTGACCTGGTACATGTTCAACGCGCGCTAAGCCTGGGGATAGAAATGACCGACTGGCCTTTGCTCTCGCTGACGACGTTCCTGCCGCTGGTAGGCGCGTTGTTCATCCTGGCGATCCGCGGCGAAACCCAGGTGGTGGCGCGCAACGCCCGCAACGTCGCGTTGCTCACCTCGCTGGCGACGTTCGTGGTGTCGCTGTTCATCCTGGCCAATTTCGACGGTGCCTCGGCTGATTTCCAGCTCAAGGAAACCGCCGTGTGGCTGCCGGGAACCGCCATCTCCTATTCCATGGGCGTTGACGGCATCTCGCTGTGGTTCGTGCTGCTGTCCACCTTCCTGACCCCGATCTGCATCCTGTCGACCGTCGGCGCGGTGGAGCACCGGGTGAAGGAATACATGATCGCCTTCCTGGTCCTCGAGACCTTGATGATCGGCATGTTCTGCGCCCTGGACATGATCCTGTTCTACGTCTTCTTCGAAGGCGTGCTGATCCCCATGTTCATCATCATCGGTGTGTGGGGCGGACAGCGCCGCGTCTATGCGGCCTTCAAGTTCTTCCTGTACACCCTGGCCGGTTCGGTGCTGATGCTGGTGGCCATGCTGGCCATGTACACCCAGGCCCACACCACCGACATCCCGACCCTGATGACCCACACCTTCCCGCAGGCCATGCAATTGTGGCTGTGGCTGGCGTTCTTCGCCTCGTTCGCGGTCAAGGTGCCCATGTGGCCGGTGCACACCTGGTTGCCGGACGCCCACGTCGAGGCGCCGACCGCCGGTTCGGTGATCCTGGCGGGCGTGCTGCTGAAGATGGGCGGCTACGGCTTCCTGCGCTTCTCGGTGCCCATGTTCCCGCTGGCCAGCGAGTACTTCACGCCGTTCGTCTTCACCCTGTCCATCGTCGCGGTGATCTACACCTCGCTGGTGGCCCTGGTGCAGCAGGACATGAAGAAGCTGATCGCCTATTCGTCGGTGGCCCACATGGGTTACGTGACGCTGGGCACCTTCGCCATGACCACCCAGGGCGTCGAGGGCGCCATCTTCCAGATGCTGTCGCACGGCGTGGTTTCGGGCGCGCTGTTCCTCTGCGTCGGCGTGGTCTACGACCGCATGCACACCCGCGAGATCGCCCGTTACGGCGGCCTTGCCACCCGCATGCCGAAATACGCGCTGGTGTTCATGTTCATGACCATGGCCTCGGTCGGCCTGCCCGGAACCTCCGGCTTCATCGGCGAGTTCCTGGTGCTGATGGGCGTGTTCCAGATGAACACCTGGGCGGCTTTGTTCGCCGCCTCGGGTCTGGTGCTGGGTGCCTGCTACGCGCTGTACCTGTACCGCCGCGTGGTGTTCGGCAAGCTGGTCCATGACGACCTCAAGGACATCCTGGACATGAGCCCGCGCGAAGTGGCCATGTTCGTGCCGCTGATCGTCATCGTGATCTGGATGGGTGTCTATCCCAGCACCTTCCTGGACCCGGTGCACGCCTCGGTGGCCAAGCTGATCGACAATTTCGAGTTGGCGAAGGCGGCCGCGCACGGCGTCTCCGTCGCGGCTCGATAAGGGGGACTGGACATGACCGAGACTCTGGACCTCTTCCCGGTCCTGCCGGAAATCTTCGCCGTGGTCGCGGCGGTCGCCCTGCTGATGCTGGGCGTCTTCAAGAAGGAGGACGCCACCCGCGGCATCTCCGGCCTCGCCATCGCCGTGATGGCGGTGACGGCGCTGCTGGTGGTCGCCACCGGCGGCGAGCGTCACACCGCCTTCGGCGGCATGTTCATGACCGACGGCTTCGGCGTCTTCGCCAAGGTGCTGATCCTGGCGGCGTCGGCGCTGACCGCCGCCATGAGCCTGCAATACCTGGACCGCGAGAAGCTGGGCCGCTTCGAATATCCGGTGCTGATCCTGTTCGCCACCATCGGCATGATGATGATGGTGTCGGCCAACGATTTCATGGCCCTGTATCTGGGCCTCGAGCTGCAATCGCTGTCGCTCTACGTGCTGGCGGCCTATCACCGCGACAGTGCCCGGGCGACCGAGGCGGGCCTGAAGTATTTCGTGCTCGGCTCCATGGCTTCGGGCCTGCTGCTGTACGGGACCTCGCTGGTCTACGGCTTCTCGGGCACCACCTCGTTCGACGGTCTGATCAAGATCTTCGGCGAGCAGGGCGCCCACCCGCATCTGGGCTTCATCGCCGGTCTGGTGTTCATCCTGGCGGGTCTGTGCTTCAAGATCTCGGCGGTGCCGTTCCACATGTGGACGCCCGACGTGTACGAAGGCGCGCCGACCCCGGTCACGTCGTTCTTCGCCGTGGCGCCGAAGATCGCCGCCCTGGTCCTGCTGGTGCGGGTGCTGACCGGTCCGTTCGCCGACCTGATCGACCAGTGGCGTCAGGTGATCATCGCCGTGTCGGTTCTGTCCATGTTCGTCGGCGCCTTCGCCGCCATCGTGCAGACCAACATCAAGCGTCTGATGGCCTATTCGTCCATCGGCCATGTGGGCTTCATCCTGGTCGGCCTGGCCGCCGGGACCGCCGAGGGCATCCAGGGCGTGCTGATCTATCTGGCGCTGTACCTGTTCATGAATGTCGGCGCCTTCGCGGTGATCCTGTGCATGCGCTCGAAGGGCCGTCTGGTCGAAGGCATCGCCGATCTGGCCGGTCTGTCCAAGACCAACCCCGCCATGGCGGCGGTGATGGCCGTGCTGATGTTCTCCATGGCGGGCATTCCGCCCATGGCGGGCTTCTGGGGCAAGTTCTACGTGTTCATGGCGGCGGTCAACGCCGGTCTGTACACGGTGGCCATCATCGGCCTGCTGACCAGCGTGGTCAGCGCCTTCTACTACATCCGTATCATCAAGGTGATGTACTTCGACGAAGCGGGCGAAGCCTTCGACCGCGCGGGCAGCTCGGCGCTGTCGCTGGTCATGGTGCTGTCCACCCTGGTGGTCCTGGTGTTCACCTTCGTTCCCGCCCCGCTGATCAACAGCGCCAAGGCGGCGGCGCTGGTGCTGTTCCCGGCGGCGGCCGGTTGAGGACGCGAAGTGATCTGCCGACGCCGTTCAGCCTGATCCGGCTGGACAGCGTCGGCAGCACCAACGACGAAGCACGGCGGCTGGCCCTTTCCGGGGCGGCCGCCGATCTTCTTGTGGTGTCCGCCATCGAACAGACCCAGGGCAGGGGGCGCCGCGCCCGGCCGTGGCTGTCACCGCCCGGCAATCTGCATTGCTCGACCCTGATCCGCATCGACGGCGATCTGGGCGCCGCCGCGCAACTGGGCTTCGCCGCCACGGTGGCGCTGGTGGATGCCTTTCGCGCCCTGGTGCCCGATGTGGCCTTCGCCTGCAAATGGCCCAACGACGTGCTGGCCGACGGCCGCAAGTGCTGCGGCATGCTGCTGGAGCCTGTGGGCCGCGAATGGCTGATCGTCGGAATTGGCGTGGATGTGGTGGCGGCGCCGCCGCCCGGCGCGTTGGTCTATCCTGTCGCCAGCCTGGCCGAGTTCGGCTTTCCCGGCGACGACCTGGACGTGCTTTCGGCCTTTTGCGAGGCTTTCGGGCCGCTGGTGCGGGAATGGCGACGCGATGGTTTCGCGCCGATCCGCGAGGCGTGGCTGCACCGGGCGCGCGGTCTGGGCGAGCCGATCGTGGTACGCCTGGAGGCTGAAACGCTGACCGGGCTGTTCGCCGGACTTGACGCCGAGGGCGCTCTGCTCTTGGATCAGGCCGCCCAGGGTCTTCGCCGTATCCTGGCCGGAGATGTCTATTATCCCGACAGCGGTGGCCGCCCCAACACCTCCGCCGCCCTCGGGTAAGGAGTCCTAGTCATGCTTCTTGCCATCGACGCCGGTAACACCAACATCGTCTTCGCCGTTTTCGACGGCGAACAGGTGCGTGGTGAGTGGCGCGCCTCGACCGACACCGACCGCACCGCCGACGAATTGGGCGTGTGGCTGATGCAATTGCTGACCATCGAAGGCATGCGGCGCGAGGACATCCAATCCGCCATCATCGCCAGCGTGGTTCCGGCCATGGTGTTCAGCCTGAAGACCCTGTGCCGCCGCTATTTCGGCTGCGACCCGGTGGTGGTCGGCTCGGAAGGCGTGGACCTTGGCATCAACATCCTGCTGGACCGGCCCGAGGAAGTGGGCGCCGACCGCCTTGTAAACGCCGTGGCCGCCCACCAATGTTATGATGGTCCGATGATCGTCATCGATTTCGGCACCGCCACCACCTTCGACGTGGTGGACGAGGACGGCAATTATTGCGGCGGCGCCATCTCGCCGGGCATCAACCTGTCGCTGGAGGCGCTGCACATGGCCGCCGCCAAGCTGCCGCGCGTCGCCATCGGGCGGCCGCGTTCGGTGATCGGCAAGGCGACGGTGCCCGCCATGCAATCGGGTATCTTCTGGGGCTATGTCGGCCTGATCGAAGGGCTGGTCAAGCGTATCCAGGAAGAGTACGGCAAGAAGATGCTGGTGGTTGCCACCGGCGGGCTGGCGCCCCTGTTCGCCGAGGCGACACGGGTGATCGACACGTTGGACCCCGACCTGACCCTGCGCGGTCTGTTGGAGATTCATCGGCGCAACGCGCGAAAGGATTGAATGGTGAAGAAGAAGAACGCGGCGGGATCGGGTGAACTGTACTTCCTGCCGCTGGGTGGTGCGGGCGAGATCGGCATGAACCTGAACCTCTATGGGTTCGGGGGCAAATGGCTGATGGTCGATTTGGGTGTCACCTTCGGCGACGATTCCATGCCGATGATCGACGTGGTCATGCCCGATCCGGCGTGGATCGAGGAACGGGCCGACGATCTGGTGGGCATCGTGCTGACCCATGCCCACGAGGACCATCTGGGCGCCGTCCACTATCTGTGGCAAAAGCTGCGCTGCCCGGTCTACGCCACCCCCTTCGCCGCCGCTCTGCTGAAGGGCAAGCTGCACGAAGTGGGCTTGCAGAACGTGGTGCCGGTGCACGTCGTGACGCCGGGCAAGCGATTCGCCGTCGGGCCGTTCGAGGTCGAGATGGTGCACATGACCCACTCGATCCCCGAGCCGACCTCGCTGGCCATCCGCACTCCGGCGGGCACGGTGGTGCATACCGGCGACTGGAAGCTGGACCCCGATCCGCTGATTTCCGAGCCCGCCGACCTGGAAAGCCTGCGGCGCCTGGGGGCCGAGGGCGTGCTGGCGGTGGTGGGCGATTCCACCAACGTCTTCACCCGCGGCCATTCCGGCTCGGAAGCCGAGGTGCGGGCCAATCTGTTCGCGCTGCTGGGCCGCTATACCGGCCGCATCGCCGTCGGCTGCTTCGCCACCAACGTCGCCCGCGTGGAAAGCATCGCCCTGGCGGCCGAGGCCCACGGCCGGTCGGTGGCGCTGGTCGGCCGGTCGCTGTGGCGCATCGAGAAGGCGGCGCGCGAACTGGGCTATCTCAAGGATATCGCGCCGTTCCTGACCGATATCGAGGCCCAGGACGTTCCCGCCGACAAGATCCTGTACATCTGCACCGGCAGCCAGGGCGAGCCGCGCGCCGCGCTGGCCCGCATCGCCGCCAACGACCATCCCATGGTCAAGCTGGGCAAGGGCGACACGGTGCTGTTCTCGTCCCGTGTCATCCCGGGCAACGAGAAGGCCATCTTCAAGGTGCAGAACGCCCTGGTGCGGCAGGGCTGCGAGATCGTCACCGACCGCGACGAGTTCATCCACGTCTCGGGCCATCCCGGCCGCGAGGAACTGGAAACCCTGCTGACCCTGCTGCGGCCCGAAATGGTGGTGCCGGTGCACGGCGAGGCCCGCCATGTGCGCGAGCATTGCGCCCTGGCGGAATCCCTGGGCGTCAAGAAGACCATCACCATCGAGGACGGCGCCATGGTGCGACTGTTCCCCGAAGGTCCGGAAGTGGTGGACCACGTGCCCACCGGCCGTCTGGCCCAGGATGGTCCGCGGCTGATCCGCCTGGATTCGGAAATCCTGCGCGACCGTCGCCGCATGGTGTTCAACGGCTCGGCGGTGTGCACCGTGGTGGTGGACCGCAAGGGCAAGCTGGTCACGGACCCGCAGGTCACGGCGCTGGGCCTGCTGGACGAGGACCATTACGCCGAGGAACACGACGCGGTGGTCGAGGCGGCGCGCGACGCCTACGAGGATCTGCCGCTGTCCGGCCGCCTGGATGACGGCGTCTCGCAAGAGGCGGTGCGCCGCGCCGTGCGCAAGACCCTCAAGGAAATGCTGGGCCACAAGCCCATCACCACCGTGCATCTGGTCCGGGTGTGATCTTCGGCCGCTCGACAAGGGCGGTGAAAACCCCGTAGGCTTTCCCCCAACGAAATAAGAATCCGTTGGGGGAAGCATGCACGTCCAGGCCGGGCCGACCTTGTCGGCCGCCCAACTGGCTGTCCGCGTCCTGGCGCCGTTCGCCGCCGGTTACTTCCTGTCCTTTCTGTTCCGCACGGTCAATGCGGTGCTGGCGCCGCATATCAGTGCCGCCATCCATCTGGATGCCGCCGCGCTGGGACTGATGACCGCCATGTATTTCCTGGCGTTCGGCGCCTTCCAATTGCCGCTGGGGGTGTTGCTGGACCGTTTCGGCCCGCGCCGGGTCGAGGCGGCGCTGTTGCTGTTCGCCGCCGCTGGGGCCGGGGCCTTCGCCGTGGCCGAGGCCGCCGGGGTGTTGATCCTGGGCCGCGCCCTGGTCGGGCTGGGCGTGTCGGCCTGCCTGATGGCGGCGCTGAAGGCCAATGTGCAATGGTATCCGCCCGCCCGTCTGCCCATGCTGAACGGCATCATCCTGTCGGCGGGCGGCCTGGGCGCGGTGGCGGCCACCGCGCCGGTCCAGGCGGCCTTGGCCTTCACCGACTGGCGCGGCATCTATGCCGGGCTGGCGGTGATCACCCTGGGCGCAGCGGTGCTGCTGTTCGCGGTGGTGCCCGATCGCAAGGACGCCGCCCAGGCGCCGGAAAGCCTGGCGGCGCAATTGCGCGAGATCGCCCGCATCTTCCGCGACCGGCGTTTCCTGCGGGTCATGCCGGTCGGCGCCATGGCCATGGGCGCGTTCCTGGCGGTTCAGGGGCTGTGGGCCGGGCCGTGGCTGCGTGACGTGGCCGGACAACAGCCCGCGGGCGTCGCCGCCGGGCTGACCGCCATGGCGGCGGGCATGACCGCCGGTTTCCTGCTGATGGGGGTCATCGCCGAACGGCTGGCCCGCCACGGCGTGCCGGTGGCGGTCGTGGGCGGCGCAGGCATGGCGGCGTTCCTGGCGGTTCTGGCGCTGATGGCGGCGGGATGGGGCGGGGCGCCGCTGGTGCTGTGCGTGGCCTTCGGCTTTTTCGGCTCGGCGTCGTCGCTGATGTACGCGGTGGTGACGGCGCTGTATCCGCCCCATCTGGCGGGTCGGGCCACCACCAGCCTGAACCTGACCATGTTCCTGGTGGCGTTCCTGCTGCAATGGGGGCTGGGGGCGGTGATCGGGCTGTGGCCCAAGGGGGCGGGCGGCTGGCCGCCCGAGGCCCATATGGTCGCCCTGGCCATTCCGGCGGCGCTGCTGGCGGCGGCGTTGCTGTGGTACGCCGCCGGTCTCCGGAAAACTATTTCCCGGTGAACAGGTGCCGGTACTTCATGTCCTCTTCCAGAATATGGTCCAGCAGCCAGGATTTCAGGAACTTGGCCATGTCCTCGGTCAGCACGTCGGCACGCTGGCCGGCCAAGTGGCGGCTGCGGAAGGCGTGCACCAGTTCGCGCAGGCGTTCATGGGCGGCGTGGTGCTTGTCCAGGTTTTCGTAATCGCGCGACAGCAGCTTGGATTCCTCGCGCGAGAAATGATGGTCGGTGTAATCCATCAGTTCGTCGAACAACTGCTCCAGCTCCAGCGAGGTGGAGTGCTCGGTCCAGGCGTCGTAGATCTGGTTCAGGATGTCGATCAGCTTGCGGTGATCGGCATCCAGCATGGCGTTGCCGACGCTGAACGAAGGGGACCACTGGATAAAGGGCATGGGGCGTACTCTCGGGGAAGACGATCCTAGGGTAATAGGCGCCCGCCAAGGCTATTGGCAAGAGCCGTGCTTTGGAACATCTACAATCCAGCTATGCCGGGATCACAGGTGTCGCAGTTCGATGTCGTGCTTTTTCAGGGCATAGCCGATCTGGCGCGGCGTCAGGCCCAACAGGCGGGCGGCCTTGGCCTGGACCCAGCCGCAGCGTTCCATGGCCTGGACCAGCCGTTCCCGCTCGGACAGGTCGGCCGAGGGCGGTTCCGGCTCGGCGGCCACCACGGGCGGCGGCGGGGCGACCGGCGGCGGTTCGGATGGGGGCGACGCGACCGTGACCGGTGCTTGCGGCGCGGCGGTGGCGGCGGGCACCGGCGGGCGCTTGTTGTTCCACAGCACCGACGACAGACAGGTGTCGCGCTTGCACGACAAATCCATGTCGGTGATGACCGCGTTCTTGCACATGGTGGCGGACCGGGTGACGCAGTTTTCCAGTTCGCGCACGTTGCCGGGGAAATAGCAGCGTTGCAGCGCCTGGAGCGCCCCTTCCGAGAAGGTCATCTGGCGGCCGTTCTCGTCGTTGAAGCGTTTCAGGAAGTACATGGCCAGCAGCGGGATGTCGCCCACCCGCTCGCGCAGCGGCGGCAGGAAGATGGGCACCACGTTCAGACGGTAATACAGATCGGCGCGGAACTCGCCCTTGGCCACCGCTTCTTCCAGGTTGCGGTTGGTGGCGGCGACCAGACGCACGTCCACCTTGATGGTGCGGCCGCCGCCGACCCGTTCGAATTCGCCTTCCTGCAACACGCGCAGCAGCTTGGCCTGGAACGAGGCGGAAATCTCGCCGATCTCGTCCAGGAACAGGGTGCCGCCATGGGCCAGTTCGAACCGGCCCTTGCGCTCGGCCATGGCGCCGGTGAAGGCGCCCTTTTCATGGCCGAACAATTCGGATTCCAGCACGCTTTCCGCCAGGGCGGCGCAGTTGACCTTGACGAACGGCTTGCGGGCGCGCGGGCTGAGAACGTGCACGGCGCGGGCGACCATTTCCTTGCCGGTGCCGCTTTCGCCGCGCAACAGCACGGTGGCCTTGGTCGGCGCCGCCTGTTGCACATGGCCGAAGACGCGGGCCATGGCGTCGGAATTGCCGACGATGTCTTCCAGCCCCTGCACCGGCATGGCGGGCTTGATCTCTTCCATCTGCTTTTGCAGGCGGGCGTTGTGCTCCATCAGGCGCGAGCGGTCGGCCGCCACCTTGTGGTGCAGGCTGACGGTCTGACCGACCAGGGTCGCCACCATGGTCAGGAAACGCAGATCGTGTTCGAAGACGTGGCGGGGGCCGTCGTCCCAACTGCGTTCCACCGACAGCGCGCCCAGCGGTTTGCCGGTGGTCTTGATGGGGACGCAAAAGAACGACACCGATTCGCCGTCCAGCCCGTCGGCCTGTTCCAGGTATTGCGCCAGCAGCGGTTCGTCGGCGGCTTCGGGCACCAGCATGGGGATGCCGGTCTGCACCACCTTGCCCACCGCCTCGAGCGGATAACGCAATTCGCCCGAGCGGGCCAGCTTCAGCGACATGCCCGCCACGGCGGCGATTTCCAGCTTCTGGGTTTCGGGGTGCAGCAGCACCACCGCGCCGTGGCGCATGCGCAGGTATGACGAGAGGATGTTGAGAACGTCGTGGAGGGCTTTTTCCAGGTCCAGGGTCGATCCCAGAACCTTGCTGATTTCATAGATGCCGATCAACGGCAGGGCGCTATCCGGTCCAGCGTCGCGAAGCATGCGTGATTCGTCCCGACCCATGATGTGTCCTCCGTGGCTTGTGCCCCGGTCGGCGGCCGTCCTCCCAGCCGGTCGCCGTTTTCACTCTCCCTTATTCATAGTGCACAGACCCGGCGGATGCTACTGCCTTACCGGGTGGTTTTGCCTATTTTTTCGACTTGCCTAAATTTTCATCCATCAGCGCCACCAGCAACGGGTTGGCGCGGGCCAGGGCTTGCCACGGCGCCATCATGGCCTGGGCCATCTGGGTCCACAGGGCAAAGGGCGAGGCGGCGGCCGGGGATGACGATCCCAGCATCAGCGGCAAATGCGCCATGCCCGCCAGCAGCGGCAGGGCGGCGCGGAAATCCGGGGTGGCGTTCAATTGGATCGTGACCATCTCCCCGCGCCCGTCGGGGGCGGCGCGGTGGACGATCTCCACGTTCATGGTGGGCAGATCGGCGGTCAGCTTGGTCTCGTCCATGGCATCCTCCGCGTGTGCAGACGCGAAAGGATGCCATGGCCCGAGGAAACGGGAAAGCGAAAGGACAGCTACAGCTTATTCGGCGTAGGTGTACTTGCCGTCCTTCCAGGTATAGACGACGTAGGTCGGGCCGAGCACGTCACCCTTGGCATCGAAGCCGATGGGGCCGATGGCGGTGTCGAACTTGTCGCCCGAGCGCAGGGCGGTGATGACCTTGCCGGGATCGACGCTCTTGGCCTTCTCGGCGGCGGCGGCCCACGCCTGGACCGAGGCGTAGCTGTACAGGGTATAGGTTTCCGGCTCGTATTTCTGGTCGCGGAAATACTTCACCAGCGTGGCGTTCTGCGGCAGCAGGCGCGGATCGGGGCTGAACGTCACCAGGGTGCCCTGGCCCGCCGGGCCGGTGATGGCCCAGAATTCCTCGACCAGCAGGGCATCGCCGCCCATCAGCGTGGTCTTGACGCCCTGGTCGCGCATCTGACGCACGATCAGGCCGCCCTCGGTCTTGTAGCCACCCAGGAACAGATAATCGACCTTGGCCGCCTTGACCTTGGTGACAAGGGCGGAATAGTCCTTCTCGCCGGCGGTGATGGCCTCGAAGAACACTTCGCTGACGCCCTTGGCGTTCAGCGCCTTCTTGAATTCGTCGGCCAGACCTTTGCCATAGGCGGACTTGTCATGGATGATGGCGACGGCCTTGCCCTTCTGCTTGGTCGCCAGATAATCGGCGGCGACGCCGCCCTGCTGGTCGTCGCGGCCGCAGACGCGGTGCACGTTGTTCAGGCCGCGTTCGGTGTATTTCGGGCTGGTGGAACCGGGCGAGATCTGCGGGATGTTGTTTTCCTGATAGACCTCGGACGCCGGAATGGACGAGCCCGAGCAGAAATGGCCGATCACCGCCGCCACCTTCTTGGACGACAATTCCTCGGCCACCGAACGGGCCTGCTTGGGGTCGCAGGCATCGTCACCGATGGCCAGCGTTACCTTCTGGCCCAGCACGCCGCCCTTGGCGTTGAGGTCCGCGATGGCCTTCTCGGCGCCGCGCTTGAACTGTTCGCCGAACTGCGCCTCGGGGCCGGTCATGGGACCGGCCAGGCCCAGCAGGATGTCGGCGCGGGCGGCGGTGGTCGCCACCATCAAGCCCAGGGTGGCGCCAAAGGTCGCTTTGGTCAGCGTGCTCACCAATGTCATCCCGTTCTCCTTTGCGGATTGCCTGCCTGTGGGTGGAGTTCGTCCGCTCCCCCCGCGCGAAGAGTGTAACAGCGGGACGGCGGCGGTCCATGCCAGATTTTTGGTCACGCCCAAGGTTCAGGCGAAAATCACGGCAGGCGCAGGAACAGGAAGTGCACGCCGTTCAGTCGCCACAGCACGTCCATGGCCTGGGCGAAGGCCCTGGGCGACAGATTGGCGGCGGCGCGGATGTCGCCCAGCGTCGCCTTGCCGTCGATGCGGGCGGCGATGGCGGCGATCTCCGGGGTGACGGTGATCTGGCAGATGATGGGGCCGCGGCTCTTGCCGAACTGGAAGGTGCCGCCCACCTGCTGGTGCGGAAAGCTGAAGCCGTCATGCCACACCGGAATGGCGGCGGGATCGGTGGGCAGGGGCGGTGCCACCGGGTTGTCCTGGCGCACCACGTAGAACACATGCATCTGCGACAGGCAGTGCAGCGACTCGGCCACCGCCGCGCGCTCCAGCATGCTTTTGCCGTTCAGGCGGCGCAGCAATTCGGCATCGCCGCACACCCCCGCCGGGTCGTATTGTACCAGCGGCAGGAAGCTGGTGACGCGCAGCCCGGCCTGGGCGGCGAAGATGCCAATCTCGGGCACGGTATAGCTGCGGTCCTGCGAATGCAGGAACATGTCGAACAGCTCGTGATCGTCGCTTTTGGGCGAAATGCCCAGCACCGGGTTGACGCGCAGCAGGTTGTTGGGCGGCAAATTGGCCATGACCCGGCGGAAGATGGCGATGCGTTCGGCGGCGGGCAGGGTGTCGGGGGCCAGCACCCGCAGCATGGATTGGGTGGAATAGACGCCGGAACGGCCCAGCGTGCCGTACAGCATCAGTCCCATGGCACCGTCGGGCGCCAGTTGCGCCGCCAGCGCCGCCAGACCGGCATCGGGATCGGGCAGGTGGTGCAGCACGCCCGAGCAATCCACGTAATCATAGGGGCCGGGCGCCAGTTGCCCCACGTCCAGCAACGATCCGGTCACGAAGGTGATCGCAAGGCCGCGGATTTCCGCCCGCCGTTCGGCGATGGCGCGCGACGCGGTGGACAGGTCCAGATAGACGATCTCGGCCGGACATTGGCGGTCGGCCAGTTGCTGCGCCAGATAGATCAGCGCGTCGCCGGTGCCGCCGCCCGCCACCAGTACCCGGAACGGCCGGGTGAAATCGCGCCGCCCGCCAAAGGCGAAATGGCTGATGCCGTCCAGATTGCCGCCCAGGGTGGTGATCAGCCGCTTGTGGTCGTCCTCGGGGTCGCGCAGCGGATAGGGGAAGGTCTCGTACTGGTCCTTGACGCCCGTGACCCGCGCTTTCTTCGACTTGCTCATGCTTGGGGAATGTCCTGTTCCTTCTCGGCCCAGCCGAACAGCCCGGTGCGGCGGTACAGCCAGGGATATTGCCGCACCATGCGGCGCGCCTGGGTCATGCGATAGGCGGCCAGGGTGATGGCGGTCAGCACCACGGCGTTCAGGGCGAAACCGGGCAGCGACAGCAGCGTGCCCTGGAACAGCGCGAAGCACAGGAAGCGGTCGGCGCAGGCCAGACCCAGGGCATAGGGGAACACCTGCCACAAGGGTCGCCAGGTGGCGGCCAGGGCCTGGCCGGACATGAAGGCGCAGCCGCCCATGAACAGGATGGTGATGCCGATGAAGACGGGCAGGGATTCGATCATGGCTCGGTCACGCCGCCTTCCAGGTAATGGGCGCGGATTTCCTTGTTGGCCAGCAATTCGGCGCCGGTGCCGCTCAGCGTCACCCGGCCGTTGACCATGACATAGCCGCGGTGGGCCAGTTTCAGCGCGTGATAGGCGTTCTGCTCCACCAGGAACACGGTGACGCCCTGGTCGCGGTTGATCTGTTCGATAAGCTGGAAGATGTGGCGCACCACCAGCGGCGCCAGCCCCAGGCTGGGTTCGTCCAGCAACAGCACGCGCGGGCGGCTCATCAGGGCGCGGCCGATGGCCAGCATCTGCTGCTCGCCGCCCGACAGGGTGCCGCCGCGCTGGGTCAGGCGTTCCTGCAAGCGCGGGAACAGGGCCAGCACCCGCTCAAGATCGTCGGCATAATGGCGGGGATCGGCCACCACCGCGCCCATTTGCAGGTTCTCCAGCACGGTCATGCGCGGGAAGATGCGCCGGCCCTCGGGGCTGTGCGCCAGCCCCAGCCGGGCGATCTTGTGCATGGGCAGGGTGGTGATGTCCTGGCCGTCCAGCAGCACGCGGCCGGACGTGGCGCGCGGCTTGCCGCAGATGGTCATCAGCAGCGTGGTCTTGCCCGCGCCGTTGGCGCCGATCAGGGTGACGATCTCGCCCCGGCCCACATGGACGTCGATGCCGTGCAGCGCCTGGATGCGGCCATAGCCGGAATGCAGGTTCTCGACCGCCAGCATCAGCCTTCCTCCTCGACGTCGCGGACCACTTCCGGCGGCAGATCCTCGTTTTCCTCCTCGCCCAGATAGGCGCGGATCACCGCCGGGTCGCGGCGGACGTGGTCGGGGGTGCCCTCGGCGATCTTGCGGCCGTAATCCAGCACCACCACCCAATCGGAAATGCCCATGACCACGCTCATGTCGTGCTCGATCAGCAACAGGCCGATGCCGTGCTCGTCGCGGATGCCGCGCAGCAGGGTGTTCAGTTCCAGGCTTTCGCGCGGGTTCAGGCCCGCCGCCGGTTCGTCCAGGCACAGCAGTACCGGATCGGTGCACATGGCCCGCGCGATTTCCAGCCGCCGCTGCGAGCCATAGGGCAGGGCGCCCGCTTCCTCGTCGGCGAGATGGGTCAGGCCGACCTTGTCCAGCCAATAGCGGGCGCGCTCGACCGCCCGCTTCTCGGCGTCACGATAGCGGGCCATCCCCAGCAGACCGGCCAGCGAGAAGGCGCTGGCCCGCATCAGATCCTGGTGCTGGGCGACGATCAGGTTCTCCAGCACGCTCATGCGCGCGAACAGCCGGATGTTCTGGAAGGTACGGGCCACCCGTGCCTCGGCGGCGATACGGTGGTCGGACAGCCGCTCCAGCAGCACCGTGCCGCCGTCGTCATGGTGCAGCGCCATGCGCCCCACCTGCGGCTTGTAAAAGCCGGTGATGCAGTTGAACAGCGTGGTCTTGCCCGCGCCGTTGGGGCCGATGACCGCGGTGATCTCGCGCTGTGCCGCGGTGAAGGACAGGTCGTTGACGGCCACCAGACCGCCAAAGCGCATGCTGACGCGCTCGACCTCCAGCAACGGCGGACGGGAAGGGGTCATTTTCCGCCTCCCAGGCTGATGGTCGGGGTCCGCGACGACAACAGGCCCGACGGCTTCCACAGCATGATCAGCACCATGGCGCCGCCAAAGGCCAGCATGCGGTATTGCTGAAGCTCGCGGAACCATTCCGGCAGGCCGACCAGCAGCAGCGCCGCCAGCACCACGCCGATCTGGCTGCCCATGCCGCCCAGCACTACGATGGCCAGGATCACCGCCGATTCGATGAAGGTAAAGCTTTCCGGACTGATGAAGCCCTGGCGGGTGGCGAAGAACGACCCGGCGAATCCGGCGAACATGGCGCCGGTGGCGAAGGCCGACAGCTTGATGGTGGTGGGGTTGAGGCCCAGGGAACGGCAGGCGATCTCGTCCTCGCGCAGCGCCTCCCACGCCCGGCCCACCGGCAGGCGGCGGATGCGCAGGGTGAACAGGTTGGTCAGCAGCGCCAGGGCCAGGATGACGAAATACAGGAAGATGACACGATGGTCGCCCGAGAAGGACAGGCCGAAGAACTCGGCGAAGGTCTGCTGGCCCTCGGGGGCGCGGGCGGCGAAGGGCAGGCCGAACAGGGTCGGGCGCGGAATGCCGCTGATGCCCGCCGGGCCGCCGGTGAAATCCTGCCAGTTTTGCAGGACGACGCGGATGATCTCGCCAAAGCCCAGGGTGACGATGGCCAGATAATCGCCGCGCAGCCGCAGCACCGGAAAGCCCAGCGCCACGCCGAATCCGGCGGCGAACAGCCCGGCCAGCGGCAGGCACACCCAGAACGACCAGCCCATGCCGGTGGACAGCAGGGCATAGGAATAGGCGCCGACCGCGTAGAAGGCGACGAAGCCCAGATCCAGCAGTCCCGCCAGCCCGACCACGATGTTCAGGCCCCAGCCCAGCATGACGTAGATGAGAACCAGCGTCGCCTTGTCCACCAGGTTGCGGTCGGCGAACGGCAGGAAGGGCAGGGCGGCGGCGAAGCCGATCATGGCCCAGCCCACCCACGGCCGCGCCCCGGACAGTCGGGCGGTGAACGAATCGGGCAGGCGGGGCGACGGCAGGCTGCCGCCCAGGCGCAGCAGGTTGAGGGCCAGCCGTCCGGCGAACACCGCCAGCGCCGCCCACAGCACCCAGTCGAACCGGGTGGCCAGCGTCAGCGCCAGCGCCGAATCCACCAGCCGGAAGCCCAGCATGGGCAGGGCCAGGGCGGCGGCGACCACGCCACCCGCCAGGGCGTCGGCGACGGCGCCGCGCAGGGTGTTGGGGGCGAACAGCGCCGCCATGTCAGATCTTCTCCACTTCCGGCCGTCCCAACAGGCCGGTGGGGCGGAACAGCAGCACCAGCACCAGGATGGAGAAGGCGGCCACGTCCTTGTATTCGATGGAGAAATAGCCCGACCAGAACGCCTCGATCAGACCGATCAGCAATCCGCCCAGCATGGCGCCGGGCAGGCTGCCGATGCCGCCCAGCACGGCGGCGGTAAAGGCTTTGATGCCCGCCAGGAAGCCGATGTAGAAGTCGATGACGCCGTAATACAGCGTCACCATCAGCCCGGCGACCGAAGCCAGCGCCGCGCCCATGACGAAGGTGGCCGAGATGATGCGGTCCACGTCCACCCCCAGCAGCGCCGCCATCTTCATGTCCTGTTCGGTGGCGCGCTGGGCGCGGCCCAGCGGCGTGCGGGTGATGATCCAGGTGAACACCGCCATCAGCGTCACGGTCAGCAGCACGATGGCGATTTGCAGATAGGACAGGCTGACGCTGAAATGCTCGGATTGCATCAGGGTGATGCCGCCCTTGAACACCGGCGGCAGCGGCTTGACCCGCGCGCCCTGGCTGATCTGGGCGAAATTCTGCAACACGATGGACATGCCGATGGCCGAAATCAGCGGCGCCAGCTTGGGCGCGCCGCGCAGCGGCCGATAGGCGATGCGTTCGACCGCCCAGCCCCACAGCGCGGTGAAGGCCATGGTGATCACCAGCGCCGCCAGCAGGCCGAAGGCGACCGAGCCGCCGCCGATGGTGGTGGCGGCCAGATAGGCGATCAGGGCGATGAACGCGCCCAGCATGTAGATTTCGCCATGGGCGAAATTGATCATGCCGATGATGCCGTAAACCATCGTATAACCGATGGCGATCAGGCCATAGATCGCGCCCAGCGTGATCCCGTTGATCAATTGCTGGAGGAAGTACTCCATTCGCCCATCCCTGTTGGATCGGTTTGTTTCAACCCGATGGCGGAAAGCTACTCGACGGGCGGGCGCTGTCAACAAACATCACAGTGATTGCAACGAAATCACGATGGCGGCGACGGGTTTGTCTGCTAAAGTGAACGCGTTAGGCGAGTTGAACGGGGTGGCCCACGGGCCATGGGGAAAATGGCCTCTGACCTTTCCAGCGACGATGTGATCCGCATCCGCATCGACACCGCTTCGACGGTGCAGGACTTCCTTGACCTGCTGACCGCCCAGGCGGCCGAGGGCGAGACGCGACAGCCCGCCAACCCGGCCAACCGCGCGGTGTTCCGTGAATTGGCGCCGTTCCGGCTGGTGGAATACGCCTATGTGGATGCGGGCATCGGCGAGGTGGACGGCGTCTATCTGGGCTTCCCCGACGGTTCCATCTACGGCGTCGCCGACGAGGTGCCCGAGGCGGTGGTCGATTCCCTGGTGGCGGGCGAGGTGGCCGATCTGGCGCCGGTCTATCTGTACATCGTGCTGGCCCAACCCTGCGGCGGCGCCGCCATCGGCCATTTCCTGCAATGCCTGTCCGCCCATCTGGGCAAGGGGGTGGTGGCGGTCTACCGCGATGGCGACGGCACCATGGGGGCACACGCCTTCGACCCCGACCCGGCGGCCCGCCGCCCCGGCCACGACCCCGCCCTGGTCAAGAGCGTGCTGGAGGCCAATCGCCACCTGTCGCGTCAGCGCGTGCTGGAACGCTATGCCGCCCGCGCCGAAAGCCCGGACGGCCGCGCCTGGGCACAGTTGACCTATAATTTCACCAAGCATGTGATCGAGTTCGGCTCGGCCACGGACCGCAACGATTTCATCGACTGGTCGCGCACCCTGTGCGAATGGATTTACGCCCGCTGGTGTTCGTGGGAGGAACTGGGGTTCTCGGAAATCCTGCGTCCGGCCGAAATCGCCCCGGCGCCGCACGGTGACGTGGTGGCGGTCAAGCTGATGCCCCCGGCCAAGGCCCAGGGCGGGCGGCCGTGGCGGGCGTTCGGCGGCACCAGCGCCGCCACCGCCAAGCATTTCTCGGAATCCGACGCCGCCGCCGACGAACAGGCGCTGACCCATTCCCTGGCCATGGCGCGGGAATACTGGACCTATTGCATCCAGACCATCGACAGCGCCGAATTCATGGCCCGCAAGACCGCCGAGGCCCAGGCCCGGCGGCAGATCAAGGGATAATCCCCCCAATCCCTGTCACACCCGCGAAAGCGGGAATGACGCTCCTTTTTCCGCTTACGCCAGCGCCGCGTCCACGGCGGCCAGCAGGGTGTCCACCTCGAACGGCTTTTCCAGCACCGCGACCGCGCCCAGGCGGCGGGCGGTTTCCAGGCCCTGGGCCTTCTGCATGCGGGCGCTGCCGCCGGAAATGGCGATGATGCGGGCGTTGGGCTGCATGGTCTGGATTTCCATGATCGCCTGGATGCCGTCCATTTCCGGCATGATGATGTCGGTGATGATGGCGTCGAAGCTGGCGCCGTCGGCGATCATCTCGACCGCTTCCAGGCCGTTGTCGGCGGTGGTGACGTCGTGGCCGGTGGCGGTCAGCACGTCCACCAGGGATTCGCGCATCAGGGGGGTGTCCTCGACGATCAAGATCCGGCTCATGCGCGTTCCTTTCTGACGATTCTGGTCAATTCGGTGATAGCCCCATTCCGGGTGAGGGGCAAGCGGACTTCACGCATCGGCGTCCTCGACCACCGGCAGGACGACGCGGAATTCCGATCCCTGGCCGGGGGCGCTGGTGACGGCGATGGCGCCGCCCATGGCCTTCAGGATGCCCTGCACCACCGACAGGCCCAGGCCGGTGCCCTGGCCCACCGGCTTGGTGGTGAAGAACGGGTCGAAGATGCGGGCGGCGGTTTGCGCGCTCATGCCGCATCCGGTGTCGCGGATGCGGATGTCCACGAAATTCAGGGTGTGGTCCAGCGCGACGAAGGGCGACAGGGCGGAATCGCGGCCGGGACGGCCGGGGATCAGGTCGTCGCCGTCCACCACGTCCAGCGACAGCGACAGGGTGCCTTCGCCGTCCATGGCGTCGCGGGCGTTGTTGGCCAGGTTCAGCAACACCTGGGTGATCTGTCCGGCATCGCCCACCACCGCCGCCTTGCGGGGGCCGATATGGCTGGCGACCTTGACCGAGGGCGGCAGGGTCGAACTGGCCAGTCCGACGAATTGCTGGAACACCGGCACGATGTCCATGGCGGACAGCACCTTCTGTTCCTTGCGGCAATAGGCCAGCACGTTGCGCACGATGTCGCGGCCGTGTTTGGCGGCCTCGATGATGCGGCCGCAACGCTCCTTGTTGCGGTCGTCCAGCGGCGCGGTGCGCGTGACCATCTCGGCGGCCATCAGGATGGGGCCAAGCATGTTGTTCAATTCGTGGGCGACGCCGCCCGCCAGCCGCCCCAGCGCCTCCAGCTTCTGGCCCTCGGTCAGCGCCAGTTCCATCTGGCGGCGTTCCTCGGCGGCCTGGACCCGCTCGGTGACGTCCTCGATGTTGATCAGCAGCGACGGCGCCTGATCGGCGGCGGCGGCCGAGAACGAGGTGCCGCTGACCCGCCAGTGCCGCATGTGGCCGTCGGGCAGGTGGGGGTCGTGTTCGAACTGGAACGAGCGGCCGGACGGCAGGGGATGGCCGGAATCGGGCAGGTGCTCGCTGTCCAGGAAGTCGCGGATGTTGCAGCCGATCAGCGACACGCCCCGGCTGCCGACGATGCGGGCGAAGGCGGGGTTGACCTGGCGGATGGTGCCGTCGGAATCCACCACCACCACGCCCTGCAACGAGGCGTCGAAGGCCATGCGGAAGCGTTCCTCGCTGTCGCGCACCGCCTGTTCGGCCCGCAGCCGTTCCTCGACCTCGTCGGTGACGTCCAGGATCAGGCCGTCCCAGACGATGGTGTCGCCGCGCCGTCGCGGCCGCGACTGGCCCGACAGCCAGTGGGTGCGGCCATCGGCGCCGACCACCCGCACGTCCTCGTCCACCGCGTCCAGGGTTTCCGCCGACATGGACAGGTCGTGCAGCAGCCGTTCGCGGTCGGCGTCCAGCATGGCGTCGAACAGGATCGAGGAATCGAACACGATGTCGGCCGCCTCGCAGCCCAGGATTTCCTCGATGCCCTCGGACACGTAGGGATAGGCGAAGGTGCCGTCGGGGTCCAGCACCCGCTGGAACACCACGCCCGGCAGGTTCGAGGCGATGGAGCGCAGGCGGCGCTCGGTTTCCTCCAGCATCAGTTCGGTGGCCTTGCGCCGGGTGATGTCGCGGCCGATGACGATCAGCGACAATTGCCCGTCCGACCGCACCTCGGACACCGTCATCTCGAACGGAAAGGTGGTTCCGTCGCGGCGGCGGCCCATCACCTCCTGGGTGCCGCGGGGAAAGCACGAGGTGGCGTCCCCCTGCGAGCAATCGGCGACGGATAACGGCCCGGTGGCGCAGGGCGTCGCCAGCAGATGGGTCAGGCACTGGCCGACCATTTCGTCCAGGCGCAGGCCGAACAGCCGCTCGGCGGCGGAATTGGCCCAGTCGATGCCGTTGCGCGAATCCATGGTCAGGATCACGTCCTCGGCATGGTCCATGACGGTCTGGAACTGATGCTCGGCCCGCATCCACGGGCTGATGTCGATCCAGGCGCCGTCCCAGACGATGGTGCCGTCCGGCTGCCGTTCCGGCGCCGACGAGCCCCGGAACCAGCGGGTTTCACCCGCCGCCGTCACCGCGCGGAACGCCTCGTGGCAGCGGGTCATGGAAAAGCCCGAGCGCAGGATGGCGGCGACGTGGGCGTCGCGGTCGGCCCAGTGGACGGCGTTCAGCGCGCCCTTGCTGGTGACGGTCATCTCGGCCGCGTCCAGGCCCAGGATGTCGCGCACGTTGGGCGACATCCAGGGATAGCGGATCTCGCCGGTGGGCAGCAATTCGCGCCGGAACACCACGCACGACAAATCCGTCATCACCCCGGCCAGACGCTCGGGGAACAGCCCGCCGACCGGCGGGGTGGAAAACGTGCTGTCAGGCATCGGGAACCGGGCTCGCGCGATGGGGGAATGGTCTTGGCGGAAAATAGTGTAGCATGCGGCCCGGTGCGGACATAGCGGACGGAATGGTCATGGCCGGGCACGGCGCCCACATCATCGTCATCGGCAACGAAAAGGGCGGCTCGGGCAAGACCACCGTGGCCATGCATCTGGCGGTGGGGCTGTTGCGCATGGGCTTCAAGGTCGGTTGCCTGGACCTGGACCACCGCCAGCAATCCCTGGGCCGCTATTTCACCAACCGCCAGGCGTGGGTGGACCGGACCAGGGTGCCGCTGCCCATGCCGCGCTTCGGCGTGGTGATGCCGTCGCCCGCCGAACTGAAGACCCAGGCCATGGTCGAGGAACGCGCCGCTTTCGACGACCATCTGGCGCGGATGATGGCCGATTGCGATTTCGTGGTGGTGGATTGCCCGGGATCGGACGTGCCGCTGGCCCGCCACGCCCATACCGTCGCCGACACCCTGGTGACGCCCATCAACGACAGTCTGCTGGACCTGGACCTGCTGGGCCAGTTGGACCCGGTGACGTGGGAACTGAAGCAGGCCGGGGTCTATTCCCGTCTGGTGTGGGATTTGCGCCAGGAACGGCGCCGCACCCACAAGGCGGGCATCGACTGGCTGGTGACGCGGTCACGGCTGTCGGCGCTGGCCGACCGCAACAAGAA
Organism: Pseudomonadota bacterium; assembly: GCA_023458315.1. Taxonomy (GTDB): domain Bacteria; phylum Pseudomonadota; class Alphaproteobacteria; order Rhodospirillales; family Magnetospirillaceae; genus Magnetospirillum. The sequence continues at coordinate 33,813 of JAEXAH010000033.1, forward strand.
GAAGATGGCCGAGATCCTGCCCAAGATGCAGAAGATCCTGGGCTTCCGCCAGGCCGAGGGCTTCGGCGAGCGGGTGATCTATCGCTATCTGTTCCTGTGGGGCCTGACCGTGCTGGATCTGCGCCAGTCGGGCATCGACCTGGAACTGACCAAATCGCACGAGGCCGCCCGCGCCGAAGTCACCTCGCTGCTGGCCAATCTGTGGCTGCCGCGCGTCACCGAGCGGCTGGACCGGTTGTAGGATATTACGCGGCCAGCCGGGCGACGCGGGCGCGGAAGGCTTCGGCGGCGGCGGCGTCCAGAATGAAATGCAGGTGGGCGCGGTCGCCATCCACCGCCACCACCTCGGCCGCCAGATCGCTGCCCAGGCTGGGGCTGGACAGGGTCAGGCGCAAACCCGCCGTGACCGTGGCCCCGTTCAGGGCGATGGTGGCGCCGCCTTCCGAGCAATCTTCCAGATGGATGTCGGCCACGCCGTCGGCCAGGGTGATGACGGCCTTCTCGTCTATCGGGTGGCGCGGGCTGGCGCGGCGATCCACCTCGCGCGTGGCGGTGCGCACCGTGCGCACCAGGGCGTGGCGCAATTGTTCGATGGCCTCGGTCATTTCCTCGGACACCGCGCGCACCTCGCCCGCCCGCAGGCCGGTGGCGGCGGCTTCGTCCGACACGGTGGCGATGCGGGCCGAGACTTCCTGGGCGGCGTCCGAGGTCTGGGTGACGTTGCGGGCGATTTCCGTGGTGGCGGCGCCCTGCTGTTCGATGGCGGCGGCGATGGCCTGGGAAATGCCGTCCACGTCGCGGATGGCGGCGACGATGGCCGCGACCGCGTCCACCGCCCCGGCGGTGGTCGATTGGATGGCGGCGATCTGGGCGCCGATCTCCTCGGTGGCGCGGGTGGTCTGGGTGGCCAGGGATTTCACCTCGCCCGCCACCACGGCGAAACCCTTGCCGGCCTCGCCCGCGCGGGCCGCCTCGATGGTGGCGTTCAGCGCCAAAAGGTTGGTCTGTCCGGCGATGTCGCCGATCATCTGGGCCATCTCGCCGATATGGGCCACCGCCTGGGCCAAGGTGGCGATGGTGTTCTGGGCGGTGCCCGCCGTTTCCACCGCGCGGCGGGTGATGCCGCTGGCCGCGCCCACCTGTCCGCCGATTTCGGCGATGGAGGCGGACAATTGTTCCGACGCCGACGCCACGTTCTGGGCGTTGGCCAGGGCCTGGGCGGCGGCGGCGGCGACGCTTTGCGAATTGGCGCTGACCATGCGGGCGGAATTGGCCATTTCCCCGGCATTGCCGCGCATGGCGCCGGTGCGGTCGGCGACCCGGTCGACGGCGGTGCGGGTTTCGCGTTCGACCGTGTCGGCCATGGTGCGCAGCGCCGCCAGTTTTTCCGCCTCGGCGTGGGCGCGCTGCTGTTCCTGGGCGGCGCGGATCATCGCGGTCTGCTGGGCGTTGACCTTGAACACCTGGACGGCGTGGGCCATGGCGCCCACTTCGTCGGCGCGGTCGCGCGACGGCACCTCGGTATCCAACTCGCCTTCGGCCAGTTGCTCCATGACCTTGGCCATGCGGGCCAGCGGCGCATAGATGCCGTGGGCGATGGCCGAGCCCAGCACCGCCAGCGCCAGGGCGCCCAGGCCCAGCGCCAGGGCGATGCCGCGCCGCGCCAGGGTGTCGACGCGCGCCTGTTCGGCCTCGGCGGCGGCGGCGGTGTCGGCGGCCTGCCGGGCCAGGGCTTCCACCAGCGGCTCCATGCGGCCGTACAGGCTGGACAATTCGGCGGTCAGTTCGCCCAGTTTCACCGTTGCCGCGACCACCGCGTCGAAATCGCGGTGATAGGCGGCCATCTTGGCGGCGATGTCGTCGCGGGTGGCGGCGGGCAGCGCCGAGGCCGCCAGGGCACGGGTGAATTCCGCCGCGCGCTTGGCCATCTCGGTCTGATACTTGGCGTCGCGCCGGGCCAGGAAGTCCTTTTCATGGCGGCGCATTTGCAGCATCAGCACCGCCAGGGACAATTCGTCATGGGTCTTCAGCGCCTCCTCGACCTGATGGACCGAGCCGCGCAGGCTGCCCATCAGGCCGTCATTCTCGGTGAAGCCGATCTCGCGCTGTTCCGCCACCGTGGCGGCGAAGGCCGCGGCATAGGATTGCAGCAGCGGGCGCAAAGGGGCGACGGTGTCGGCGGCGGCGGCGTCGATGGCCCGCAACCGGTCGTGGGCGGCGGCCAGACTGCGGGCATGGGCGGCGACCACGTCGTCGCCGCGCCGGGCCAGGAAATCCTTTTCCCGACGGCGCGCGTCGAGCAGGGCAAAGGCCAGACCGGCGGAATCGTCCTTGAGGTGGATGGCGGCGGCGGCCTTGCGGGCCAGTTCCCCCTGAACCGAGGAACTGACGAACACCACGGCGGCGACAATGGCGAAGATCAGGATGGCGGTGGCGACGATGGCGCCGATTTGCACTTTCAACGGAAAGCGCGCCAGAACCTTCTGCATCGGTCTTCCCCCAAGACAACCGTGTGATCGTTCTTTTGCAGGGGAAGTTATAGTCTGAAAGTATAAGGGTAAAATGACAGTAATATTACACTTTCATTACAACGCACAGGCTGGTCCGGCGGCTCAGAACAATTCGTCGTCGTCCTGGGCCGGGGCGGCGGGGGCGGGGGGGCGGCCGTGCAGGGCGTCCATCAGACGGCGGCGCCAATCGGCCAGGGTGACGTTGCCGCCCATGGCCTCGATCCAGTCGTTCAGCATGCTTTCGGTGTCGGGAACGTGGGCGGTGTCGCGGGTGGACTGCACCAGTTCGGCATGCTGGCCGCGCAGGGTCTGCAACACCGACGCCACCTGTTCCAGCCCCTGGCGCGAGCGGTCGGCGGCCTGAAGCTTCTGCACCACCTGAAAGGTTTCCGATTGCAGGTCGCCCGCCGCGCTTTCCCCGGCGAACTGGCCGATGCGGGTCAGGACGCCGGTGGCGCCGTCGGTAGAACGTTCGAATTCCTGGCCGGTGGCCACCGCCTCGTTGGCCAGGAATTCGAAGGCGCGCTGCTGCAACTCCGAAAACGCCTGCCAGCGGGCCAGCAGTTCCAGCAATCGGGTACAGGTCTGGTCACTCATCTCATGTCCTCGTCACGTCGGCGTGGCACAGCCTAAGGATTTCTTCCGCGATGCGCGAGAGGGGAAGTTCGCGCTCGACCGCGCCGATCTCGCGTGCCGATTTCGGCATGCCGTAGACCACGCAACTGGCTTCGTCCTGGCCGATGGTGGACGCGCCAGCCCGGCGCAGGGTCAGCAGGCCGTCGGCGCCGTCGCGGCCCATGCCGGTCAGGATCACCCCCACCGCCTTGGAGCCGCAGGCTTCCGCCACCGAGCGGAACAGCACGTCGACGCTGGGTTTGTGGCCGCTGACCAGCGGGCCGTCGAAAGTGTGGGTGATCAGGGCGGCGCCGGACCGGCGCACCTCCATGTGGCGATCGCCGGGGGCGATATAGACGTGTCCGGCCATGATGCGTTCGCCGTCGCTGGCTTCCTTGACCCGCACGGCGGCCATGCCGTTCAGGCGGTCGGCGAAGCTGGCCGAGAATTTGGGCGGGATGTGCTGGGTGCAGACCATGGGCGGCGCGTCGGGCGGCAGGGCCAGCACGATGTCGCGCAGCGCCTCGACGCCGCCGGTGGACGAGCCCACCGCCACCAGCCGGTCGGTGGATTTGTACAGGGCGGTGACGGACAGGCGCGGCGCCACGGTGGGATTGCGGTCGCTGAGGGCGCGCACCCGGGCATGGGCGGCGGCCTTGACCTTGTCCACCAATTCGCGGCCATGGGCCTGGAGGCCGCCCGCCGCCGAATCGGCGGGTTTACAGAAGATGTCCACGGCGCCCAGTTCCATGGCCTTCAGCGTCACCTCGGCGCCGCTTTCGGTCAGCGACGACACCATGACCACCGGCATGGGGCGCAGGGCCATCAGCTTTTCCAGAAAGGCCAGCCCGTCCATGCGCGGCATTTCCACGTCCAGGGTCAGGACGTCGGGGTTCAGCGCCTTGATCTTCTCGCGCGCGACCAGCGGGTCGGGGGCGGTGCCCACCACCTCGATGGCCGGGTCGGACGACAGGATGGCCGACAGCATTTGCCGCATCAGGGCGGAATCGTCGACCACGAGGACGCGGATGCGTGAACCGGGCACGGCGCGTCTCCTCAGGTGAACAATTCGACGTCGCCTTCGACCTCGACGGTCTGCAGGCGCGAACGATAGGACATTTCGCGGTTGACCACCGCGCGTTCCACGTCTTTCTTCAGGAACAGGCGGATGACCTTGCCCAGACGCGGGAAGAAGTGGATGCGGCGCGGATGTGGACCGCCCAGATCCTGGGCGGCGATGCGATAGCCTTCCTCGCCCAGATAGCGGCGGACGAAATCGGCGTTGCGGTCGCCCACCGACACCGAGGCGGCGCCGACCCCCGGCAGCACGTTGCCGCCGCCGAACACCTTGATCTCCAGGCTGTCGCGGCGACCGCCCCGGCGCAGCACGTCGTTGATCAGTTCTTCCATGGCGAAGTTGCCGAAGCGCATGGCCTTGTCCACCGGCACATCGGACCCGGAATCAGGCAGCATGAAATGGTTCATGCCGCCGATCTTCAGCCTGGTGTCCCAGACGCAGGCGGCGACGCACGATCCCAGGACGGTGACGATCATCTCCTGCCCGGCGGTCGAGACGTAATGCTCGCCCGGCAGCACCTTGACCGCCATGATCTTGAAGGTCGGGTCGAACCAGCGGCGGCGTTCCGCTTCGTCGGCCTGCGCCCCCCAGGCACCGTTCCCACTCATTTGATCCGCCTGTACACGGTCTTGTCGGCCACCTCGAAACGGTCGGTGACACCGATCAAGGATTCAGCGTGACCAAGATACAGCATCCCGCCAATGTTCAAATAGTCCGCGTAACGGTTGAACAGTTTTCTTTGTGTCGGCTTGTCGAAATATATGGCGACGTTACGGCAAAAGATGGCGTCGAAGCTGCCCTTCATCGGCCATTTGTCATGCAGGTTCAGACGACGAAAGCGGATCAGGGCGCGCAAATCGTCGGCCATCTGGATCTTGTCGGCATCGCCCGGCACCCGGCGCACGAAGCGTTTGCGGTAGCTTTCGGGAATATGCTTCAGCGCCTCGGCGGGATAGATCCCGGCCTCGGCCCGGCGCAGCACGTTGGTGTCGATGTCGGTGGCCAGGATCAGCGCGTCCCAGCCTTCGCCCGCCTTCAGCACGTCGGCCATGGTCATGGCGATGGAATAGGGTTCCTCGCCCGACGAGCACCCCGCCGACCAGATGCGGATGCGCGGCCGTCGCGGCCGTTCGTTCAGGCGCGGCGCCAGCACGGAATTGCGCAGGAAATCGAAATGATGGGGTTCGCGGAAGAAATTGGTGATGTTGGTGGTGATGGCGTTGACCAGGTTCTCGACCTCGCCCGCCGCCGCCGGACCTTGCAGCAGGTCCACATATTCCGCGAACGACCGCAGATGCAGCGCCCGCAACCGCTTGACCAGCCGCCCGCACACCATCTGGCGCTTGTGATCGGACAGTACGATCCCCGTCTCGCGCGACATGAAGTCGGCAAGAAAGCGGAATTCGTCGTCCCCCAACTCGAATTCCCGACGATGGGCATGCTCCGCCGTGTTTTCGGCCGCGCGCTGCTGCACCTTGTCTCCCCCAATGACAGGCCCCGCACGACGATGTCGGCGGGGCCATCCTTCTATCATACTTTAGTTGCGTTTCAAAACTCCGCCCAATCCTCGTCCTTGGGAGAATCCGCGGTCAGGGTGGGGGCGGCGCTGTCCTTGGCGTGCAGCTTGGCCAGATGGCCGCGCTGCGGCGCGGGCTTTGCCGCCTTGGCGGCGGGTTTGGCCATGGGCCTGGCGACGGGCTTGGCCGCCGCTTGCGGGCGCGGCGCGGCGGCGGGCAGGGCGGTCTGCGCCCCCACCTGGAAGAAGCCCATCAGGCGGTTGAGTTCGCGCGACTGGTCTTCCAGGGCATGGGCGGCGGCGGCGGATTCCTCGACCAGCGCGGCGTTCTGCTGGGTCATTTCGTCCATCTGGCTGACGGCGGCGTTGACCTGATCGATGCCGCTGGCCTGTTCCGACGACGCGGCGGCGATTTCGG
>JAEXAH010000034.1 GCA_023458315.1 Pseudomonadota bacterium
TCGGCAAATCATGCTGTCTGTGCTCGCCCTGCCCGCGCTGAACCGCACTCGCATCATGCAGCGCCTGGATGACGCTCCCCGAAGGCGAAAGCGTCAATGCCGGTCCCTATATTAGCGCCTATGAGGCTGCGCCTCCCGATTGGGGGATCGGGGGCAAAAGCCCCCGACATTGCCCGCTAGCACCACAAAGCGGTCAGAAACGCTTCCATGTGGAACGACGCCTGTTCCGGCACATAGGCATAATCCTGGCCCAGCGGGCAGGCGTGGCGGGGCAGGCAGCCGATGCGGCGGCAGGCGCCGCCCGCTTCCAGATGGCTTTTGCATTTGGGCACGTCATAGGGCGCCGCCGCGCCGACCGGGCAGGCGGCGATGCACGGCTTGGCGGTGCAGGCTTCGCAAGGATTGGGCGCCTCGCCGCGCGGCGGCAAATCGACCGGTCCGTCGAAGGCCAGGGCGCCGCGATAGGAATGCCACAACCCGTAGCGCGGATGCACCAGCACCCCCATGGGCGACGGATAGACCGGCTCGGCTGCCATGGACCAGCGCTGGAACGGCAGAAAGGGTGGACCGTCCTGGGGCAGCAGCGGCCGGGCGCCGAAGCGTTCGGCCAAGGCCCCGATCACCCGCCGCGACCACGCATCCAACGGATCGACCTCGTCCCGCCGCGCCGCCTGGAAAGACGGCCAGAATTCCGATCCGGCGGTGCCGATCAGCACCACCGTCCCGAAATCGGGCGTGACGACACCGCCCCGCGTCCGCAGCCCGTGTTGGGCGGCGGCAGCGGCGATGTCGGCGTAGGATGACACGATGACCTCAGTCGGCCTTGATCAGCGTGCCGACGCCGTGCGGGGTGAACAGTTCCAGCAGCACGGCGTGGGGGACGCGGCCGTCCAGGATGACGGCGGCGTCGACGCCGTTGTTGACCGCGTCCAGGCAGGTTTCCACCTTGGGGATCATGCCGCCCGAGATGGTGCCGTCGGCGATGTAGCCCTTGACCTGGCTGGCGGTCATTTCCGGGATCAGATTGCCCGCCTTGTCCAGCACGCCCGCCACGTCGGTCAGCATCAGCAGACGGCGGGCGCCGGTGGCACCGGCCACCGCGCCGGCGGCGGTGTCGGCGTTGATGTTGTAGGTTTCACCCGCGCCGCCCATGCCGACCGGGGCGATCACCGGAATGACGTCGGATTCGCGGAAGAAGTCCAGGATATGCGGGGTGATCTCGGCCGGTTCGCCGACGAAGCCCAGATCCAGCACCTTCTCGATGTTGGAATCCGGGTCCTTCTTGGTGCGACGCAGCTTGCGGGCACGGATCAGATGGCCGTCCTTGCCCGACAGGCCGACGGCGAAACCGCCCGCTTCGTTGATGGCCGAGACGATCTGCTTGTTGATCTTGCCCGACAGGATCATCTCGACCACCTCGACGGTGGCTTCGTCGGTGAAGCGCAGGCCATCGACGCGCGGGGTGTTGATGTCCAGGCGCTTGAGCATCTGATCGATCTGCGGACCGCCGCCATGCACCACCACCGGATTGATGCCCACCTGCTTCAGCAGCACGATGTCGCGGGCGAACAGCCGGAACAGATCGTCGGATTCCATGGCGTGGCCGCCGAACTTGATGACCAGCGTCTCGTCCGAGAACTGGCGCATGAACGGCAGCGCTTCGGACAGGGTCTTGGCGCGCTCGAGCCAGGAGGAACGGTCATGCAGGATGTCGGGCGTGTCGCTCATGGAGATCACTCCGGATTGGCCAATTGCAGGATTTCCGCGCGCAGTTCGGGAATGCCGAGGCCCTTTTCCGAACTGGTGAGAATCAGGGTGGGATGGGCGGCGACGTGGCTGACGATTTCCTCGCGGGTGCGTTGGCTTACCGCCGCCAGCTCGGTCGCGCTCAGCTTGTCGGTCTTGGTCAGCACGATCTGATAGACCACCGCCGCCTTGTCCAGCATGGTCATCATCTCGCGGTCCACGTCCTTGAGTCCGTGGCGCGAATCGATCAGCATCATGCAGCGGCGCAGGGTGGGGCGGCCGCGCAGATAGCCGTTCACCAGCCGCTTCCAGGCGTCCACCTTGTCCTTGGGCGCCTTGGCGAAGCCGTAGCCCGGCATGTCCACCAGGATCAGCCGCCCGGACACGTCGAAATAATTCAGTTCCTGGGTGCGACCGGGGGTGTTCGAGGTGCGCGCCACCGTGGACCGCCCGCACAGGGCGTTGATCAGCGACGACTTGCCGACATTGGAGCGACCGGCGAACGCCACCTCGGGCAGCGAGATGGGCGGCAGGCCGTCCAGCGCCGCGACGCCGCGCATGAAGGTGACGTCGCGGGCGAACAGCAGGCGGCCCGCTTCCAGAAGCTGGGCCGCCTCGTCCTGGGTGGTGTCGTCGGTCAGGACTTGGCCCCCGCCTTGCGCATGATCACCCATTGCTGAAGGATCGACAGCGTGTTCGACCACGCCCAATAGATCACCAGACCGGCGGCGAAATTCGCCAGCAGGAAGGTGAAGATGATGGGCAGGAAGTTCATCATCTTGGCCTGGACCGGATCGGTGGGCTGCGGGTTCAGCTTTTGCTGCGCCCACATGGTGACGCCCATGATCAGCGGCCACACGCCCAGATGCAGGAACGACGGCAGCACGGCGGCGGCATCCCACGGGATCAGGCCGAACAGGTTGAAGACGGTGGTCGGATCGGGCGCCGACAGGTCATGAATCCAGCCGTAGAAGGGGGCGTGGCGCATCTCGATGGCGACGAACAGCACCTTGTACAGCGCGAAGAACACCGGAATCTGCACCAGCATGGGCAGGCAGCCGGACACCGGGTTGACCTTTTCCTTCTTGTACAGCGCCATCATTTCCTGCTGGAGCCGCACCTTGTCGCCCGCGAAGCGTTCCTGCAACACCTTCATCTGCGGTTGCAGGTTCTTCATCTTGGACATGGAGACATAGGACTTGTTGGCCAGCGGGAACATGGCCGCCTTGATCAGCACGGTCAGCGCCAGGATGGCCAGACCCATGTTGCCCAGCGCCGAATGCAGCATCTGCAACAGATAGAAGAACGGCTTGGTCAGGAAGTAGAACCAGCCGAAATCGATGGCCAGGTCGAACCGCTTGATGCCCAGCTTTTCCGAATAGGCGTCCAGCAGCGTGACCTGCTTGGCGCCCGCGAACATGTGGAAATTGGCGTCGGCCGAGGCCCCGGCGGCGACGGTGATCGGCGCGCCGGTGAAGTCCACCTGATAGGTGTCGCCCTTGTCGCGGGCCTGATGGACGAAGCGGCCGGTGACGTCGGCTTTCTGGTCGGGCACCAGGGCGGTCAGCCAATACTTGTCGGTGATGCCGGCCCAGCCGCCCACGGACTTCTCGCGGATGGTGCCTTCCGTGCGCAGGTCGTCGTACTTGGTTTCCTTCAGCGTGCCGTCGAACACGCCCAGCGGACCTTCGTGCAGGATGTACATGCCCTCGGTCTTGGGGGTGCCGACGCGGGCGATCAGACCATAGGGATGCAGCACCACCGGCTTGGCGCCGTAATTCTCGACCCGCTGCTCGATGGCGAACATGTAGTTCTCGTCCACCGAATAGGTGCGGACGAAGCGCAGGCCGTCGCCGTTGTCCCAGTTCAGGACCACCTTGCCGCCGGGGACCAGTTCGGTGGTGCCCGGCGCCACGCTCCACACGGTGTCGGCAGCCGGAACCTTGGCGGCGCCATCGGCGGGCACCCAGCCGAATTCGGCGTAATAGGGGTGGGCGCTGGCGGCGGGGGACAGCAGCACGATCTCGGCGCTGTTGGGGTCGGTGGTTTCGCGGTGCTCGACCAGGGTCAGGTCGTCCAGCCGCGCGCCGGTGACGGCGATGGAGCCGTGCAGCTTGGGCGTGCGAATGGTGATGCGGCGGCTGGATTCCAGCGCGGCGGCGCGGGCCTCGGCGACGGTGGGGGCCTTGGCCGGAGCGGCCGGGGCGGCGACCGAGCCCGCGGGCACCGGCGGCACCGACGAGGTGGCGGCCGGATCGGCGGCGGGCACCGGCGGCGGCGCCTTGGGGAACATCCACTGGAATCCGAACAGGATCAGGACCGAGAGGACGATGGCGATAAGAAGATTGCGCTGTTCGTTCATGACATCCTAATCCAGGTTCCGGGCGGGCGGTTCTGCGCCCTGGGCCTTGGTCTTCACATCCGGTTCGGGGACCGGGTCATAGCCCCCGTCGTTCCAGGGATGGCAACGGCAGATGCGGTGCGCCGCCAGCCATGATCCCCGAATCGCACCATGTTTCGCCACCGCCTCCATCGCATAGGCCGAACAGGTCGGCGTGAAACGACAGGACGGCGGCAGAATCGGCGAGATCAGCAACTGGTAGCCGCGGATCAATCCGCGCAACACCATGCCGAGCGGGCTCATGGCTCTGCCTTTTCCCCTGCGGGGCTTTCCGCGCCGGACCGGTCGGGTTCCGGGCGCAAGCCCCCGACACGTTTTAGCGCGGTTCGCAAATCCTGCAAGAGAAGAGAATATGCACGCGCCACCGTTTCCTGGCGGCCGATCACCACGTAATCCAGGCCGGGGCGGGCGTGTTCGGGAAAAACCGCGTCCACCGCCGCCCGCAGCCGTCGCCGCGCCCGGTTGCGCGCCACCGCGTTGCCCACCTTCTTGGAGGTGGTGAAACCGACGCGGATAATCTCGCGCCCGGCGCGATCGACCGGACAACACGAAAAGCCGGCGCTGGACGCGTCGGCTTCCGCATTGGCGTTGACCGGTGCCAAGGGCACCGGCGCCGCCTGAAGGACCAGTCCCGGGGTCGCCCACTTCTTGCGCTGACCGGCGACGCGGAGAAAATCCGCGCGCTTCTTCAGCCGCGCCAGGATCGCGGGCATCCCCGTTCTTCGGGACTTAGGCCGAAAGGCGCTTGCGGCCCTTGGAACGGCGGGAGGCGATGACCTTGCGGCCGCCAACGGTGGCCATGCGGGCGCGGAAGCCATGACGGCGGGCGCGGACGAGCTTGGACGGCTGGTAAGTGCGCTTCACGACGAGGTACTCCAGAAAAAAATGCAGTCGGGCCCGCATTCGCAGGCCGAAAACGGGAGCGGTGCTTATAAGCCGACTCGGCGGGCAGAGTCAAACCTCGCGTTGCGCGTCGACATGGGGGGACCGAGGGGGATTGCGGCGGACGCCGCCTTATGATCGACTTGGTCGATTTTTAGGATCGAAATAACCTGTTTTGCAAATCTCTCCGCCACCCGTAGGATGCCTCTCGTTCCGGTCATCCAACGCAGTGGAGATTAAACAGATGTCCCTGATCAACAGCGAAATCAAGCCCTTCAAGGCCACCGCCTTCAAGAACGGCGCCTTCATCGACGTCAGCGACGCCGACCTCAAGGGCAAGTGGTCCGTGGTCTTCTTCTACCCGGCCGACTTCACCTTCGTCTGCCCGACCGAGCTGGAAGACCTTGCCGACAATTACGCCGAGTTCCAGAAGATGGGGGTCGAGATCTATTCGGTGTCCACCGACACCCACTTCTGCCACAAGGCGTGGCACGACAGCTCGCCCGCCATCAAGAAGATCCAGTACACCATGGTCGGCGACCCGACCGGCACCATCAGCCGCAACTTCGACGTGATGATCGAAGAGGTGGGTCTGGCCGATCGCGGCACCTTCGTGGTGGACCCGCAGGGCAAGATCCAGATCGTCGAGATCACCGCCGGCGGCGTCGGCCGCGACGCCAAGGAACTTCTGCGCAAGGTCAAGGCCGCCCAGTACGTGGCCGCCCATCCCGGCGAGGTCTGCCCCGCCAAGTGGAAGGAAGGCGAGAAGACCCTGGCTCCGTCGCTCGACCTGGTCGGCAAGATCTGAGCCTGAACCGACCGCCCTCTGCGGCATGACCGACCGGCCCCGGGGAAACCCGGGGCCGGGAAGTCCGGGGCCGCGCCAGCATCCAGGGGAGCAAGAGCAATGTTCGACGAGACTTTGACCGGCCAGTTGCGGGCCTATTTCGAGCGCATCACCCAGCCGATCCTGCTGGTCGCCTCCCTCGATGACGGCGCCAAGTCCCAGGAAATGCTGGAATTGCTGAATTCCATCGCCGCCCTGTCCGACAAGATCACCGTGGTCGAAGGCGCCGACCCGCGCGTGCCGTCCTTCGCCATCCGCCGCGCGGGCAGCGACGTCCAGGTGCGCTTCGCCGGTCTGCCCATGGGCCACGAATTCAATTCGCTGATCCTGGCGCTGTTGCAGGTGGGCGGCCATCCGGCCAAGGAATCCCAGGATCTGATCGACGCGGTCCAGGCCCTGGACGGCGATTATCAATTCGAAACCTATTTCTCGCTGTCGTGCCAGAACTGCCCCGACGTGGTGCAGGCGCTGAACCTGATGAGCGTGCTGAACCCGCGCATCAAGCATGTGGCCATCGACGGCGCCCTGTTCCAGGACGAGGTCGAAGGACGCCAGATCATGGCGGTGCCCGCCATTTTCCTGAACGGCCAGCCCTTCGCCCAGGGCCGCATGGACATGGCGCAGATCGTCGCCAAGCTGGACACCGGCGCCCAGGCCCGCGATGCCGAGAAGATCAAGGCCAAGGACGTCTTCGACGTGCTGGTGGTCGGCGGCGGCCCGGCGGGCGCGGCGGCGGCGGTCTATGCGGCGCGCAAGGGCATCCGCACCGGCGTGGCGGCGGAACGTTTCGGCGGCCAGGTGCTGGACACCATGGACATCGAGAACCTGATCAGCGTGCCGCACACCGAAGGCCCCAAGCTGGGCGCCGCGCTGGAGGCCCACGTCAAGCAATACGACGTGGACATCATGAACCTGCAACGGGCCGAGGCGCTGATCCCCGCCGCCAGCCCGGGCGGCCTGATCGAGATCCGGCTGGCCAACGGCGCCGCGCTGAAGTCGCGCAGCGTCATCCTGTCCACCGGCGCCCGCTGGCGCACCATGAACGTGCCCGGCGAGGACCAGTACCGCAACAAGGGCGTGGCGTTCTGCCCCCATTGCGACGGCCCGCTGTTCAAGGGCAAGCGCGTGGCGGTGATCGGCGGCGGCAATTCCGGCGTCGAGGCGGCCATCGATCTGGCGGGCATCGTCGCCCACGTCACCCTGGTGGAGTTCGACAGCCAGTTGCGCGCCGATGCGGTGTTGCAGGCCAAGCTGCGCAGCCTGCCCAACGTGCGGATCATCACCTCGGCCCAGACCACCGAGGTGCTGGGCGACGGCGCCAAGGTCACGGGCCTGACCTACAAGGACCGGGTCGGCGGCGACGTCCACACCGTCGAGCTGGAAGGCATCTTCGTGCAGATCGGCCTGGTGCCCAACACCGAATGGCTGAAGGGCGTGGTCGAGTTGACCCCGCGCGGCGAGATCGTGGTCGACGCCAAGGGCCAGACCTCGGTGCCCGGCGTGTTCGCGGCGGGCGACGCCACCACGGTGCCGTACAAGCAGATCATCATCGCCATGGGCGAAGGCGCCAAGGCGGCGCTGTCGGCCTTCGACCACCTGATCCGTCTGGCACCGCCGGAAACCGCGGCGGCCTGAGAAAACCTCCAGACCCGAGACAGCCCGGCGGCACCGCCGGGCTGTTTTGCGTTATGATGCCTTGAACCGCGCGGGGAGGGCGCCATGCATCAGGACATCCACTGGCACAGCAAATACGAAACCGGGCATCCCCGCATCGATTTCGAACACCGGGTGTTCCTGGACCTGCTGGCGGAACTCGCCGCCCAGGTCCAGGCCGAAACCGACCCGGCACGGCTGCGGCGCACGGTGACGGAAATCTACAAATACGCCGACTTCCACTTCTTCAGCGAAGAAAACATCATGCTGAACGTCGGCTATCCCGAATACGCCCACCACCACACCTTGCATCAGGCGTTGCTGGGCGAATTGCGCGAATTCATCGATTCCATGGCGCTGGACAGCCTGCGCGGCGAGGCCATGGTCGAGTTCCTGGTGCGCTGGTTCGCCACCCACACGGCGGGCGAGGATCTCAAGCTTGCGGTGTACGTGGCGGCGAAGTGACCCGTTCCCGCCCAGCGGCGACGCTCTGCGCCGCCACATCGGTCAGCGTCGCCAGCAGATCGGCGAAATCCGTGCCGCCCCCCTTGGCCGTCTGCTCCAGCCGCGACGCGGCGGCGGCCAGGCGGCGAAAGCCCATGTTGGCGGCCGAGCCCTTGACCGCGTGGGCGGCCGAGGCGATGCCGGGAACGTTGCCCGCCGCCACCGCCGCCGCCACCTTGTCCACCGCCGCCGGAACGCCGTCCAGGTAGCGGGCCAGCAATTCCACGAAATCCTCTTCGCCCAGGGCGTCGGCCAGATCGTCCTGGGCCTCGCGGTCCAGCAGCGGCTCTTCCCCAGTCGTTTCGGAAGCGGCGGCGGCGGGCGGCGGCGGTTCTTCGGGGGCGCAGGGGGCGGCGCGGCGGTCCAGCAGGCGCGGGCTCCAACGGTCCAGCAATTCCGCCAGACGACGGCGGTCGATGGGCTTGGCGATGAAATCGTCCATGCCCGCCGCCAGACACGCCTCGCGGTCCGAGGCCATGGCGTTGGCGGTCATGGCGATGATCGCCACCCCGGCGCGCGGCCCCGGCAGGGCGCGGATCAGGCGGGTGGCGGCCAGTCCGTCGACCCGCGGCATCTGCATGTCCATCAGCACCAGATCGTATTCCCCGGCCTTCAGCAGATCCACCGCCTCGCCGCCGTCATCGGCCACGTCGGCGCGGTGGCCCAGCTTGCCCAGCAAGCCCACCGCCACCTGCTGGTTGATGGCGTTGTCCTCGGCCACCAGGATGCGCAGCGGCACCGCCGCCACCGTCTCGTCGGCGGACAGGGCGGCCAACGGCGCGAGGCGGTCCGCCCCGCCCCGGCCGGTCAGCGCCAGCAGGGCGTCCAACAGGGTGCTTTGCCGCACCGGCTTCAGCAGGACCGAGCCGATATTGAGCTGGCGCGCCTGTTCCACCACCTCGCCGGTTGCCACCGACGTGGCCAGCAGCAGCGGCAATCCGGCCAGCGCACGGTCGCCGCGCAGCACCATGGCCAGATCCAGGCCGTTCATTTCCGGCATCAGGTGATCCAGCACCACGGCGCTGAACGGCCGCGCCTCGGACGCGGCGGCCCGCACCGCCAGCAACCCGGCGAAGGCGTCGCCCGCCGTCTCGACCCGGGCGCCCCAGGCGGCAAGCTGGCGGGCGAAGACGTCGCGGTTGACGGAATTGTCGTCCACCACCAGCAGCCGCAGCCCGGCCAGCGGATCGATCACCGCCTGGCTGTCGGCGCCGCCCGCCACCCGGCGCAACGGCACCTCGAACCAGAAGGTCGAGCCCCGGCCCTCGACGCTGTCGAAGCCGATCTCGCCGTTCATCATGGTGACGATGCGGCGGCAGATGGCCAGCCCCAGGCCGCTGCCGCCGAAGCGCCGCGCGGTGGACGCCTCGGCCTGGGTGAAGGTGCCGAACAGCTTGGCTTTGGCCGCCTCGGGGATGCCGATACCGGTATCGGCCACCGCCACCCGCAAGCGGACCAGACCGTCGCCCTGTTCACGCACCGCCACTTCGACGGTGACGCCGCCATGGTCGGTGAACTTGACGGCGTTGCCCGCCAGATTGAGCAGCACCTGCCGCAGCCGTCCGGCGTCGCCCTGGAACTGCCCCCGCGCCTCGGGCGGGATGAAGGTGGACAGGTCCACGTCCTTGTCGCGCAGGCGCGGCCCCAGGATGTCCACCACGCCCTCGACCAGCGGCACGATCTCGAAGGCGGTTTCCTCGAATTCCAGCTTGCCCGCCTCCATCTTCGAGAAATCCAGGATGTCGTTGATGATGGTCAGCAACGAATCCGCCGATACCCGGATGGTGTTGGCGAAATGGGCCTGATCGCGGTCCAGGCGGGTGTCCAGCAACAGGCTGGTCATGCCGATGATGCCGT
Source organism: Pseudomonadota bacterium (assembly GCA_023458315.1). Taxonomy (GTDB): domain Bacteria; phylum Pseudomonadota; class Alphaproteobacteria; order Rhodospirillales; family Magnetospirillaceae; genus Magnetospirillum. The sequence continues at coordinate 9,891 of JAEXAH010000034.1, forward strand.
TCATGGGGGTGCGGATTTCATGGCTCATGGTCGCCAGGAATTCCGACTTGGCCTGATTGGCGGCGTCCGCCTCCTGCTTGGCGCGCTGCAACAGGCTGTGGCCCGCCAGAATCTGCTTGGCCACCAGCGCCGCCAGGGTCAGCACCAGCAGCACGGTGGTGATGGCCATGGACACCTGGATCACCGCATAGCGGTTCTTGCGCGCCTCGATCTCGGTGCCCAGCACCTCCATGCGCTGACTGGCGTGATAGAACAGCCGCCCGGCGTTCTCGCGCATGCGCAGCAGCAGCGACGAGAATTTGCGCAGCGAAGTCTGCACCTCGGCCGACACCGTGCGGCCCTCGGCCACCAGTTCGGCGTCCAGCAGGGCGTTGCGCTGAATCAGCAGGGCGTTGATCTGGTTGACCTTGCGGTCGACGTCGTAAAGTTTGGGCCTGAGCTCGATGATCTCCAGGATGAATTCCTGGCGGTCGCCGGGCGGGGTATAGGCGATGGACCGCTGCATTTCCTCGCGGTCTTCCAGGTTCAGGCGGATGGTGTCCACCACCTCGCCGCCGTCTTCCAGCACGTCCAGCTTGCGCGCCAGCGACAGGATCTGCGCCTTGACCTCGTCACGCGCCAGTTCCAGCCCCTGGGGGTGGCGCGTCACCGCCATCTTGTAGATGCCCGATTCGATGCGGGCGATGTCCTGGATGATCAACTCGCCGATGGTCAGGCGAATTTTTTCGTTCTGGGTGGAACGGTCCAGTTCCTCGATCAGTCCGGTGAACAACTGGTGCAGGCCCAGCAGGGCCACGAACCCCACCAGGAACGAGGCCAGCATAAGACCCATGCGGGCCAGGGGATGCACGTTTCCCATGCCCGCGTCCGCGCCCTTAGTAATCGCCGCGCCGGGCGGCGTCGAGGAAGCCGTGCTTGCGGAACACCGCCTGCCCCTCGTCCGAGGCGGCCAGGGCCATGAAGCGGCGGGCGGTTTCCGCCTGACGCGAGAAGGTCAGCAGGCTCATCTCGAGCTTGGCGGGCTGGCTGATGGCCGGGTCCAGGTCGATGACCTGCACCGCCTCGCGGTTTTCCGGGAAAAAGGCGGTGGCGCGCCAGTTCAGGGTGATGTCGGTCTGCCCACCCTTGACCGCCTGGGTCAGATTGCGCGAATCGGTGGCCAGAAAGGCGGAACGGGCCAGCACCGGATCGGTCAGCCCGGCGCGGTCCAGGATGCGCTTGGTCTCGGCGCCGATGCTGCCGGTGTCCGGGTTGCACACCACCATGGTCAGATCCTTGCGCAGCAATTCGCGCAGATCGGCCTGCACCTTCTTGGGATTGCCGCGCGGCACCATCAGCGCCGCCACGTTGTACCCCACCGGCACCGCCTCGCCCAGCAGCCCCTCGGGCAGATACTGGCGGCGATAGGAATCCGAACCGGGGAAATAGATGTCGCCGATGCGGGACATCTTCAGCGCCTCGTACAGATCCTCGGACCCGCCCTGGCTGATCGTCACCTTGGTGCCGGTGCGGGACTCGAACAGGGTGCCCAGTTCCTTGACCGGCTTGACCATGGTGATACCGCAATAGATCAGCACTTCGCCCTGGCCTTCGGCCCGGACGGTACGCGCCGCCAGCGGCGACAGGGCCAGCGCGGCCAGCACGGCGCGACGCGACATGGTCAGCATGATGTGTCCTTCCCTTCGGGCATCCCCTAATCCGAAGGTATATTAGCAGAGAATGCGGGGCGGGCGCCAAGGGCAAACCAAAGTCCCGCCGCGACCGGGGGTTTCATGGCCCCACCGGCAATGCAAACTGGTATTACCATCATCGAAAAGTCAAGCCGTTCCCTATGCCTGGCCCTCATGGCGGGCATACCGGCTCGCCGCTGAAACAGGCCGCCGCCAGGCCCTATACTTTCCGCCGTATCGGATTCACGGCGGCACCCCCAACATGATCGACATGGTCGTTGGGATGACGGCCGGGCGATCCAGAACGGGGGAGAACCATCATGTGGCTGATCACACTTCTGGTCCTGGCCATCGGCTTCATCATCTTCGCCACGGCGAAGCTGAAGATGCACGCCTTCCTGGCGCTGCTGCTGACCGCCTTCGGCTTCGGCATCCTGGCGGGCATGCCGCTGGACGTGGTCGTCAAATCGGTGAACGACGGCTTCGGCGGCACCATCGGCTATATCGGCATCGTCATCGTGCTCGGCTCGGTGATCGGCACCTTCCTGGAGAAATCCGGCGGCGCCTGGCGTCTGGCCGAAAGCATCCTGAAGATCACCGGCAAGAAACGGGTGCCGCTGACCATGTCCATCATGGGCTATGTGGTGTCCATCCCGGTGTTCTGCGATTCCGGCTTCGTCATCCTGTCGTCGCTGAACAAGGCCCTGGCCAAGCGCGCGGGCATCTCTCTGGCGGCGGGCGCCATCGCGCTGTCGCTGGGCCTGTACGCCACCCACACCATGGTTCCCCCCACCCC
>JAEXAH010000035.1 GCA_023458315.1 Pseudomonadota bacterium
CCGAAATCGCCGCCGCGTCGTCGGAACAGGCCAGCGGCATCGATCAGGTCAACGCCGCCGTCAGCCAGATGGACGAAATGACCCAGCAGAACGCCGCGCTGGTCGAGGAATCCGCCGCCGCCGCCCACGCCCTGGAAGACCAGTCGCGCGAACTCAACCGCCTGATGGGCTTCTTCAACACCGGCGCCGCCGCCGCGACCCTGGCCGCCCCCTCGGCGACCGAGGCGACCCGTCCGGCGGTCAAGCCGGTGGCGAAACCGGCGGCGCGGCCGTTGGCCAAGCCCGCCGCCAAGGCGGCGCCCAAGCCCAAGCTGGCCGCCGCCAAGCCCAAGAACAGCGACTGGGAAGAATTCTGATCCCGACAGGATGCGGCCCGGCCATGCGCCGGGCCGTTTCCGTTCAGGCCGCGCGCAATCAGTCGCGGTCCTTCTTCTTGTTCTTGCTCTTGCCTTTGTGACCGTTGTCGCCGTCTTGGCGATGGTCCTCGGACTTGCCCCAATTGGGGCCGTCCTTCTGCTTGCTCTTCTTGCTCTTGCCGGTGTCGCCGCCGTTCGCGGTGGTGCCGACCGCCTTGTTGATACCGTCGGTGGCCGCCTGGGTGGCGGCCTGGGTCGCCGCGTCCTTCAGGGTGTCGGCCGCCGTCTGCGCCCAGGCGCCGCCACTCAGCAGCAGGGCGACGGCGGCAACGGGAAGGATGCTCAACTTCATGGCGTTTCTCCTTGGGGGGAACATCCCGCCATGGTGCATGCGGGAAGCCCCTTCGTCAAAGCCGATCCCTGGGCTATGATCCGCCGTCACCACCGAAAGGGAAAAACCATGCGTTTGGGGCTGATGGCCGTCGCGGGCGCGGCGGTATTGATGGTGTCGGGATGCCTTGCCCCCGACCTGAACCGCCAGAACACCACCCTGAGCGCGCCGTCGGGCATGACCCTGCCGCTGAAGGCGCGGACCATGATCTACATGTCGCAGCGCGACCTGGAACGCCCGCTGGTCATCGAGGCCACCCGTTTCCGCAACGAGGAAACCTCGACCAAGGACGGGCAGGTTCTGGCCCGCGCCGCCACCGCCATCGTCGGACAGGCATTTTCCACAATCGCCATCAACGACGTCTCGCTGCGGCCGCAACTGGTGGTCAAGGTGCAGGGCACGCCCAAATTCTCGCGCCTGGACAACGTCATGAAGGTGGGTTGCGGCCTGGATCTGTATCAGGCCGACGGCGCCCTGCTGGGCAGCTTCGTCGCCCGCTTCGACAGCAAGGACGGCGTCGATTACAAGGACGCGCTGGAGCCGGCCTACCGGCTGTGCCTGAAATCCGCCGCCGACCAGATGCTGGCCTCGCCCGCCGTGGCCCGCCACGCCGCCAAGGGCGGCTTCCCCGAGCCCAATCCGGCCGGATACAAAAGCTTCCTCGAAAGCCTGGGCCTGCGGCCCTGACCATCCCCCTGATCCGCCCCAAGGCCCGGCCCACCGCCGGGCCTTTTTTCTGGTGACACCACCCCGCCCGAATTATAGGATACCCCCCTACCCTATATACTGGAGCGGTCATGAGCCACGTCTTCCGCGACAAGCCCAAACTGATGGCGCGGGTGCGCCGCATTCGCGGCCAGGTCGAGGCCATCGAGCGCACCCTGGACAGCGGCGACGATTGCCTGGCAGTGCTGCAACTGATCGCATCGGTGCGCGGCGCCATGAACGGGCTGATGGGCGAACTGATCGAAGGCCATGTGGACCACCACATCGTCGAGGCCGAAACCGAGGACGCCCGCCGCCAGGGTGCCGAGGAACTGGCCGCCATCCTGCGGACCTACATGAAATGAGCGCCGCCCATTCCCACGCCTTCCTGGGGCATGATCAGGACCGCAACGAACGCCGCACCTGGGCGGTCATCGCCCTGACTACCCTGACCATGGCGGCCGAGATCGCGGCGGGGACGCTGTTCGGCTCCATGGCGCTGGTGGCCGATGGCTGGCACATGGCGACCCATGCCGGGGCCATGCTGATCACCGCCGGGGCCTATGCCCTGGCCCGCCGTCACCGCGACGATCCGCGCTATTCCTTCGGCACCGGGCGGCTGGGCGATCTGGCCGGATTCACCAGCGCGGTGGTGCTGGCGCTGGTGGCGGCGGGCATCGGCTGGGAAAGCGCCCAGCGTCTGGTCGCCCCGGTGGACATCCATTACCGCGAGGCGCTGCTGGTGGCGGTGCTGGGGTTGTTGGTCAATCTGGCCTCTGCCTGGCTGCTGCGCGACGACCACCACCACCACGGCCATGATCACCATCATCACCACGGCGCCGACAACAATCTGCGCGCCGCCTATATGCATGTGCTGGCCGACGCCCTGACCTCGGTGCTGGCCATCGCCGCGCTGGTGGCGGGCTGGGTGTGGGACTGGCCGTGGTTGGACCCGCTGATGGGATTGGTGGGCATGGCGGTGATCGGCCGCTGGTCGTGGGGGCTGATGCGGGACAGCGGCGCCGTGCTGGTCGGCCGCCTGCCCCCCGGCGAGGATCTGCCCGACGAAATCCGCGCGGCGCTGGAACAGGACGGCGACCGCATCACCGACCTGCACGTCTGGCAGGTCGGCCCCGGCCACCACGCGGCGGCCATCGCCATCGAGACACCGCGGCCGCAGCCGCCCGGCCATTACAAGGCGCGGCTGTGCCACCTGCACGACCTGTCGCACATCACCGTCGAGGTCGAGGCGGCGGGGTGACAGCAAGGTTCATCACGGAATTGCGGGGAAGGTAAGCGCTCCTCCCCTCGCCACCGGCGGGGGGAGGTTGGGAGGGGGGGCGTTTCTATCCCGGCGGATGTCACCGATGCCCCCACCCCGGCCCTCCCCCGGTAAACCGGGGGAGGGAGAACGGGTCACTCCCCTGAATTCCGTGAAGAAGCAATAAAAACGGCCCCGGAAGTCGCCTTCCGGGGCCGTTGTCATTACGGGATCAGGCCAGGGCCGCTTCGATCTTGTCGATGGCGGCCTGGGCGTTGGCGGCATCGGGGCCACCGGCCTGGGCCATGTCGGGGCGGCCGCCGCCGCCCTTGCCGCCCACCGCTTCCGAGCCGACCTTGACCAGATCGACGGCGGAAATCTTGCCGGTCAGGTCTTCGGTGACGCCGACCACCAGGCTGGCCTTGCCGCCATCGGTGGACAGCAGGGCGACCACGCCCGAGCCCATCTGCTTCTTGATCTCGTCGGCCATGCCCTTGAGGTCCTTGGCCGGAACGCCGTCCAGCACACGGCCCGCGAAGGTGATGCCGTTGACGACCTTGGTGGCGGCGCCGCCCTGGCCGCCGCCGCCGGTGGCCAGCGCCTTGCGGGTGTCGGCCAGTTCGCGTTCCAGCTTGCGGCGGTCGTCCTGAAGCTGGGCGATGCGGGCGGGCAGTTCGGCGGGCGCCACCTTGAGGGCACCGGCGGCCCGGGCCACCAGTTCGGCCTGTTCCTCGGCCCAGGCCAGGAAGGCCCCGGCCGTCACCGCCTCGACACGGCGCACACCGGCCGCCACGGCGCTTTCCGACACGATCTTGAAGGCGCCGATGTCGCCGGTGCGGCGCACATGGGTGCCGCCGCACAATTCCACCGAGAAGTTGATTCCGTTGTCGCCCATGGAAACCACGCGGACCTCGTCGCCGTATTTCTCGCCGAACAGGGCCATGGCACCGGCCTTGATGGCCTCGTCCTGGCCCATCAGCTTGGTGGTGACGTCCTGGTTCCGGCGGATTTCACGGTTGACCGATTGCTCGACCGCGCGGATTTCCTCGGCGCTCATGGCCTTGGGATGGGCGAAGTCGAAGCGCAGGCGGTCGGCGCCGACCTGGCTGCCCTTCTGGGTCACGTGCTCGCCCAGGGCGTTGCGCAGGGCGGCGTGCAGCAGGTGGGTGGCCGAGTGGTGGGCGCGGGTGGCGTCGCGGCGGTCGGCATCCACCGCCAGATGGGCGTCCTCGCCCACCGCGATGGGGGCGCCCTCGACGGTGCCGATGTGGACGATCAGGTCGCCCAGCTTCTTCTGGGTATCCTTGACCACCACGCGGGCCTTGCCCACGGTGATGATGCCCGCATCGCCCATCTGGCCGCCGGATTCGCCATAGAACGGGCTTTGGTTGGCCACCAGCATGACGTCGTGGCCGGGATGCACCGCCTCGACCGACTTGCCGTTCTCCACCAGGGCGACGATCTTGCCCTCGGCCTCGATGGCGTCGTAGCCCAGGAATTCGGACGCGCCGTGGGTTTCCTTGATCTCGAACCACAGGGTTTCGGTGGCGGCCTCGCCGGAACCGGCCCACGCCTTGCGGGCTTCGGCGCGCTGGCGGTCCATGGCGGCCTTGAAGCCGTCGGTGTCCACGCCCAGGCCCTTGGACTTCAGCGCGTCCTGGGTCAGATCCAGCGGGAAGCCGTAGGTGTCGTACAGCTTGAACGCCACCTCACCGGCCAGCGGCGCACCGGAAGCCAGCTTGCCCACTTCCTCGTCCAGCAACTTGAGGCCCTTGTCCAAGGTGGCCTTGAAGCGGGTTTCCTCCAGCTTCAGCGTCTCGGTGATCAGGGCGCTGGCGCGGATCAGTTCGGGGTAGGCCTGGCCCATCTCGGCCACCAAAGCGGGGACCAGCTTCCACAGCAGCGGCTGGTCGCAGCCCATCAGGTGGGCGTGGCGCATGGCGCGGCGCATGATGCGGCGCAGCACATAGCCGCGGCCTTCGTTGGACGGCAACACGCCGTCGGCGATCAGGAAGCAGGACGAACGCAGGTGGTCGGCGACCACGCGATGGGAAATCTTGTGCGGCCCGTCGGCATCGGCGCCGGAATGGGTGGCCGACGCCTCAATCAGCGCCCGCATCAGGTCGATGTCGTAATTGTCGTGCTTGCCCTGAAGGACAGCCGCCAGACGCTCCAGCCCCATGCCGGTGTCGATGCTGGGCTTGGGCAGGGCGATGCGGGTTTCCTTGTCCACCTGCTCGAACTGCATGAACACGAGATTCCAGATCTCGATGAAGCGGTCGCCGTCCTGGTCGGGGCTGCCGGGCGGGCCGCCCGGAATGTGCTCGCCGTGGTCGAAGAAGATTTCCGAGCACGGGCCGCACGGGCCGGTGTCGCCCATGGCCCAGAAATTGTCCGAGGTCGGGATGCGGATGATGCGGTCGTCCGAGAAGCCCGCCACCTTCTTCCAGGTATCGAAGGCGTGGTCGTCGTCGTGATAGACCGTGACCAGCAGCTTGTCCTTGCGCAGCCCGAATTCCTTGGTGATCAGGTTCCAGGCCAGCGCGATGGCCTCGTCCTTGAAGTAATCGCCGAACGAGAAATTGCCCAGCATCTCGAAGAAGGTGTGGTGGCGCGCGGTATAGCCCACATTGTCCAGATCGTTGTGCTTGCCGCCCGCGCGCACACACTTCTGCGCGGTGGTGGCGCGCACGTAATCGCGCTTCTCGACCCCGGTGAACACGTTCTTGAACTGCACCATGCCGGCGTTGGTGAACATCAGCGTGGGATCGTTGCGCGGCACCAGCGGGCTGGATTGCACCACTTCGTGGCCGTTCTTGGCGAAGAAGTCCAGGAAGGTGCGGCGAATGTCGTTGGCGGTCTGCATGGTCTCTACCGTGTTCAAGCCGGGGGTTTCCGGGGCGAACGGGTTTTTTACCCCGCCCCGCCGCACCTGTCCAGTTGGCGCGAGGGCGGGCGCACGCTATGCTGCGGCCATGCATGCAATACGCGTCCTGATCCTTGTCCTTCCCGCCCTGCTGGCAACCTCGGCCGCGTGGTCCGGCCCGTTGCGCTGCCCCGAGGATTCCGACGGCGGCGCCTGTGTCTGGGGCCGGATCGACGGCTTCGAGCCGGACAGCGTCCAGGTGCGCGGCCTGCGCGTGCAATTGATGGGCATCACCGCCCCCGGCCCGCGCGACCTGTGCGGCAGCCGCAGCGGCAAGGGCGATTTCCCCTGCGCCCGCCCGGCGCGCAAGCGCATGGCCGAACTGACCGCCAAGGGCGTCGCCTGCGAGCTGTTCGACGTGGGCGGCGACACCCTGCACGGCCGCTGCCGCACCGCCGACGGCGCCGATCTGGGCCGCGCCCTGGTGACGTCGGGGGTGGTCCGCTCGGTCAAGGACGGCCCCTACGAGGACGAACAGGCCGCCGCCCTGGCGGCTGGCAAGGGGCTGTGGTCGCCCGACATCGCCCCGCCCAAGGATTGGGAGGCCCTGCGCCGCAAGGCGGCGAAGGACTGAAAATCATCCGCATACGGCCCGAAATCGGGCTTGATATTACAGAATCGAGTGCCTAGCATCATGCCCATAAGTCGTCCGCATGCGGGCCGCACTTAGGCAGGAGGTGCATGATGCAGTTCCGTGAACGCAGCAGGGTCATCCAGGTGATCCGCACCGTCTACGACCCCGCCATCAAGCGGGGCCGGGCCGAAGTGGTGGCGCGGCTGGACAAGGACAATCCGGAAATCGACGACGACGTGCGCCGCTCGTGCTCTCCGGCCGAACTGGCCGAGCTCGAGGAATTCCTGGCCGCCCGCAATGCGCTGCTGAGCCGCGAAACCACGCGCGCGGCGGCGGAAACCCTGGCGGCGCAGATGCGGCTGGCGGAAGCCTTTTTCCGCACCGGCCCCAACGGCACCGCGGGCATGGTCGCCGCCGACATCTACACCGCCTGGGAAGACCTGAAGAAGTCCATGCACAAGGCGGGTTTCCGCAAGGCCAAGGACGGCCATTAGCGGATAAGCAAGATAATAAAGGGAGGTCGAAATGGTTGATTTCCAGAAATTCGTCTCGTCCGGCCTGGATCTGTCCCGCGCCTTCGACCTGTTGGACCGCGCCAACGAAGCGGTCCTGCCCACCCTGCCGCAATTGCTGACCAAACAGGGCCTGCTGGAAGAAGCGCGCCGGGCGGTGGAATCCGCCAGGGACGCCCTGGCCCATTGAGCCACCCCATGCGCGCGGCCGCCGCCCTGTGGTTTCTGGCGCTGGCCGCCGCGCTGGCCCCCTCCGCCCGGGCCGAGCCCCTGTCCCTGGAGCAAAGCGTGGCGGCGGCCCGGGCGCAATGCCGCTCGCCGCAGGCGGAACGCGGCCTGACGCCCCGAACCCGCGCCGCCCTGGATGCCGCCCTGACACGCTGGCTGGACGACAGGCTGGCCGCCTTTCCCCACGACGCGCCGCCCCAGCAGGTGCAGGCGCAACTGACCGCCGCCCTGGGGCCGCAGACCACCGACGGCGCTTGCGTCATCGAGCCCGATTCCCGCGACATCCTGGGCATGCTGGCGCTGAACGTGCGCCGCGAAGGCCCCTATCTGCTGGTGCGCGGCACCATCGGCATCGCCTGTGGCGGCGACGAGGTGGCGGCGCTGTACGCCTGGGACAATGGCTGGCGGCGGTTCTGGCGCAGCCAGTCGCCATCGCCCCAACGCATCGCCCATATCCAGGCCGAACCCGCCACCGGCCTGGTCATGGCGCTGGCCCATGACGAATGGTGCAGTTCCGCCTGGCGGCAGGTCAACCTGCGCCTGTGGCGGGCGGCGCCCGGCCGGGCGGCGGTGCCGCTGCTCGACCGCTCCGACTTCGCCTTCATGCCCGACGTGGACGGCCCGTTATCCGGGCGGCTGGTCGGCGGCGACATGTGGGTGGAATATCTGGCGGCCAGCGTGGACATGGCCCGCCACAGCCGCCGCGCCGTGCACCGCTACCGCTTCGCCGACGGACGACTGCGGCGTCTGGACCCCTTCGCCCTGTCCCCGGTGGATTTCGTGGACGAATGGCTGGGCCAGCCCTGGCCCGGCGCCGCCGCCCTGACCGAACCGGCCGCCCGCGAGCCGCTGGAACGACTGCACGCCCTGTTGCGCGGACGCGGCGGCGCGCCAACCCAATCAGCCGAGTTCCGGGGCGAGGCCCAGCCCTGCCGCCACGCCCCCGATCTGTGGCAGGTGCGTGTGACCTTCGCCGACCTGCCGCCCCGTCGCCAGGACGTGGCCTTTCTGGTGCGCTGGCGCCAGCCCGACCGCCTGCGCCTGACCGCCGCCCGCTTTCGCCCGTGGCCGGATTGCCCGGAACCGTCCGTCAATCATCAATCACCGGCCGCACCCTGAAGCCGGTGGCCAGCATCACCACGAACGGCACGACGATGGCGCAGGGGATCACCAGAACCACGAACGCCAGCACTCCGGCCGCCAGGATTTCCCAGAACTCGCCGAATCCCTTGAGCGTCAGGGCGTAAACCATCGCGCCGCAAGCCAGGACCAGCGGCACCACCGCCCCCAGGGTGATGATCCGCCGCTCCAGTGCCGAAGGCTGCGGGTTGGCGGAAAAGTCGAAGAACAGGAAGCGCTCGCCCCAGAACTCGATGGCCCAATCCACAAGCTTGCCGACCGCCAGCGTCCACAGCAGCCAGCCCACGCCGATGGCGATGGCCAGATCACGCGCGCCCCGCCATTCCGCCGTGGCGGCCACCGCGGGCAGGATGAACATGGGGGCGTGCCAGAACAGCTTGTGCGCCGCCGTGCGCCCGACAGGCGCCACGGCCACAATCGGAGCCGCCGCCACCGCCGAAGGGCGACGCTTGGCGGCGATTTCCTCGGCGGTGGCCGGACGGATGTCCAGCACCGTCGCGGAAAACACCAGGGTCAGCCCGGCCAGGGGATGGTTGCCGTCCACCACCGCCATGCCGTCGCGCAATTCGACCACGCGGAACAGATTGGTGTCGTCGCCCTGTTCTTCCAACTGGTCGCCAACCTGGGGCGGCCGCGTGAAAGCATCGGGGGGCATCAGGCGGATCAGCGCCGGATCGATCTCGCCGAACGCCTCGGCGGGCGACAGCGTCACCCGGATGGCGTCGCCCGTCGCCTTGCCGTCCAGGGCGGCTTCGATCCGGGGAAAAATATCGTCGTGGCCGCCGTGCAGATAGCGGATGGGCTCGGCCCCCGTGTCGATCACCCGCCCGTCGGCATCCGCCACCTGCTGCCGCAGCGTGACCACGCAATCCGCGCCGATCTTCATGCCCACCCCCGTCCGGCATAACGAATGACGGGTGTGCCACACTCACCCGCCCCGTTCAACGCCCCATCGGCCGCATTCCCCCGAACCGCCGCGATTGCTAGAGTGTCGGCCGTCCACCGGAACAACACGACGCGGGAGAGCCGAAACAATGGTGCGCATGGCGAAAATGGCGGGCTGGCTGATCATCGGCGGCGGCATGGTGGTGTCCGCCGCCCGCGTGGTGATGGCCCTGGCCGCGCAGGCATTCGATCAGGTCGCCGCCGCCGGAGCCCCCGCCGTCTATTGCCTGCTGGGCGGCGCCCTGCTGCTGTTGCTGGCCAACGTCCTGGACGATGTCCGGGGCAGCGCGCGGCTGTTGTCCGATCTGATCCCCACCCGCCCGAAAAGCATCATCGGCCTGACCCTGCTGCTGTGCGGCCTGGGCTGGGTCGCCTATACCTATATCAGCCTGAACGAGCCCTCGGTCCGCGCCTGGGCCATCGTGCCCGCCGCCCCCGGCGGCCTTGCCGCGCTGGTCGGACTGGTGCTGATGCTGACCGCCGCCCTGGAACGCCGCCCATGACCTGCAAGACCTGCGGCGCCCCGACCACCGACAGCGAAACCTGCGGCGAGCCCTGCCGCATCAAACTGGAATGCCGACGCATCGCCTGGGACCGCGCCGCCCGCATGGTCGGGGTCAACGGCTATTACGACAAACGCTATCGTGAGCACCTGCGCAACCACAACACGCGCGGCGCCAAGACCATGCTGAAGGAATGGAACGCCGCCCGCGCGAAACTGGGCGAACGGCCGTAGCCGGGCGAAACCCGGCCACCCCAACCTATTGGGCTGCCGCCCAAACCCGCCCGAAGGCACAGCCTCCGGACCACCAGTTCTGTTGGATTTCAATCGCCCCGACATCTCAACCAAGAATGATGAAACTTCCAGGGCAGGCCCGCGTTCTCGAATGGTCGCCGACCATCATGTAAAACGCAGCCCTGGCTACCCTCCCCTCGCCCGCCTCCCCCAAAACCACACCTGCGCAACCGGTCGGGTTCGAGGCCACAAGCCTCTGCCGCCGCGTTTCCCCCTTTGCCTTCCGCCCCAAACCGCGCTATAAACCCCATCCCGCACTTGTTGCGACTGCGCAGCCGTAGCTCAGCTGGATAGAGCACTGCCCTCCGAAGGCAGGGGTCGTAGGTTCGAATCCTACCGGTTGCGCCATTATTTCGGTATTATGTAGCAAACGCCACCAAGGCCAATTCCGTTTTTGCCTAGCGTCCGCATAAGCTCTTGCCGGTCAAGACTGGGGGCGTGGCAATGACGGCAACGACGCAAGAGTTTGCGCTGAATATCCTGCTAAAGCGGCGGGATGAGTTGATTGCCGCAGTGGCGGATGCGGAAGCTGCTGCAGAGGCTAGGCGTCAGGATGTCGAGCACATCGACGCCGCCATAAGACTGATCGCCGAGCCTAAGCCGGAAGTGATTGCGCAGGTCCGGCGCCGTGGTGACCTGAGTCGGCTATTGAGGAAAATCCTCAGGGACGCGCCAAAACCACTGTCTGCGCAGGTGATTGCGGAACGCTACCTCGTCCTCCTAGGCGCGCCGCCCCCAACCCGTGAACAGTTTCTGATCCTGATGCAGGCAGTGCGGCGTTCGTTGGCCAAGTTAAAGGGCCGCGGTGTGGTCACACAGATCCGCGGCCCCGGCAATCGTTATATATGGCAACTCAACGAACCGGCGCCTTAGCCCCTCCCGACTTAAACGCAGGATCCGGGCCACATGTCAGCGCCAGGTGAAGGATCAGCATCGTCAGTTCCAGTTGGGATAGCCGCCGATGGTCCTCCCGGAACGCAACCTCTACCGCATAGCGCTGGAGGTACGGCCCCGCAATGTGGTGATGCTGCCCCCGTTCTAGCTTCCGGTATCGGGAGAAAAGGCTTTCCGCGGCATTCGTGCATGCGCCAGCATGAGAATAGGCCTCCTGGTGATTAATCCTCAGTACCTCGTATGATTTGTCGAGATCGTTCCACGACGCCGCTTCATCGACGTGTATCGTGGTGCCAGGAAGAATGTACCGGGCAAGGTGTTTGACGCTTCCGGCTTCTGTCGGGGCGACATTGAGGATTGTCCTTCCGTCATCTCCAAGCTCCCGTGCGATTGTAACAACCTGCCTTTTGTCACTGCGATTTCTGGCGAGGCGACGATCTCTCCGGTTTTTTCGGTAATTTGCAGGCCGCACATGTCCGCCGGTGTAGACTCCATCCATCGCGCACTCTTTGCCGTCGCCGCCGATTTTTCGGCCGGCACATTCAATGAGAAGGCCATAGCGGAGCTTGTGGCACAGGATATAAGCGGTCCGGTGCTGAACGTTCAGAAGACGAGCCACTTGCAATGCGGACGTCCCTTTAACTGAACCCGCCCAAATGAAGACGGCGAGTATGAGTTGGCGCAAAGAGAGCTTCGCCCCATGTAAGGCCGTGCCGCTGGTTAGCGTGAAGTGGCGGCGGCACCATTTGCATTTATATCGCCTGCGAGCATCTGGGCCGGTCCCCGGCATATTGCACCACGGGCAAACAGCGGCACCCTGAGTGTCCGGCCATTTGGCGCGAGAGCAAAAATCGACGACCTCCGCATCGGACATCGCCATTATCTGCAGCAAGCCGAAACCCCGGCTTGCGGCAGTCAGCAAGAAGTGAGCGGACATGAGTCCTCCTGTTGGGTGACACCCCATCGGGCATCACTCAGGCATTGAGAAGGACCCGGCGATCTGGCATGCTGCGAGGTGCGTTTGTTCGCGCATGCATCAGATCGTCGGGTCGATTGAGTTCGGCCTAGGGATCAGCATCGAAGCCCCGCCGGTCGCACGGCGGGGTTTTTCGTTGGGCAATGCCTACGCCAGTCAAAAATTCACTTATCTGGCGGCACTCTCCTTCGTTCAGTTCTGACATCCCAATAGTCGGCGACACGCCCGCGACTCGCAAGCCGTTTTTGGGGCGCGTGAAGAAGTGTGCTTGAGCATGACCTTGATGTTCACGCCATCCAATTTTTATTTCCTGGCTTTACCACGCAATCCACTTTCTGATTTCAAGTTCAAATGCGGCATTATTTATATATAACAACGATTTATGCTTTCTGGTGTTTTGTCGTGGCACCCGGATTTGCGAACATCGTCGCCCCCTCCGTTGAATTTTCGACTCCACGCAGGCCATTTTTCTCCGAAGTCAGGAAGCTCTTCGGATTGCACCCTAGACAGCATGGTCAATCGGCTGGAGACTTCGAAAGCCGACGGGAGGAGTCCGATGGACGAGCAATTAGGACGCGCCAGACGTGTGCCCATGACGTTCGAAGCCTGGATGGCGATCTGCCAGGCGCATCCGAGCAATGCTGCTGCCCTCCAAGGGCAAGCATGTCTGTGTGACGGCACTTGGCCTAACGCGCTGTCGGCTACCGTTCTTTGGCGCGCGTGGCGGGTGATGAACGCCTCCCGAACAGACGCGCTGTCGCAGCGCTTCGTTCAGGCTGCCGATCAAGCGTTGGCATTCCGCGCGACGCTGACGCCCGAGCAGTATGTCTGGGCTTCAGACGCAGCGGCGCGCGTACCCAAGCACTGGCGGAACGCATGCCCAGAGGTGGATGTCCTCGCACGTCGGCTTGAGGCTTCGGAAGGCAGAGAGCAAGAATGACTGGCTGGCTGCGGCAAGCTGGTTGAGTGCCCTGCCAGATAGGGTATTGCGGCCGAGGGGCGATCGCGCACTGAGAGTTGCGGTTTGCGGAGAATGCGCCCATATTCACCGCAGAATATGCGGCGAAAGAGGGCTGAATGGCTCGCTACATATGGCAGCACCCGACCTGGCCATCATTCCGCTGGGATGCAAACAAGCTGCTGCCGGCGCTCACTGAAGCTCGTTTCAGGCAGGGGCAATTCCTCGGGATCATGCGAGATCTGGGGATCGACGCGCGCCTGCAGTCCGAACTTGAGGCGACCTCAGAGGATGTGGTCAAGACCAGTGCCATCGAGGGGGAAGTCCTCAATCCCGCCAGTGTGCGGTCCTCGATCGCGCGGCGCCTCGGTATGCCCGATGGGGGCTTGGGAAGCACCGACCGCAAGGTCGAGGGCGTGGTGGACATGATCCTGGACGCCACAAAGAACTATGGCGCTCCGCTGACCGCAGAACGGATCTTCGGGTGGCATGCAGCACTTTTCCCGACCGGCTACTCGGGGACCGACAAAATCGACGTCGGCCAATGGCGGACCGATCGCCACGGAGCCATGCAGGTGGTTTCGCAGCCTTATTCTCCGCAGCCTAAGATCCATTTCGAGGCTCCCCCGGCTGCCCGGGTGCCAGAGGAAATGGCGAAGTTCCTTGCTTGGTTCAACGGCGGTCGCGGCGCCGGCGGAATGGACCCGCTGATCAGGGCCGGCGTTGCTCATCTCTGGTTCGTCACGATCCACCCAATGGACGACGGGAACGGGCGCATTGCGAGGGCGATAGCGGACCTCGCGGTTGCCCAGATGGAGAATAGCGGCCAGCGCTTCTACAGTATGTCGAGCCAGATCGCGGTTCACAGACGCCAATACTACGAGGTCTTGGAGGAGACGCAAAAGGGCGACCTTGATATCACGGGCTGGCTGTCGTGGTTTTCCCATTGCTACACGCACGCCATCAGCGCGGCCGAGGCGACCGCCGACAAAGTCATCGTCAAGGCGAAGTTCTGGCATGAGCACGCGGCGCATCCGTTCAGCGATCGCCAGAGAAAGGTGCTCGGGAAGCTTCTTGACGGGTTCGAAGGCGCCATGACCACCAAGAAGTGGATGGCGATCTGCGGGTGCTCCGCCGATACGGCCCAGCGTGACATCAACGACCTGATTGGTCGGGGACTCCTGGCAAAGAACCCTGGTGGAAGCAAGAACACCAGCTATCAGTTCGTTTGGCACGGGGAGGCGCACCATGGAGTGCCCGGCAGCAGCGCCACAGGGTCGGCACCGCATGCGCTTTCAATAGCTGAACAGCCGCACCTCTCCCAACAAGCCCGAGCCCAGGCATTTGCCCGTCTGGTCGAGCAAGCCAGTTCTCCGCAAGCACTGACCCATCCTCTTCCCATCTACCGGGACGCCTGTGAGCAACTCGGAAACGCTGCGGTTGCCGGGGTGTTTGAAATGGCTGAAGGCCGGGAGGCGGCCCTGGAATGGACAACACGGATGCAAGCGGAGTTGGAGCAGGTGAAGTTTCTTGCCGCAGTCCAGGTGCTGCGCTCTCCAGATGCCCGTGAGGAAGCGATCCAACAGGGATTGCTGCCAGCAATCATGGCTCTCGTTGAACCACATCAGCGTGCATTCAATGGGGCTCCGTCAGCGTCGACCGATGAAGAGCGTGGAGGCCCTGACATGGAAATGTAGGAGCAATCAGATCAGAACACCTTTCCGTCTAGCCGTTATAACTAGGCGATCCCAGGCGTCCTCGATCATCAAATTCAGGGGCTCTTCGTTCATCTCTATCCAGGCGTGAACGTCATCTTTCAATTCCGGGTACGAGAGATAGTTTATTCGGCGCCACGGCACCTGACACACAACCATGTCATCGCCGACGCCCCAGCGTACGTCTGCCCAGAGGTAGCGCGGTACGAGAGGGTATTCTAACGGCGACAGGTCTCCGCGGTGTCGGAACATGTCCAGCGCCAAATCCACAACTTGGACGCGGGGCCAATCAATCAAAATGATCCATGAGTGAAAGGCGCCGCCGAGGAGCGATGCCTTCTCACGGGAGCAGCCAATATCTCGCGAACCGAGGGTTGGAGGCGCCAGCCTTAATAAGGGTACAGAGACCCCGCCAACCCCCCACTGCACCTTCGTTGAATGCCCCTTTAGCAGCCGTTGGAGCACCACCGTGCCGACATGGGTGTGCCAAAGGCACGTGCCGCCAAATGCCGACAGACTAGGCAGGATCGCTGCTCGGATAGCGCCAATGGCCAACCGCTTGACTTGGCTGGTCAGTATATCTCCTGTCACCGCTCCCCCGGCTCCTGCTACATTCGACACCCGGCCACACGACCGTCAAGGGTGACGGATCCGACCTTGGCAATATCTAGGCGCGCCGATATGATCGCCTGATGCTATTACGAGATGGGGGGTAAGGCCATGTTTAAGCGCGCACTTTCGATCTCTCTGGCACTTCTGGCCGGCACGACAGTGGCACTGGCGGAAGAACCGAAGGGAGCGTTTGCGACAACCAGCCTGGGAGCCAAGATATCGTTATTGGATCCCCTGCCTGCCGAGGCGAATGACGCCGTTTCCGGTTGGGTCTACACGATGGTCGCACCCGATTTCATCCTTACGGAAGCTAGTTTGGATCAAAACATCCAGAGCAATGCCGACAAATTCTGCGCTGGTGGAAAGTGGAAGCTCCTGCGCAAGCACTTACAGCAACATCGTATGGAGTTCGCATTTGCTTGCTACGATGCGGCTGCCGCAAAGGTTAAGGATGCAGCGGTCGCACAAGGCATCTCTACGACTTCTTTACGGTAGAGGCGTCCGCGTCGAGCTGGGCGCTCACTAATATCGCAACATCCATTAATCGGCCATGGACCTCTATCGCACCAAGCATTGGCACGAATTCCGGGACAAAGTGATGCGCCGAGATGGTGGCGTATGCGTTCGGTGTCGGCGCGGTCCATCGAGCGACGTCGTGCTCCAGGTCCACCATAGGCGCTATGAAGCTGGTCGGAGGCCTTGGGAATACCCCTACGACGCTTGCGAAACACTCTGCCGCGGATGCCATGCGGCAGAGCACGGCTTGATTGCCCCCAAATTTGGGTGGGACTTCCTCGGATATGAAGACCTTGGGGACGTGATTGGTAATTGCGACTTGTGCGGGACCGCCATCCGCTACGTATTTTTAGTTCACCATGCCCATTGGCCCGCTATGGAGGTCGGCGAGACTTGCTGTGACCACCTAACTTCGACGCAGGTGGCCAGCAACCACATGGAATCGGTGCGCCGATTTGTTGATCGTCAGAACAGGTTTATATCGTCATCCCGTTGGGCAACCACTCCTGACGGGGCTTTCGCGATTAAGCAGGCCGGCATTGACCTGCGCATCGAATCCTCAGGCAATCGCAAATATCGGCTGCGGATGAACGGCGTATTGGGCCGAAAGCTGTTTGACACCGTCGAGACTGCAAAGAAGGAAGCCTTCGAGCTCATAGAGAGTGGCGTCGTCGAGAAATACCTAGCTACCTGCAAGAAAGCTGCGGGGGCCGTCAAGCGTTAGTTTTAGTTGTTCAGCGCTGAAGTGGCCAACCTGGCACCAGGTCCTAACGTGCCGTCGTCATCCAAAAACACTATACCGGCAGTTTCCATCGCTATGCGCATCGCCAAGACATTGTTGAAGGTCTGAGCACCGCGCCCTTTTTCGAAGTTGCGCACTGTGCTTTCGCCCAGGTGCGCCTTTTCGGCTAGGTCTCTCTGGGACCAGCCGAGCAGTGCCCTGCCTGCAGCAGATTGTTCAGGGGTCAATGGTTTGTCGGTCATGAGGCATCCTAGGCGTGGGTAACGCTTTTCGTCAATGGCCGCCGAAAGGCGTTGACTGCCGCCGGATAACGCAATACGCTCTTGGATAACGGTTTTCGTTATTTGAGGCGCCCAATGCCCAGGCCATCCGGCCAGCACTTCCTTCTCTCAGCCAAGGCGCGCACGTTGTCGCTCGCCCAGGTGTTCGGTCTGACCGACGCCGCTGCTGAGGAAGTGTTTCGGCATATTCGCTGGGCCTCGACCCAGGGGAAGCCAGTTTGTCCGCATTGCAGCTGCGCCATCTGCTACGACTGCCGGCGTCCGAACGGTGCCAGTCGTTGGCGGTGCAAGGCTTGCCGCAAGGACTTCTCGGTGACGTCCGGCACCCTGTTCGCCTTCCATAAAGTGCCGATCCGCACCTACTTGGCGGCGATCGCCATCTTCGTCAACGAAGTCAAGGGCAAGTCGGCACTGGCGCTGGGGCGGGACCTCGGCGTCCAGTACAAGACGGCGTTCGTCCTGACCCACAAGCTGCGGGAGGCCATGGCGGCTGAGGTCAAGGACACTCGGTTGGGCGGCGAGGGAACCGTCACGGAGATCGACGGCGCCTATTTCGGCGGTCACGTCCGGCCCGAAAACCTCAAGAAGGACCGTAAGGATCTTCGTCGTTCGGAGAATCGGACCGGCAAGCGCCGCTGCGTGGTAGTCATCCGCGAAAGGGACGGTCGTAGCATCGCCAAGAGCTTCCCAACCGAGGACGCGTCCGCGGATTTCATCCGGGCTCGTGTCGAGCGGGGCGGCGTCATGCACGCCGACGAATCGTCTGCATGGAACCGGCTCCACGCGCGCTACGATCTCCGCCGTGTGAACCATGTCCAGGGTTACAGTATCGACGGTGCCTGCACTAACCAGGCGGAAAGCTGGTTCTCGCGGCTGCGGCGGGCCGAGATCGGCATTCACCATCACATTAGCGGCGCCTATCTGGACCGCTATGCCCAGGAAGCGGCATTTCGCGAGGACAACCGTCGGCGCTCAAACGGTGACCTGTTCCGCTCCGTCCTGGCTCTGGCCAGTGCCAACAGGCCTTCGGTCGACTTCTGCGGCTACTAGCAGCGCAATCAAATGGCAACCACGGAGGCGTCCACATGAGCGAACCGATGCGCGACAGCGGGTTCCTTTGCGTGACGGACATCCAAGGCATCCGCCATGCCATCCGCCTCAGTTCCATCAGCGGCCTCCGCGACGCTGACAGTGACCGCACCGAGGCGGTGATCATCGTCAATGGCGGCCGGGAGGCGATCATGGTCGCCCACGACCTGGATCAGCTATTCGCAGAGATTGTGGGTAGATAACCGCCTTCTACCCGCAAGGGGTGGCCTATCATATGATAGTCACTGGACAGCAGATGGAGTTCAAGGATGACGGCCGGACGCGGGAGGCCTCGGGTTCCGATTGCAGAACTTATCCCGTATATGCCCACCAAGGATGAGTTGGGGCGGCTGGACATACTTGCATGGAGGCGTTTCGCGCGCCGTGCCCAGCGAAACCCCTTCATGCAGAACCATGTTCGGGAAAGGGACGGAGCCATTTGCGTGTGGTGTGGCGGCTTCGTTCCAACCGGCACTGGGGTGCTGCACCATACCAATTATCTTCACGTCTGCTCGTTCGGGCGCGATACAGAGATCGTGAACGAGCGCGGCCATCACCGGCATGTTCCCGATTGCGCATCGTGTTATGCGGACGATCGGACACGCTTCAATGTTTGCGCCGCACTGTTGCGCCTGGTCCACAATGGATGCAACCAGCAGATCGCCGAAGTCACACCACCGGCTGCCGATCGCCTGGGCGCGTCAGTCATTGGGTCAATATCCACTGGCCACCAGTGGAGGCGAACCAGGCCGGGTGAGAGCTTGTGCATGAAGTGCGGCCTCACCGCACGCCGGAAAGAGCGAAAATACGAGCGTGGCGAAGAGGTGTGGACTGGAGTGCCCCCGCTCTGTGACGGGCGCAACAACCGCCGGCGCAAAGCAAAACCCGACAGTCTATCAGGCGCCAACAACGCTCCAAAAAGCGACGGTTCCTAACTCACCCAACCCGTAGTGCGATCCGGGGCGGGCGCCGTACCCAACTCCGTGTCGGACATGCGCACGGCAGGGCTGGCGCAGCCTCTACATTGAAAGCCCCGGGTACTCAGGAGGGAGGCTTGAGGAACTCCGCAGGGTCCACATCAAGGGCGTCCGCAAGCCGCCCGAGCACCTTTAAGCTGACGTAAAACTTTCCCTTCTCGATTTGGCTGAGATAGCTGCGGCTCATCTCTGCCTCCAGGGCGAGTTCGTCCTGTGACCAGCCTTTGGCATGGCGTAGACGGCGCAGATTGGTTGCGAACAGTTGCCTGAGATCCATCCCCGCATGGCAACCGGCTTGCCCTGCTTGCGCACCTCGATATATTGAACAAAATGCATTCTTGGGTGCAGGGCCGACAATGACCGCAGATACCGTCCCGTTGCCAGCTGACGACCAGATGGCAGACGAGCGCAAACTTTACATCGGCACCTGGATTGGGGAGTTGCGGCAATCTGTCGAACTGAAGGGCCGTCCAAATGCGGTTCTGCGGGAAATCTGGGTCCGCCTGCCCTCGGGCAAGGACAAGAAATGGCGGACGTACGAGGACGTTTTCAGCGCCCTGGAGGGGCACCAGGTGGGAGCTCTGGTTGGACCGAGCACCCAGCCTGGCGAGGAATTCCTGATCGGCATGGTGAACTTCTCGACCGGTGAGAAGCGAACCTTCTGGACGTCCAATCAGCTGGGCTGTGGCTGTCTGCTTTGGATCATCCTGTTCACCTTGTTCGGCTTCGTCCAGCGCGCCGACGATGTCTGGATGTACGTCTGGGTGGGGGCATTCATCGCTTTCTCGGCTGTCACATACTCTGACAGCCGAAAAGCCCGCCAACTGCGGAAGAGAGACGCCGAGCGCCTCGACTACCTCGCGAAGATGGGCGCGGAACGATAGCGGCAGCAGGTAGATGGGCGCACTATTGAAGAACACCCTCAGACTTTCTACCATTCAGGTGCATGCCACCAAGCCACTCAAAGCGGAATGCCGACGACAACTCCTCACCGCATAGACCAAACCGTCATAGATTTCCGCCGTGAAATCAACGCCCGTCAGCCGGAATGCGTCCCTGCTTTTCCGGAGCAGGATGCGATGGCCGTCCTCGCCCAACTTGTCGCCGTAATTGACTGAGAGCAGCCATGAACGATCAGAGACACCAGCCAAGCCGGGAACACCATTTTTACGTCTCGATCGCCAAGTTCCTGTTCCATCATCCTCAGCATGGCATTGTCGCGGTACGCGATCCCATAAGACTGGCAGACGCAAAACAACGAGGGCTGATCCCTCTCATACTCTACGGCATCACCGTGGCCGGTCTGCCGATCCGATGGCTGACGTTCTCTCCCGCCGACCAGCCTAAATCGTTGAGAGGGGTGCTGTTGACAGCCTGGAGAGGCGCGGAGGGGCTGCGTGGCACGCCAGATGTCTTGCGCGTAAATCGTTATGTGGCACAGGCAGATCCGCTTCTGGCGGACGATCTGGCCAGGATCGGTGTCCATCTTGAGGTTGCCGATGCCAAAGATAAGACAGTGCCTGCATCTCTGCGCTCGGCTCATGATGCCTCACGATGGTTGTCGAGATGGCACGACCCGGTCGACTTGTCGCTGGCGGCATCCGTGGAAGCGCTTTGTCTGGATGCGCAAGAAGATCATAACCGGAGTGCGCGTCACGGGCCTCGCGAATTAGGCAATCGAAAGCTGGAGATAGCTATCGCGCAATGGCTGGATTTGCCCATGCGCGAACCATCGCCTGTTTCCCTCGAAGAGCTGGATTGGAAAGCAGGCCCATGGCTGTCATCCTGGGAGACATCGCTCCCACCCGATCAGTCCCGTTATTTTCATAACGAAGGTATAGGCCGGAGAACTTGGCTGCTTCGGGGAGAGGCCCCGTCAGCGGAGACCGACGATGATGAAGACGAATTCGCGGCCTACGAAGAGCACGACAACACGCCTGAAATCGCCAGGAACCTTGTAGCCTGTTGGCCCAATCCCGCGAAGGATATCGCGGCCACAGTCGGGATCACCCGGCGCCAACTCCAGTGGTTTACCTCAGGACGTGCGACTCTCGACCAGTCGACCCACTATTGCCTGAGGCATGTATTGGGCATCGAGTACGATGAGCGGATGGCCGGCTATACGCCTGCAGGACCTTATACCAGCCTGCGCTGACGGCGACTCACGGCGGGGATTCCCATGAGCGGCCAAATGTGAGTCACTCTGGCAAACAGCTGGAGGTTTGCAGTGGCCGCACCGATCCCCCTTCGCCTTGATTATGA
>JAEXAH010000036.1 GCA_023458315.1 Pseudomonadota bacterium
CTGCGCCTTCAAGCTACCATGGGGCCGGTGCCAGTTGTAGCGGTGCAGCCATCGAGGCAGTTCGTCGGCGCGGGCGGCTGAGTTCTGGTAGGCCGTGGCGTAAGCCCATTCGCGCAAGGCGGTCTGGATGAAGCGTTCTGCCTTGCCGTTGGTCTTCGGCGTGTAGGGCTTGGTGCGGACGTGCCTCAAGCCATGGCTGGCGCAGGCTTTGCGGAAGTCCTTGGATCGATAGCACGATCCGTTGTCGGTCATGACGCGCTGGACGGTGATGCCGAGGCTTTTGTAGTAGGCCAGCGCCGCCGCCAAGAAGGCGACGGCGCTTTCCTTTTTCTCATCCGGCATGATCTTGGTGAAGGCGACGCGGGAGTGGTCGTCGATACAGACATGGACAAACTCCCAGCCGACGCCTCGGCTGTTGCTCTGGCCGGTGCGGTCGCCGGTGATACGATGGCCGACCTTGTTGAAGCGGCCCAATTTCTTGATGTCGATGTGGATCATGTCGCCAGGCGCCTCGCGTTCGTAGCGGCGCACCGGCTCGGCCGGTTCCAGCGACTTCAGCCGGTTCATGCCGAGACGTCCGAGAATACGGAAGACGGTGGCCTTGGACCGGCCCACGGCGGTGGCGATCTCGCCTCCCGTCCGGCGCTGGCGGCGCAACGCCGCGATTTGCTCGGCAAGGTAAACAGGCGTCCGCGCCGGAGATCGATGCGGACGCGATGAGCGGTCCTGAAGGCCCGCAACGCCCTCGGCTTCGAACCGCTCGACCCATTTGCGGACAGTGCGGACGCACACCCCCATGGCGGTGGCCACCGCCATGGGGGTGTACCCCTCGTCCAGAACACGCCGCACCAGAATCTCTCGACCGGTCGGCGTTAGAACGGCATTCTTGTGGATGCCCATTCGGTCCCCCTGATTAAGCCAAAGTGTCGCAACTTCAGCTTCCTCGGTTCAGACCGAGTGGGCAACCTCCTGAGACTTCACAGCTAGCCCCCCTACCACCCGGCATCCGGTCGGCGCTGTTCGGCGAAGCGGTCGGCCAGGAAATCCAGGAACACCCGGATCTTGGCCGACAGGTGGTTGCGTTGCAGATAGGTGGCGCGGATGTCGGCGTCCACGCCCGACCATTCCGGCAGCACCCGCACCAATTCGCCCGATCGCAGATAGGACGCAACGTCCCAGATCGAGCGCAGGACGATGCCGTGCCCGGCCAGCGCCCAGGCCACCGCCACCTCGCCATGGTTGGTGGCCAGCCGCCCCGCCACCTTGACCGTGCGCTGCCCGCCGTCCGACAGCAATTGCCAGGAATTGTACGCGCCGAAATATTCGCGGATGACGATGCATTGATGGTCGAGCAGGTCGCGCGGCGTTCGCGGCGGCGGATGGGCGGCCAGATAGGATGGCGCCGCGCACAGATAGCGGCGGTTGGCGGCGATCTTGCGCACCATCTGGCCGGTATCGGCGCCCGGCCCCAGGCGGATGCAGATGTCGATGGCCTCGGCCGCCAGGTCCAGCGGCTTGTCGGTCAGGGTCAGGATGACCTCGACCTCGGGGTACAGCCGGGCGAAATCGGCCACGGCCGGTCCCAGGTGGCGACGGCCGAAGCCGATGCCCGCATTGACCCGCAACAGGCCGCGCGGCGCCTCGCCCCCGGCGGCCAGGGCGCGTTCCAACTGCTCCAGGTCGCCCAGGATGCGCCGCCCCTCCTCCAGATAGCGTTCGCCCTCGGCGGTCAGGCTTTGCCGCCGGGTGGTGCGGTTCAGCAGCCGCACGCCCAGCCGCGCCTCCAGCGCCGCCAGACGGCGGCTGACCGCAGGCGCGGTGATGCCCAATTCCTGCGCCGCCGCCGCCAGGGTGGCGTGGCGCGACAGGGCGACGAAAAAGCCGAGATCGGCGGTGGCGTCCATGGGATTATTGCGTCAGATGCACGAGTGACGGGATCATAGCGGCATTTAACGGTGCCGTGGATAACAATATGGTCGAACCGGCACTCACCTTTCGCGGCACGGCATCATGGATTTGGCCATCACCTTGTTGGGATCACTGGCGCTGGGCGCCGCGCTGGGCTTTTTCGGCGGCGTGTTCGGCATCGGCGGCGGCATCATCGCCATTCCCATCCTGGTGCTGGGCGGCGGCATGGAACAGGCCACCGCCCAGGGCACGGCGCTGGTGATGATGGCCCCCAACCTGCTGGTGGCGTGGTGGCGCTATGCCCGCCGCAACCCCGAGGGGTTGGGCCGCGAGGCGCTGGCGCTGGCGGTGGTCGCCACCGCCACCACCTGGGGCGCCGCCAT
The DNA here is from genome assembly GCA_023458315.1 of Pseudomonadota bacterium. Lineage (GTDB taxonomy): Bacteria > Pseudomonadota > Alphaproteobacteria > Rhodospirillales > Magnetospirillaceae > Magnetospirillum. Next base: position 2,292 of record JAEXAH010000036.1, read on the forward strand.
GCTGGCCAACGACCTGGACCCGGCCCTGCTGCGCCTGCTGTTCTGCGTCTTCCTGGCGGTTCTGGGTGTCCTGCAACTGCCGCCGCGCGCCGCCGCCGCGCCGCCGTCCCGGCTGCCCCGGCCGCTGCTGCCGCTGGTGGGACTGGCGGGCGGCGGCAGCATGGGGCTGCTGGGGGTCGGCGGCGGTCTGGTGGCGACGCCGCTGTTGACCGGGCTGTTCGGCCAGGGCCAGCGGGCGGCGCAAGCGTTGTCGCTGGCGCTGGTGACGCCCGCCTCGGTCGCCGCCCTGGCCGGATACGCCCGCCATCAAAGCGTGGACTGGACCGTCGGACTGGCCCTGGCGGCGGGCGGCATCGCCACCGTTTCGGCCGGGGTGGCGGCGGCCCACGCCTTCTCCGAACGCACCCTGCGCCGCGCCTTCGGCATCATGCTGATCCTGACCGCCGCCGCCCTGGCGGTCCGGGCCTGACGCATCCCGCCTGAAAACCCACAAAACACCGATGGTTGCAGCCCCCGCCATTTCCGTCATCATCGGCATGACGATTTGATTGCGGGGGCATCTTGATCGAAATCCGCGTTCCCAAATTCCCGGAATGCGCCGAACCGTGCGGCGCCTGCTTCACCGCCGACGACAAGCTGGACGTGTTCGTCGCCGCATTGCTGGTGCGCGTCGGCGACACGGTCGAGGAAGACGACGTGCTGGCCGAGGTGGAAACCAACAAGACCACCATCGAAGTCACCGCGCCGCGCGCCGGAACCGTGCGCGAGATCATGGTCAGGAACGCCGATTCGGTGACGGAGGACAGCCTGCTGATGATCCTGGACGATTGACGAAAGGGGCTGGCGGGGACTACGGTTCCGCTCTTTTCCACATCGTCAGAGTACCCTGATCATGTCCGACCTTTCCGACCTCGCCCGCAACGCCACCGCCTGGCCGTTCCAGGAAGCCAAGGCCCTGCTGGACGAGCGTCTGAAAGGCAAAACCCCGGACAAGGGATACGTGCTGTTCGAAACCGGGTACGGCCCGTCCGGCCTGCCGCATATCGGCACCTTCGGCGAGGTGGCGCGCACCACCATGGTGCGCAACGCCCTGAAGGTGCTGGCGCCCGAGCTGCCGACCCGGCTGTTCGCCTTTTCCGACGACATGGACGGCCTGCGCAAGGTGCCGGACAACATCCCCAACCCCGAGATCGTGCGCCCCCATCTGGGCAAGCCGCTGACCCGGGTGCCCGATCCGTTCGGCACCCATGACAGCTTCGGCGCCCACAACAATGCCCGCCTGCGCAGCTTCCTGGACACTTTCGGCTTCGAATACGAATTCCAGTCGGCGACCGAATGGTACAACACCGGCAAGTTCGACGCCGCCAAGCTGCGCATCCTGGAATGCTATGACGAGGTGATCACCGTCATCCTGCCGACCCTGGGCGAGGAACGCCGCGCCACCTATTCGCCGTTCCTGCCGGTGTGCCCGGAAACCGGCATCGTGTTGCAGGTGCCGGTGGTCGAGAAGGACGTCAAGGCGGGCACCATCGTCTACCGGCGCGAGGACGGCAAGCTGATCGAAACCCCCGTCACCGGCGCCCATTGCAAGATGCAGTGGAAGGCCGATTGGGCCATGCGCTGGTACGCCCTGGGCGTCGATTACGAAATGAGCGGCAAGGACCTGATCCCGTCGGTGGAACTGTCCAGCCGCATCTGCCGCATCCTGGGCGGCACCCCGCCCATGAACCTGACCTACGAACTGTTCCTGGACGACAAGGGCCAGAAGATCAGCAAGTCCAAGGGCAACGGCCTGGCGGTCGAGGATTGGCTGAAATACGCCCCCGACGCCAGTCTGGCGCTGTTCATGTACCAAAAGCCCAAGGCGGCCAAGCGGCTGTATTTCGACGTGATCCCGCGCAGCGTCGACGATTACCTGACCTATCTGGGCAAGTTCGAGACGGAAGAGCCGGGCAAGCGCCTGGACAATCCGGCGTGGCACATCCACAACGGCCAGCCGCCGAAGGAAGAGGCGCATCTGTCGTTCAGCATCCTGCTGAATCTGGCCAGCGTGTGCAATTCCGACGACAAGGCGGTGCTGTGGGGCTTCATCCAGCGTTACGCCCCCGGCGCCAGCCCGGAAACCGCGCCGATCCTGGACAAGCTGGTGACGGGCGCCGTCGCCTATTACCAGGACTTCGTGAAGCCCGCCAAGAAGTACCGCGCCGCCACCGCCGACGAGATCCAGGCCTTCACCGACCTCAAGGCCAAGCTGGAGGCCGCGGGCTCGGACGCCTCGGCCGAGGAATTGCAGAACGCCGTCTACGAGATCGGCAAGCGCGACGCCTTCCCCGAACTGAAGGCATGGTTCAAGGCGTGCTACGAGGTGCTGCTGGGCCAGGACCAGGGGCCGCGCATGGGCAGCTTCATCAAGCTGTACGGCGTCGCCAACACCATCGCCCTGCTGGACAAGGCCATCAAGGGCGAGGCCATGGCCTGAGCCCTGTATACCAATCCCGGTGATCGGAACCGATCACCGGGACCCTCAAGCGCCGGGCGGGTTTCTCCGAAACCCTTGGCTCCCGCGGCATAAGCCGCGCGGCCCCTTGGGCCTAACCAAATCCCCATGAGTTCCACTCACCGGGATTTGGTGTTACCGGTTTGATCGAACAACGGGACACCCTGCACACGCAAGGTGTCCCGTTTTCATTTCGTGCAATCTGAACTAGCATCCCTGAACGCAACCAACGGGAGGGGAAAATGCAGATCGACATGCACTATTACGGGACATATTGCATGGCACGCGCGGCGGGCATGTCGCGCGACGCCGCCCAGGTGGCGGCAAGCTGTGCCCAATACGTGGACGACAACGTGGCGACGCGGCCGGTGGCGTTCAAGGACGGCGCCCGGCTGGCGCGTGTGCCCACCGCCCACCACGTGGCCGACGAGATCAAGAACATCCAGCCCGACGACCAGCGCAACGTCTGGGTGCCGTTCCATTTCCTGCCCGGCAACGAGCCCGGCCCCGGCGGCAATGCCGAGTACGAGGAATTGCTGAAGTGCCGCAAGGACAGCGAACCGGCCCGTTTCATGATCGAGCACGTGGTCGAGCGCGCCGCCCTGGACCCGCTGGCGCTGCAACGGGTCGGCATCACCGCCCATGTCTTCGCCGACACCTTTTCCCATTACGGCTTCGCGGGCGTCAGTTCGCGCAACAACAAGGTGGACGCCGACAGCTTCCACTTTCCCGGCGCCAATCCGGAACTGGTGGAGTTCCTGAACAACAAGCGCCGGGAATTCTTCAAACGCTTCACCCACAAGGTGCCGTTGCTGCGCGACGCCATCGAGCGGCCCAATTGGTGGACGTCCGTCACCGCCGGGTTCAAAAGCCTGTTCGCCGAGGGCGTCACCGGCGCGCTGGGCCATGGCGGCGTCGCCACCTATCCCGACCTGCCCTATCTGGTCTGGAGCTTCCGCTACGAATCCTCGGAATCCGCCCAGCGCGACAACCCGGCCAGCTTCCTGGACGCCTGCGCCGCGCTGCACGATTTCTTCGCTCAGGTACTGACCAAACGGGCGGAATTCGGCGACGGCGCCGCCCGGCCGTTCGACGCCATCCGTCCCGCCGTCGACCGCATCCTGCGGCTGCAAGGCGGCTCGGACGCGCGCATCGAGGCGTGGCGCAAGGCGGCGCGCGACGGCGAATTGTTCGCATCGCCCGAGGACATCCCGCCCTATCTGGGCGACGAGTGGAGCAAGTGGCTGGCCAATGCCGACGGCCGGGTCAATGCCGACGAGGCGCTGGAACATCCCGCCTGCCGCTTCCACCTGGCCGCCAACGCCCACCGGTCGTGGGTGCTGCACGACATGTTGCCGGCGCGCAGCCTGCTGGTGGCGTGACCGGCGGGGCGGCGGTCAGGTGACGACCGCCGCCCGCTGCTGGGTCACAGGACGCGGCGGCATGGCGGCGGGGGCACAGACCGCCGCCGGGGCGCAGGGCGCGTGCCGGGGCGGATGGCCCAGGGCACGGGTGATGGTGCGCGACAGGCTGGTCAGGCGTTCCAGATCGGTAAAGGGAATGCGGCCGGGGCTTTCCTCGAGCCGCCGCGCCAGGGTCAGCACCTCGGCCACCGGGGCGGCGTGCATCTCGGTGGCGGTGCCGCGCATGCGCCGCTCCATGTCCTCGGCCACCGCGCACAGCTTGGTGACGTGCGGGATCAGTTCCGCCGGGTCGGCCACCGCGCCGTCGCGGATGGTGGCGTGGATATGCGTCACCAGCCAGTCGATCTGCACCGCATAGCGTTCGATCTTCATGCGGTTCAGGGTGACGGCGGTTTCGCCGATGGTGCGGATCAGCCGGGTGCCGTCCAGGCTGGTGGCCTCGGCCCGGAATTTCAGCGGGTTGGGCACTTCCAGCATGGGCGCCGAATGGGTTTCGAAGGCGCGGGACTTGGTGCGGCGGTCGGGGCCGCTGTAATCGTGGGTGACGACGAAGGGCTTGCGGGTGCGGGTCAGCTTTTCGATGCGCAGAATCAACTGGTCGGGCTGCACCGGGGTCAGCACCAGATCGTCGGCGCCGGAATCGATCACCTTGCGCACGTAATCGGGTTCGGCGCTGGCCAACAGGCTGATCACCACCACAAAGGGGTTGGTTCCCAGACGCTGGTTGCGCATCTCGCTGACCAGAAAGCCGGTATCGTTGCCTTCCAGGGTGCTGGAGGTGATCAAAAGATCAATCGCATCCTGATCGATCAGGTCGTGCAGCTTAATGAAACTTCCGGTTTCATTGATATTGCGAAAGCCGATGGAAAACATCGCGCCGCGCAAACCGGCACGCACCATCTGGCTGTCGTCAGCAATGACAAGCCTTACATTTTCAAACGATTGCGCCAATATCTTCCCGCTTCTTGCAATCGGTGCGTGTCGTCTGGGCTTGCCGCCGTCAAGGCTTGGGCCTTCCAACCAAGGTATGATGTGCATAATAGAAAGTCCAGAGCCGCCGGTCACTATCGGATTCGGCGGCGGGGCCATGCGGCTGCCGCTTGCGGGGGAAACCGGGCGGTCCTATAGTTCGCCCCATCATGATCGAGCCGCGCTTTCCGCACCGCCATCTCCTTGGCATCCAGGGCCTGGGTCCGCTGGAGATCACCGCCATTCTGGATCTGGCCGACGGCTACGTCGCCCAGAACCGGTCCGACGACAAACGCAAGAACCTGCTGCACGGCCGCACGGTCGTGAACCTGTTCTTCGAGAACTCGACGCGCACGCGCACCAGCTTCGAGCTGGCGGGCAAGCGGCTGGGCGCCGACGTCATCAACATGCAGACATCGGCCAGTTCGGTCGCCAAGGGCGAGACGCTGATCGACACCGCCATGACGCTGAACGCCATGCATCTGGACGTGCTGGTGGTGCGCCACCCCGATTCGGGCGCGGTCAAGCTGTTGTCCACCAAGGTCAATTGCGCGGTGATCAACGGCGGCGACGGCAGCCACGAACACCCGACCCAGGCGCTGCTGGACGCCCTGACCATCCGCCGCCGCAAGGGCCGCATCGAGGGGCTGACGGTGGCCATCTGCGGCGACGTGCTGCATTCGCGGGTGGCGCGGTCCAACATCTATCTGCTGAACGCCATGGGCGCGCGGGTGCGGCTGATCGGCCCGCGCACGCTGATGCCCACCGACATCGCCCGCATGGGGGTCGAGGTGTTCCACGACATGCGCAAGGGCCTGGAGGACGTGGACGTGGTGATGATGCTGCGCATCCAGAACGAACGCATGAGCGGCAATTTCATCCCCTCGATCCGCGAGTATTTCCACTTCTTCGGCCTGGACCGGGAAAAGCTGACCCGCGCCAGGCCCGACGCGGTGATCATGCATCCCGGCCCCATGAACCGCGGCGTCGAGATCGATTCCGACGTGGCCGACGACGTGGAACGCTCGCTGATCCGCGAGCAGGTGGAAATGGGCGTGGCCGTGCGCATGGCCTGTCTTGACCTGCTGACCCGCAACCTTGCCAACACGGGCGCCGTCTGATGCCGAACCGTTCCCAAGCCGCCGGGCTGGTGGCCTATGTCAACGCCCGCCTGCTCGACCCCGCCAGCGGCCTGGACGCCAAGGGCGCCCTGCTGACCAATGGCGAGGCCATCGCCGATGTCGGTCCCGGCCTGTTCCAGGGCGGCGTGCCCGACGGCATCGCCGTGGTCGATTGCCAGGGCCTGTGCCTGGCCCCCGGCCTGGTGGACATGCGCGTCCAGTTGCGCGAACCGGGCGAGGAACACAAGGAAACGCTGAAATCGGCGGGCGAGGCGGCGGTGGCCGGTGGCGTCACCTCCATGGTCTGCCTGCCCAACACCGATCCGGTGATCGACGAAGTCGCCACGGTGGAATTCGTCGCCCGTCGCGCCCGCAAGAACGGTCTGGCCAAGGTCTATCCCTATGCCGCCGCCACCAAGGGCCTGGAAGGCAAGGAACTGGCCGAGATGGGCTTTCTGGCCGAAGCCGGCGCCCTGGCCTTCACCGACGGCACCCGCGCCATCGCCAACGCCCAGGTCATGCGCCGGGCGCTGAGCTATGCCGCCACCTTCGGCGCGCTGATCGTCCAGCATCCGGAAGAGCCGTCGCTGGCCACCGGCGTCATGACCGGCGGCGAACTGGCCACCCGTCTGGGTCTGTCGGGCATCCCCGAACAGGCCGAGGTGATCATGCTGGAGCGCGACATCCGGCTGGTGGAAATGACCGGCGGCCGCTATCACGCCGCCCATGTCAGCACCGCCGCCGGGCTGGAGGTCATCGCCAAGGCCAAGGCGCGCGGCCTGCCCGTCACCTGCGATACCGCCCCGCCCTATTTCGCCCTGAACGAGCTGGAGGTGAAGGATTACCGCACCTTCGCCAAGCTGTCGCCGCCGCTGCGCTCGGAAAGCAACCGTCTGGCGGTGGTGCAGGCGCTGAAGGACGGCATCATCGACGCCATCGCCTCGGACCACGCGCCGCAGGACGCCGATTCCAAGCGCCAGACCTTCGCCCTGGCGGAATTCGGCGGCGTCGGCCTGGAAACCCTGCTGGCGGTGACGCTGGAACTGGTGCACAACGACCACCTGCCGCTGATCCAGGCGTTGCGGCTGGTGACGTCGGCCCCGGCCGACGTGCTGGGGTTGAAGGCCGGGCGCCTCAAGGTCGGCGCCGCCGCCGATCTGGTGCTGTTCGATCCGTCCCGCGCCTGGGTGGTCGATCCCGCCCAGTTCCGCTCCAAGTCCAAGAACTCGCCGTTCGACGGCCGCCCGGTCCAGGGCATGGTCGTGCGCACCGTGGTCGACGGCCGCACCGTTTTCGATCGGAACGCCTGACATGATCGCCCTGGCCGCCGCCGCCATCGCCGGCTATCTGCTCGGCTCGATCCCCTTCGGACTGGTGCTGACCCGTCTGGCCGGTCTGGGCGACATCCGCCAGATCGGATCGGGCAATATCGGCGCCACCAATGTTTTGCGCACCGGCCGCAAGGGACTGGCCCTGGCCACCCTGTTGCTGGACGGCGGCAAGGGCGCCATCGCGGTCGGGCTGGCCTGGGCGGCGCTGGGGGCGGGCGACGCACCGCTGGTCGCCGGTTTCGCCGCCGTGCTGGGCCACAATTTCCCGGTCTGGCTGGGCTTCAAGGGCGGCAAGGGCGTCGCCACCACCATCGGCACGCTGATCGCCGCCGCGTGGCCGGTGGGGCTGGCCGCCTGCGCCACCTGGCTGGTGGTGGCCTTCGTCTTCCGCATCTCGTCGCTGTCGGCGTTGGTGGCGCTGGCCGCGTCGCCGGTGTTCGCCTGGTTTCTGGTCAATCCGGAAACCGCGCTGATGGCCGCCGGGCTGGCGGTTCTGGGCTTCGTCCGCCACAAGGCCAACATCCAGCGCCTGCTGAAAGGCGAAGAGCCGAGGATCGGCCGCAAGAAGACCTGAAGCAAAAGCTGGTGCGAATCGTTCGCACCGGCTATATCCAGGATGACGGCCAATGGCAAAAGGGTTTTGCTTCCCATGCTGAAGATCATGGTCCCGGCCGGTGCGGCAGCCTTTTTGCTGGCGCTGGCGGCCACCAACCCCTCGGAAGACGCCCACACCCGGGCGATGGTCGAACACGCGCGCGGCACCTGCGGCGACGCGCAACTGGTCAAGGGCCTGTGCGGCGGCATCGCCTCGCTGGCGGCGGGGCTGTCACTGCATTACGAAGACCACCTGCTGTATTCCACCGCCGAACTGGGCGACATCCGTACCCTGGGCCTGTTGGGCCGGGTGATGGTGATCAGCGGCTGAACACCGGGGCCACCGCCGCGCGGCGGCGGGCCATGGCCCCGCCCGCCAGCAGCAGCGGCGCCCCCAGCAGCACCACCGCCGACGCCATCAGCAGCGCCGGGCTCCAGCCGCCCTGGGCCGCCAGCCATGCCGCCAGCACCGGACCGATGATCTGGCCGATGCCGAACACCGCCGTCAGCAGGCCCATGACCTTGGCGGCGCCCGCCGGATTCAGGGTGCGGCCGAAGGCCAGGCTCATGCCGACGATGCCCAGGAAGGTGCCGCCATACATCACCGCCCCGGCCAGCACCGCCGCCGGATGGCTGGACAAAGCGGGCAAGGCGACGCCCACCGCCTGCACCACGTGCCCGGCCACCAGCACCTTCAGATAGCCGTGGCGCTCGGCCAGGAACGACCACGCCAGGGCCGAGGGCAACGCCGCCAGCCCCACCAGCACCCAGGACAGGTTGGCTAGATCGGCGATGGCCGGGGTGGCGCGCACCACCGCCACCAGAAAGGTGCCGGTGACGATATAGCCCAAGCCCTCGCAGAAATAGGCCGCCGCCAGCAAGGCCATGGGGAAGCCCGAACCCGGCGCCGCCGCCGCCGGGGCGGTGCCGCCGCGCGGATGGGCGCCCGCCAGGATCGGCCATGCGACCATGGTGCCCGCCGCGCCCAGGGCGGCGGTGATCAGCCATCCGGCGTTCGAGCCCAGGGCGTTGACCGCCCACCCGACCACCAGCCCGGCCAGGATGATGCCCAGCCCGACGCCACCGAAATGCAGGCCGCCCCAGCGGGCATGCCCGGCGGCGGTCAGCAGCGGGATGACCAGGGCCGAGGCCAGCACGAAGATCCACGCCGAGGCGATGCCCGCCACCAGCCGCAAGCCGTTCCACACCAGCGGCGAGGCGGTGACGGGCATCAACGCCAACGTCGCCAGCAACACCACGAAACCCAGCCCCAACAGCCGGTGCCGCCCCAGATCGGTGCGCACCGCCCCCGCCCACAATGCGCCGATCAGGTAGCCCACATTGTTGCAGGCCGCCAGCCAGCCGCTGCCCTGGGCGTCGAAGCCGTATTCCGCCTGCATCACCGGCAGGATGGGGGTAAAGGCGAAGCGCCCCAGCCCCAGCGCCACCGCGCAGGCCAGCATGCCGCCCACCAGGACGCGTCCGCTATGCGTGGACATGTTTGCTCCCGTGCTTCTTTTTTTCCAAAATGGCGGCGCTGTTGCTTCTGTTCCAGCGAATAATTACGCTTACACCATTCTGTATGGGAGAACGCAGCCATGGATACCGCCGCCCTTCGGCTGTTCCGTGCCGTGGCCCGCGCCGGATCGGTGGGCGCGGCGGCCGAGCAGGTGCATTCGGTGCCGTCCAACGTCTCGGCGCGGGTGCGCAAGCTCGAGGACGAATTGGGGGCGCAACTGTTCCTGCGCGAACCGCGCGGCATGCGCCTGACCGCGGCGGGCGGCGTGCTGCTGGATTACGCCGAACGCATCCTGGCGCTGACCGATGCCGCCCGCGACGCCGTGCGCGAGGCGGTGGGCGATGGCGGCGAATTGCGGCTGGGCGCCATGGAATCCACCGCCGCCGCGCGTCTGCCGCCCATCCTGGCGGATTTCCACCGCCGCCACCCCAAGGTGATGCTGAGCCTGTTCACCGGCACCACCGATTCACAGCTTCAGGCGGTGCTGGAGCGACGGGTCGATCTGGCCTTCCTGGGGGGGCCGGTGCGGCACGACCGCGTGGTCGGCGGCCCGGTCTTCGTCGAGGATCTGGTGTTGGCGGTGCCCGCCGGAATACGGTCCGAGGCCGCGGCCAACACCCACACCATGCTGGTGTTCCGCGCCGGATGCGCCTATCGCGTCCACACCGAATCATGGCTGCGCCGTCACGGCCACCCGCCGCAGCGCATCATGGAATTCGGCACCCTGGACGGCTTGCTGGGCTGCGTCGCGGCGGGCATGGGCGTCAGCCTGCTGCCGCGTTCGGTGGTGGAACGGCCCCAGCATGCCGGACAGATCGCCGCCCTGCCGGTCAAGGGCGGACGGGTGGAAACCTGGCTGATCCAGCACCGCGACACGGTGGAAACCGGCGCGGTGCGGGCGTTCAAGGCCCTGCTGGCCGAGATGTCGGCGCCCGCCGCGGCGGCGCAATAGGAGAGAACCGATGAATGACGCGGATTTCATGCACCTGGCCTTTGAACAGGCGCGGAAAAGCTATGACGAAGGCGGCCTGCCCATCGGCGCGGTGATGGTCGAGGACGGCGTGGTGGTGGCCGCCGGGCATAACCGCCGCGTCCAGGACGGCGACCCGGTGGCCCATGGCGAGATGGATTGCATCCGCAAGGCCGGACGACGGCCGCGCTATGACCGCGTCACCCTCTACACCACCCTCAGTCCCTGCATGATGTGCGCGGGCACCATCGTGCAGTTCGGCATCCGCCGCGTGGTGGTGGGCGAAGAGCGCAACTTCACCGGCAACGCCGATTTCCTGCGGTCGCGCGGGGTCGAGGTGGTGATGCTGGACTCGCCCGAATGCATCGACCTGATGGCCCGCTTCATCTGCGAACGCCCGGACGTCTGGGACGAGGACATCGCGGGCAAAGACGGCGATTAGAGTTTGTTGAAAGCCCTCCCTCTTCATCGTCATTGCCGGGCTTGACCCACGGCTGTCCGGTTAAAGTTCACGCCCATTGCAGCACCATTTGATTGGTGTCGCCCCCGGGTCTGGGGTCGCCTCCAATCAGACGGTCGATGCGCTTTCGGTGCATGAGATTGGCGCGTACCAAG